>NZ_BAAGXC010000002.1:0-98351 GCF_054780035.1 Mariniluteicoccus endophyticus | reverse complement strand
CCCACGCGGGCATCTTGAGATGAGTCAACGACCCTACCTACGCGGGCATCTTTGATGAGTCAACGCGGAGACTTGGCCGAACACGGTTTGACTGGGTAGTCTCCTTCGCGCGGGCTTGTCGATCGACCAGCCCAGTTGGCACGACCGCACAACCAGCAAAGGAACCCCACCGTGAGACTCACCGCTCGACTGGCGTCCGGTGCGGCCGTCGCCTTGGCCTCGGCCCTCGCCATCACCTCCCCCGCCTCGGCCGCACCCACCCCCCTCACCCCCACCCACCCGGCCTCCGACCCCTATCCGGCGTTCGGCACCGGCGGCACCGCCGCCGTCATCACGACGATCGACGGCAGGACCGCCGAGTTGCCGAACGGAATGAGTTACGCAGGCACCCAGACCCGGCCCATCGAGATGAAATTCGTCGACCCGCAGGGCCGGGCCTTCCTCCAGCGCTACGGCTCGCCGACCAACCCCTTCGAGATCCTGCCGCGTGCCTACGCCGGCACCATCATCGGCTCGATCATCCCCGACGAGACCGCCCCCGCGGTCGCCTACTCCACCACGGGCTACAACGGCGGCCACGCGGGCTTGCGCGGCGCCGAGGAGTTCAAGTTCTCCCCGCTGCTCGCCGGCGCGCACTACTGGGTCGGGAGGGACGGCGGCTACACCATGCGCCTCGACTTCTCCGGCCTCGAGAACGGCGTCCTGCCGGCTGGGACCGTGATCGGGCCCAACGACCTCGACGTCGTGGCCCAGGGCGTGAAGGAGCGCATTACGTTCTCCTCGTCGTCGACCGACAATTGGCTGGACTACTACGCCGACTCCGGCACCGGCGGGGCCCCCACGGTCACGGTCGACCGCGGCGTCTACACGATCGAGGCCAGCAGCGGGGCGAACAATGACATGACCCAGGTGTTCCGCACGACCGAGCCCATCACCTCCCTAGAGGTCCACCTGCGCGCGGCCAAGAACGCCCCCACCACCGGCTTCAGCTGGTCGATGGTCGCGCCCACGCTCCCGGCCGGCACGTTCTCGGTCACCAAGAAGGTCACCGGCAACGACGCCAAGGCCGACAAGGACTTCACCTTCGACTACCAGTGCGGCGACCAGAAGGGCACGCTCGTCGCGACCGCAAACGGCGACCCGGTCCAGCCCCAGGAAGTCTTCCCCGTCGGCACCACGTGCACCGTCAGCGAGCGCGACGCCTCAGCGCCCGGCTACACGCTGGACACGCGCTGGGAGAACCAGCAGTTCACCATCACCGACAAGGCGCAGGTCGTGCCGGTGGTCGCGACCAACGCGTACGCGGCGATCCCGACGCCCACGCCGACCGCGACGCCCACGCCGACCGCGACGCCCACGCCGACCGCGACGCCCACGGCCACCCCGACCGCGACGCCCACGCCGACCGCGACGCCCACGCCGACCGCGACGCCCACGCCGACCGCGACGTCCACGCCGACCGCGACGCCCACCGCGACCCCCGCGGGGAGCGTGCCGCCCCCGCCGGCCCCGGCGCCCACCCCGGCCCCGATGCCCACGCCCACATATCCCAAGACGGGCGTCGGCGGACTGGCCAACACCGGCCACTGACCCGACCCGATGGTCCCCACGCCCTGCCAGCGTGGGGACCTTCGCGTTCGGGCCACGAAAGCAGGAGCTGGGCCCCGGCCGTGGCCGGGACCCGCTCGCGTGACGGCTCAGTCCTCGACGCGGAACATGCCCGTCGCCTCGGCGAGCTTCTCCAGCGACGCGCGGCCGGGGACGCCGTTGGTGTCGTCGCCGTCGTAGCCCAGGTGGCCCTGCCACACCGAGTAGGCCTCCAGGAACGACGTGCCCAGCGCACCGTCGTCCTTGTTGGCGTTCGGCAGCCCGTTGTCGGCCAGCGCCTTGCGCAGCGCGGCCTCCATGAGCCGGCCGAGCTCGGGGTCCATGCCTTGGCCCGTCCGCGTGTTGGGGTCGGAGTCGTGGTTGACGACGTCGATCACGCGGCGGGTCGACACGGCCGGCTTGGCGGCGGCAGCAGCCTCGGCGTTGCGGCGGTCCTCCTCGGCGTGGCGGGCGGCCTCGGCCTCGGCGTTGCGGCGCTCCTCCTCGGCGCGGGCGGCGGCCTGCTCCCCGGCGACGCGGCGGTTCTCGGCCTCCTGGGCGGCGGCCTCGGCCGCCGCCTTCTCGTTGGCGGCCTTCTCGGCGTCGGCTACGGCCTGCTCGTCGGCGCGCAGGCGCTCCTCGGCGGCGGCGCGCTCCTGCGCCTCGGCCACCTCTTTCTCCTCGGCCTGCAGGCGCGCCTCGGTAGCGGCGCGCTCCTCGGCCTCAGCGGCGGGGACGGCGTTGGCGGCGTCCGCCTCCTTCTTGGGGGTGAAGGCGTCCTTCATCTTGTCGAAGGGGCCCATGCTGCCTTTCGGTCAACGGCCCGTGGCGGTTGCGTCCCCGAGTCTGGCCGCGTGACCTATATAGGGAAGCGAGCGGGAGCGGAGACAAGGGGGATCATCCACTCCCGCCCGGGTTCGAGGGGTCAGCTCGGCTGGTCCTCGAGCATCTGGGTGACCAGCGCCGCGATGGGTGAGCGCTCCGAGCGGGTGAGGGTGACGTGCGCGAACAGCGGATGCCCCTTGAGCTTCTCGACGACCGCGACGACGCCGTCGTGCCGGCCCACGCGCAGGTTGTCTCGCTGGGCGACGTCGTGGGTGAGCACAACACGCGAGTTCTGCCCCATGCGCGACAGCACCGTGAGGAGGACGCCCCGCTCGAGCGACTGGGCCTCGTCGACGATGACGAACGCGTCGTGCAGCGAGCGGCCGCGGATGTGGGTCAGCGGGAGCACCTCGAGCATCCCGCGGTCCATCACCTCGTCGATGACGTGCTTGTTCGTAACGGCGCCAAGGGTGTCGAACACGGCTTGGGCCCACGGCGACATCTTCTCGTGCTCGCCGCCCGGCAGGTAGCCGAGCTCTTGGCCGCCGACCGCATACATGGGGCGGAAGACGATGACCTTCGAGTGCTGGCGGCGCTCGAGCACGGCCTCCAGTCCGGCGCACAGGGCGAGCGCCGACTTGCCGGTGCCGGCGCGGCCGCCGAGCGACACGATGCCGACCTCCTGGTCGAGCAGCAGCTCGAGGGCCACGCGCTGCTCGGCGGAGCGCCCGTGCAGGCCGAACGCCTCGCGATCGGACTTGATGAGGCGAACCTGCTTGTCGGGCATGACACGGCCCAGCGCAGACGAACCCCCACCCAGCAGGACGACGCCGGTGTTGATCGGGAGGTCGCGGGCGTCATCGTGGTCGAGCGTGCCGTGCTCGTAGAGCGCGTCGATGTCCTGCGGCGTGACGTCGAGCTCGGCCATACCCGTGAAGCCGGTCTCGACGACCCCGTCGGCCCGGTACTCCTCGGCCTGCAGACCCACCGAGGATGCCTTGACGCGCATGGGCAGATCCTTCGAGACGAGGACGACCTCATGGCCCTCGTGCTGAAAGTTCAGCGCGACGGCGAGGATGCGGGCGTCGTTGTCCCCCAGCCGGAAGCCCTTCGGCAGCACCGACTCGTCGGAGTGGTTGAGTTCGACGTGGAGGGTGCCACCTTGGTCGTTGACGGGCAGCGGGGCGTCGAGCCGGCCGTGCGTGACGCGCATCTCGTCGAGGTTCCGCAGCGCCGTGCGCGCGAAATATCCCAGCTCGGGGTGGTGGCGCTTGGCCTCGAGCTCGGAGATGACGACAATCGGAAGGACGACCTCGTGCTCGGCGAACCGCTTCATCGCGTGGGGATCGCTCAGCAGCACGGAGGTATCGATCACGTGCGTCCGGCGGGGCTTGGTCTGGGACACGTTGATTCCTTCTGTGGAGCCGCGCGTCACCTTCACCCGGCCCCACCTGTTTGTCAGGTCAGGACTCGGGGACGTCAGGGCCTGGTGCGGGCCCGCGGGTCTGGCTCGTGAGAGCTGGACGACGCAATGGATTGCCTCCGGGTCGCGGGCAGCTTCCCCACTGCCCGTTGCTCCGAAGGTACGCGCGCCCGGTGCCCGATGTCGGCGTGCCGCACGGCGCGTCGTGCAGGTCATGAAGAGTTTCCCCGCGGTTCACGAAGCGCTCGCCCCGCTCGTCACTGGTGCCCCAGCAGACCCGCCGGGAAAGGGCTCGCTACTTGCCGAAGCGGCGCTCGCGGGCGGCGTACGAGCGCAGCGCCCGCACGAAGTCGACCTTGCGGAAGTCGGGCCACAGGGCCTCGCAGAAGTAGAATTCGCTGTGCGCCGACTGCCAGATCAGGAACCCCGACATGCGCTGCTCACCCGACGTGCGGATCACCAGGTCGGGATCCGGCTGTCCAGCCGTGTAGAGATGGGCCGCGATGTCCTCCATCTCGACCGTCTCCGCGAGCTCGGCGAGCGTACGCCCCTTCTCGGCCTCCCGAGCCAACAGGCTGCGCACCGCGTCCCGCAGCTCGTGGCGGCCGCCGTATGCGACGGCCACGTTCACGTGCAGCCCCGTACGGCCCTCCGCCCGTTCCTCAGCCGCTCTCAAGCGGGCCGCCGTCTCGTCGGGCAGCAGGTCGAGCGCACCGACGATCTTCACCGCACGTTGCTCGGCCAGCTCGTCGACCATGTCGCAGATCACCGCGAGCAGGGGCACCAGCTCGGAGTCCTCGGCACGCTTGAGGTTGTCGGTCGACAGCACCCACAGCGTGACGACCTGGACCCCCGCCTCGTCGCACCAGCCGACGAACTCGACGAGCTTGTCGGCCCCGGCTCGATAACCGGCCACCAGCGGCTGACCCGGTGCGTTCATCCGCGCCCACCGGCGGTTGCCGTCCGCCATCACGGCCACGTGCTTCGGGAGGCGCGCGGGGTCGATGTCGGCGAGCAGCCGGTGCTCGTACGTCGAGTAAAGCAGGCCAGCAGGATGCACGCGTTCCACGAGCTCCCTGATGCGATCCGGTCGGGCCATGGTCGCCAGCCTAGCCACCCCCGTGGTCGACCCACCCCGAGCAGTACTGCTGCCCGCAGTTCGGCACAGGCCCGAACAGGGAGTACCTTTTCTTACGGCCCCGTAGGTTACGGAGCAGTAGGTTGGAGGTTCGCATGTCGCAGCAGGCCCATCGTCCCGCAGACCCCGACGTCGAGGAAGCCCTCGAGGAGAGCACCGAGACCACCCCCGCGAAACCCCTGCTCCGCGGATGGCTCCACGCCGGATGGACCCCACTGATCGTCCTCGGCGCCCTCGTCCTGGTGGCCGCCTCCCCGACCCCGACCGCCCGCGTCGGCAACATCGTCTTCCTGCTCGGCGCCCTCATGCTGTTCGGCACCAGCGCGGTCTACCACCGCGGCACCTGGAGCGACGAGGCGCTGGCCGTGCTGCGACGCATGGACCACGCCAACATCTTCGTGTTCATCGCGGCCTCCTACACGCCGATGTCGCTGCTCATGCTCCACGGACGCTCCCGCGTCCTGCTCCTCACGATCATCTGGATCGTCGGAATCTGCGGACTCCTGTTCCGCGTGCTCTGGCTCAGCGCGCCCCGCTGGCTCTACGTCGCCCTCTACATCGGCATGGGCTGGGCCGCCCTCGGCTGGCTCCCCCAGTTCCTCGGCACCGGCGGCGGCCTCGTCTTCGGCCTCATCGTCGCCGGCGGCCTGTGCTACACCCTCGGGGCCGTCGCGTACGCCATGAAGCGCCCCAACCCCGTCCCCCGCTGGTTCGGCTTTCACGAGATCTTCCACCTCGGCACCGTCCTCGGCTGCGCCTGCCACTTCGCGGCGATCGCGCTCCTGACGCTGCGCGCGTAATCCCGGCTCGCGCGACGCGCTGAGTCCCCTGTCGTCGTCGCAGTCGTCACCCCCGCGACCAGTCACTGAGCCGCCTGAGACGGGGCTTCTCCTTCGTGCTCCTTACGACAGGGGGCCCGTCGCACCGACGCTCGCCGGGTGGTCCGCTCCCTGCGCGGTCACGCTCTTGGCCGAGGCCCATGCCCCAAACCGTGCCGAATCATCCAAAAGTTGGCCTCCGACCACCGTTGTCGGCCCTCACGGGCCAAGTCATGGATGATTCAGCACGCCCACCCCAGCATTCGGCGCGCTCACCAACGAACGGCTCACCAGTCGGCCGGCTCGAAGTCCTTGACGAAGCAGCCGTACAGGTCCTCGCCCGCCTCACCGCGCACGATCGGGTCATACACGCGCGCCGCACCGTCGACCAGGTCGAGCGGCGCGTGCCACCCCTCCTCGGCGATCCGGAGCTTCTCGTGGTGAGGCCGCTCGTCGGTGATCCACCCCGTGTCGACAGCCGTCATGAGGATTCTGTCCGACTCGAACATCTCCCCTGCGCTGGTGCGCGTCATCATGTTCAGCGCGGCCTTCGCCATGTTCGTGTGCGGATGCCCAGGCCCCTTGTAGCGCCGCGCGAACTGCCCCTCCATCGCCGACACGTTCACCACGTACGCCCGCCGCGCGCCCGCCTCGACCGCCGCCCTCATCGCCGGCCGCAGCCGCGACACGAGGATGAACGGCGCCGTCGAGTTGCACAGCTGGACCTCCAGCAGCTCCAGCGGGTCGACCTCGTCGACCTTCTGCTTCCACGAGTTCACCCGCTGCGTGTCCGGCAGCAGACCCCCCGCGTCCACGGCCGTGCCCGCCGCGTACCGCTCCAAGCTCGCCTGACCCGCCGACAGCGTCAGCGACGTCATCGCCGCGGCCGAGCGGGCGCGCTCCTCGTCTCGCTGTCGCTCGCTCGGAGAACAGTCGTCCCTCTCGCGCTCCCTCACGGAACGGTGCTGGAGGTCCAGCGCACCGGTGAGAGCCGCCGGATGAGCCTCGGAGATGCGGTCGAACGTGACCATCCGCGGCAGCCGTCCCTCGGGCAGCGGCTCGTCCTCGGCGGCGACGAGGTTCGCGTACGCCCCGGGGCTGCGCCGCACCGTCTGCGCGGCGTTGTTGATGAGTATGTCCAACGGGCCCCGGGACGCCACCTCGTCGGTCAGGGCCACGACCTGGGCCGGGTCGCGCAGGTCGATGCCCACGATCGTCAGCCGGTCGATCCAGTCGGGCGAGTCGGACAGCTCGGCGAACCGACGCGCCGCGTCCCGGGGGAACCGGGTCGTGATCGTCAGGTCGGCCCCGTCGCGCAGCAGCATCAGCGCGATGTACATGCCGATCTTCGCCCGGCCGCCGGTAAGCAGCGCCCGCCTCCCCGTGAGGTCGGTGCGCTGACGCCGCTTGCGGTGGCTCAGCTCCGCACACGTCGGGCACAGCCAGTGGTAGAACGCGTCCACCAGCGTGTACGACGCGTGGCACATGTAGCAGTTGCGCGGCTTCATCAGCTCACCCGCGTACGCCCCCACCACCTGCGAGACCAGCGGGATGCCCTTCGTCTCGTCGTCGATCCGCATCGGTGAGCCCGTCGCCGTGGCGGCCAGGATCGCCTCGTCGTGGGCGACCTGCGGCGTACGCCGCTCCTCGCGCGCCCGCGCCCGGCGCACCTTCCGCAACGACTTGTCGAACGTGTGCGCCGCCCGCTGCACCGCCACCAGGTCCGGGTGGCCCTCCGGGAGCTCGTGGGCGGTGCGCAGCACACGCAGCGCAGCCTCGAGGTCGGCGGGATCCAGCGAATCGGTCACCGGGAGATGATGCACCACACAGACGCCCAGAGGCGCATTTCCACAGACGCGGCGGGGCCGGCAGAATCCGTGCGCGCCTGGAAGGGGGCCGTTCAGCGGTCGAGCTTCTCCTGCGAAGGCTCGCTGGTGTCGTCGGCGCGGCCCGTCGAGGCCCCTTCCTCGGGGATGTCGATGCGCCTCATCTGCCTGCGCATGCTCCAGAACAGCAGGAAGATGATGACGCCGAGCAGCACGGTCAGCGCGAGCGGCATCCAACCGCTGTTCACGTCCTTGGGATCGACGTCGAAGATGGTCATGATCGCACCCTACGCCTCTCGTCCGACCTTCACCGATTGACAGGCCTCCACCGATTGACAGGCCCTCACCGAAGCCCGGCGAACAGGTCGTCCTCGGGCGTCACCACGCCCACCCGGTCGACGACCAGCTCGAAGTCCTCCGTCGGCCAGACCTCCTGCTCGATGTCGAGCGGCACCGCGAACCACGCCCCGTTCGGGTCCACCTGCGTCGCGTGCGCCACGAGCGCCCGGTTGCGCGTGTGGAAGAACTCGGCGCACGGCACGCGGGTCGTCATCCGGTGCGCGGGCACGCCCGGCGTCTTGTCCCAGTTCGCCAGACGCTCCGCGTACGGCGACTCGTGGCCGGCCGCCAGCATCGCGTCGTGCAGGGCCTGCGTACGCGCCTTGTTGAAGCTCGAGTGGTAGTAGACCTTCGACACCTCCCACGGCTCACCGTGCTCCGGCCACGCGTCCGGGTCGGACGCAGCCGTGATCGCCGCCATCGAGATGTTGTGGCACTGGATGTGATCGGGGTGCGGGTAGCCGCCGTTCTCGTCGTAGGTCGTCATCACCTGCGGGCGGAACTCACGGATCACCTTCACCAGCGCGCCCGCCGCCTCGTCGACGTCCTGCAGCGCGAAGCAGCCCTCCGGCAGCGGCGGCAGCGGATCGCCCTCCGGCAGCCCCGAGTCGACGAAGCCGAGCCACACCTGCTCCACGCCCAAGATCTCGCCCGCGGCATCCATCTCCGCACGCCGCACCGCCGTCAGGTCGGCCACGATGTCCTCCCGGTCCATTGCCGGGTTCAGGATCGAGCCACGCTCACCGCCCGTGCACGTCGCCACCATCACGCGTACGCCCTCCGAGACGTAGCGGGCGGTCGACGCCGCGCCCTTGCTCGACTCGTCGTCGGGGTGGGCGTGGACGTGCAGCAGGCGAAGGTCGCTCATGGGGCTCCTCTCTCCGGGTGGCCGCGGACACTCTACTGCGCGCGATAACATCACCGCGCCCGCGACCACGCGAGGACGCGGCCTAGGATGGAACAGATGACTGCGACCACACCCGAGGACGAACGCCGTGTCGCCGAGCGATACCGGCGCCGGCGCCGCCCCTGGCTCGTCCCCCTTCTGGTGGCCTGCATCGGCTCCCTGCTCGGCTACTGGGTGTGGCTCGCCATCGGCAAGGCAAACCCCAACATGGAGGGCTTCGTCTCCGGTTTCCAGGTGGTCTCCAACAGCGAGACCCGCGTCAAGCTCATGGTCGACCGCCGTACGCCGGCCTCCACCGGCGAGTGCCTCGTCTACGTCCAGTCCGTCGACTACGAGCGCGTTGGCGAGGCGGTCGTGAAGATCGGGCCCGCAGACCGCCGGACCGACGAGCGCTGGGTAACCGTCAAGACCTTCCGCCGCGGCGTCTCCGCGTCCGTCGACCACTGCCGCTGATCCAAGTCCTGGCGCCGCGACATGAACGGCAAGCTCGGTCCGGGACTGGTCGACGGCTCCTTGTCCCAGATGGACCACGAGCCCGAGCACGAGGTCACCGCTGAGCAGTTCGAGCGCGCCTGGCAGGCGGCGGATGATTCGCACCAGGGCCGATGTCGCACCGCCGCACAGCCGGCGAGCAGGGGCCCCTCACGTCCTGTCTGCTGGTAGGGTCGCGGGATGGCTGAAATCACACCTGACACCGTCTGGCTCACCCAAGAGGCGTACGACAAGCTCTCCGAGGAGCTCGCACATCTCGAGGGCGAGGGCCGTACCGAGATCGCCGACCGCATCGCGGCCGCGCGCGAGGAGGGCGACCTCCGAGAGAACGGCGGATACCACGCCGCCCGCGAGGAACAGGGCAAGATGGAGGCGCGCATCGCGCAGCTCCAGCAGATGCTCCGCCGCGCCGAAGTCGGCGAGGCCCCCACGTCCACCGACGAGGTCGTGCCCGGCACCAAGGTCACCATCGCCTTCGACGGCGACGAGGACGACACCGACACGTTCCTCCTCGGCTCCCGCGAGGTCCTCGGGCTCGACGACGCCGCCGATGACCTCAACGTCTACTCCCCGCAGTCGCCGCTCGGTTCCGCGATCACCGGCAAGAAGGTCGGCGACGAGGCCGAGTACGAGCTGCCCAACGGCAAGTCCCAGTCCGTGACCATCGTGAAGGTCGAACCCTTCCGAGGCTGACGCTCGATTTCCGCCATGCAGGCGAGCCGCCCCGGACACCGGGGCGGCTCGCTTGTTTTCCGGCTCGCGCCCGCGTGCCGGTGACCGGCGCATTCCCGCGTGCTCACCTGACCCTCGTCAGGAGGCCGCCTGTCCCTTCCCACTCTCCGAGCGAGGCCGGCCCGCGGGCGAGACGAGGAGTCCTGCGTCTCTCCTCAGATCTGGGCGAGGAGGCGCTGGGCCTCCGCCGGGCTCATCGAGCCAGAGGCCACGGCGGCGAGGATGTCGTCGCGGCTGGGGGTCGGATCGGGGGATCCCGCCGAGGAGGCGATGCCCTCGTCGGCGGGCTCGTCACCCCCCACGTCCACGGCCTCCCCCGACTCGCCCGACAGGCCGAGCTTCATCAGCAGCTGGGTCAGGCGCAGGCGCGCCGTCGGGTAGGACACCCCCAGGTGCTTCTCGACCTCGCGCAGGTTGCCGCGGGACGCGAGGAAGACCTTCAGGGTCTCCATCTCGTCGGCGTTTAGGGCGCAGAACTCGCAGGTCGCGAACACGCCCCCGATCTCGGAGCCGCACGTGCCACACCCCAAGCGGGTGATGGACAGACGGTCGCCGCAGACGGGGCAGTCGTGCGGGGCGCGGTGGGTCTCGGTGGTCATCGCTTCTCTCCTTCGTCGGTGGCGGCCGTGGCGGCTGCCGGCTCCTCACCGACCTTGACGGTGGCGTGGCCCATGACGACCCCCACGTCCAGACGTGCCGACCCGTTGCCCATGACGACCTCGTCGCCCGCACCGCTGTGCTGACCGGCCCAGGCAACTCGACCGAGCTGGGCCTCGGCACGCACCGCCACGTTGGAGTCCTTCCCCAGGTTGACCGCGAGCGAGCCGGACTCGCAACGCACGCGCGAACGGCCTGTCGTCACGGTGCCCGTCAACGTGGCCTGACCGGCCTGCACGAGCACGTCGTGAGCCTCGGCGAAGTCGGTGATCTTCGCGCCACCGGCAGTCACGCGCACCTTGCCGAGGCGGCGTACGCCCTCGGTCGTCAGCGAGCCCGCGGTGAGCTCGACGTCGACCAGCAGCGTCGGGTTGACCCGCACCAGGAGCTCCTTGCCCAGGCCGAGGTTGCGTACGTCCTCCAGGCTGCGCGGCGGCCGGAGCATGCTGAACCCGTCGAGCGACGGTCCGACCTCGCCCTCGGAGGTGATCTCCATGACCGAACCGGTGCGGCGCAGCACGTGCTGGCCCTCCACCGAAGCCGTGGAGACACGCGGGTCGCCGATGACGCGTACGCGACGCCCCACCGCGCGGATGGAGACGCTCTCCAAGCCCTTGGTGTCGGCCGGCTCAGTCGGGCGGTCTCCCGCGTGCTGCTCCCTGACCCGGGAGAAGGTCTCGCGGGCGTACTCCCGCCAGCGGGTGGGCCCGTCCTGGACCGTCCGACGCGGCGGTTCCTCCGCCGCGCGTGGCGGTACGGGGTCGTCGGAAACATGGGTGGCGCTCTTCAGCGCCTCGATGCGGCGGCTGGCCTCGGCGGCGTCGATGCGGCCGGCGGCGAGGTCCTCGAGGATCGGCGTCATGTCCGGGGTGTTGCTCATGTAATGAATAGTAGGCCGCCCCTTCCAGATTGGAAGGGGCGATTACCAGATCCAGAGGTGGGTCCGGGTGATCCCCTACCCCGGATTTGTGCGACCAAGGGCGCGGTCCGAGCCTTCGCGCCGTTCCAGTGGCCCCGCCGTCACGGAGATCCAGTCCATCACCGCCCAGCCGGTCAGTAATCATTTGCATGATGCACGCAACATCAATATGCTTGCATCATGCAAACATCCACTGAAGACGAGGCCGACCGCCTGCTGCGCGCCCTCGTGCTCATCGGTCGGGCCGCCAAGCGGACTCTCCGTGGCCCCATGGACGGGGGCGGCTACTGGCTGCTCCACGTCCTCGAGAACCAGGGCCCGATGCGGTTGACCGACCTCGCCGTGGCCTGCGACCTCGACAACTCGACCATCTCCCGCCACGCGCGGACTCTCGAGACCACAGGCTGGGTGGCGCGTACGCCTGATCTCGACGACCGGCGCGCCACGCTGCTCGCCATCTCACCCGAAGGGGCCCGCGCCCTCGCCGAGGCACGCAATGAGCGCCGCGCCCTCATCACCGAACGCCTCTCCGCCTGGTCGCCCGACGACGTGTTGACCATGACCGACCTCCTCAGCCGCCTCGCCGACGAGCTGGGAACGCCGCCGAACAACACCAGGAAGAACCAATGAGCGCCCAGTCCCCCACCGCCGCAGCGGCGGAACCCGAGTTCACACTGTCCCCCGCCTCCAGGCGCGTCTTCTTCGGCCTGATGCTCGGCATGCTCGTCGCGTCGATCTCCCAGACCATCGTCGGCCCGGCCATGCCACGCATCGTCGCCGAGCTCGGCGGCATGGAGCACTACTCCTGGCTCGCGACCGCCGCGATGCTCGTGTCCGCCGTCTCGGTGCCGATCGTCGGCAAGCTGTCCGACCTCTACGGGCGCCGGGCCTTCTACTTGGGCGGGCTCGTCGTCTTCATGATCGGCTCGATCATCTGCGGCCTGTCCGGCTCGTTCTGGATGCTCGTGGCCGGCCGCGCCGTCCAGGGCCTCGGCATGGGCACCCTCATGCCGCTGTCCCAGACGATCATCGGCGACATCATCCCGCCGCGCGCCCGCGGCAAGTACCAGGGGATCATGGGCTCGGTCTTCGGGTTCACCTCGATCGCGGGGCCGCTCGCCGGCGGCTTCATCACCGACCACTGGGGCTGGCGCTGGCTGTTCTTCGTCTCCTTGCCCGTCGGCATCATCGCCCTGTTCGTCATCGCCCGCTTCCTCCACCTCGAGTCCGAGCGCAGGGAGGCGAAGATCGACTTCGCCGGCATCGTGACCATGGCGGTCTCGCTCGTCTGCATCCTGCTCGCCACGTCGTTCGGCGGCACCAGCTATGCGTGGGGCTCCTGGCAGATCATCACGCTGTACTCGGTGGGCACGATCTTCCTGCTGATGTTCCTGTTTCTGGAGACCCGCGCCGAGGAGCCGGTCATCCCGCTGCGCCTGTTCCGCAGCTCGATCTTCACGCTGTCGAACCTCGCCAGCTTCCTCATCGCCATCATGATGTTCGGCGCGATCATCTACATCCCCGTCTACGCCCAGGGCGTGCTCGGCGTGAACGCCACCAACTCCGGACTGATCCTGCTCCCGCTGATGCTCGGCCTGATCGTCGTCGGCATGATCGGGGGCTGGTTCATCAGCAAGACCGGCCGCTACAAGGAGCTCACCGTCGCCGGCGTGATCCTCACCGGTGTGGGCTACTGGCTGCTGACGCGCCTCCACTTCGGTTCGTCCAACGCCGAGCTCACCTTCGCCATGGCCGTGCTCGGCGTGGGCCTGGGTGGGTGCATGCAGCAGTACACGCTGATGATCCAGAACAACGCCCGCCGCTCCGATCTGGGCGTGGCCACCGCCACCAACCAGTTCTTCCGCAACGTGGGCTCGACGGTCGGCATCGCCATCTACGGCACGGTGATGACGTCCTCCATGCCCGGCGCGATCGCCAGACACCTGCCGCCCGAGATGGCCCAGCAGATGGGCAGGGGCGGCCAGCAGATGAACGCCGGCTCCGTGCTCGACCCGGCGGCGCTGGCCAAGCTGCCGAAGCCCCTGGCCGACGCGATCCGCATGGGTCTGGCCGAGTCGCTGCACAACGTCTTCGTCATCGGTCTTCCGCTCGCCGCGCTGGCCGCCCTGGCCACGCTGTTCATCAAGGCGGTCCCGCTGCGCAACACCATCAGCTCAGGCGAGGAGGCCGGCCGCGAGCTCATGGACACCATGGGCCAGTCGTCGCACTCCTCCGACGAGATCGTCCCCCAGCTCGGCTTGGCGGCCGGCCACACGCGTACGCGGGAGCGCATCCTCGGCCTCCAGCTCGCACTGCTCGCCGAAGAGGCCGCGGACGAGGACCGTCCTCTGCTGCGCAAGGCCGTCGCCGACCTCGGCGGGGGCGACCTCGACCGCGGCATCGGGCTCCTGACGCACACGGCCCGCATGCTCACCACCGAGGACCAGGCCGAGGCCGCCCGTGCCGAGGAGTACGCGGCGGAGGTCGCCCGGAGCGCGGCGCGGCCCGGTGGCGTGCTCAGCGACGACCTCCGCAAGGAGATCGCGGTGCTCGCCGCAGAGCGCGAGAGCCGGCAGGTGCTGACCGAGATGGAGCCGCCCCGCCTGCACTCCTTCGAGGCCGTCGACGTCGACAAGCTCCACTCGGCGGGGGCCGACCTGACCACGGCGTACATGGTCGACACGAGCGCCGAGCTCGTCACCGGTCGACGCGGGATCTGATCGGCGGAAAACCGGCTAACCTGCTCGTCGTGACGTCCCGGGTGAAGCAGTTCGTGCGTGCGCGTACGACGCTTCCCCGGGACGTCGTCGTCCTCGGCTTGATCGCGTTCTGCGTGGCCGTCGGCTTCGGCGTCCTGATCCCCGTGCTGCCGGTGTTCGCGAAGTCGTTCCAGGTCGACAACACCTCCGTCGGCCTGGTCGTGTCGGCGTTCGCGCTGATGCGCCTGGTCACCAGCCCGTTCTGCGGACGGATCGGCGACCTGCTGGGCGGCAAGGTGACGCTCGCGATCGGCGTGTTCATCGTCGCCGCGACGTCGTCGCTGGCCGCGTTCAGCCAGACCTTCTGGCAGCTCCTGGTCTTCCGCGGCCTGGGCGGCGTCGGCTCGGCGATGTTCACCGTGTCGGCCATGGCTGTCCTGATGGCGGCGGTCGAGCCCCGCATGCGCGGGCGGGCCTCCGGTTTCTTCCAGGGCGGGTTCCTGCTCGGCGGCATGCTCGGCCCGGCGCTGGGGGGCCTGGTCTCGAAGGTGTCGGTGACCGCGCCGTTCCACTTCTACGCGATCACCCTCGCGGTCGCCGGATGCGTGGGTCTCGCCCTGCTGCGTACGCAGGGTCGCGTCTCCCGCGACGACCGCGCCGGCCGGGCATCCATGCCGATCGGTGAGGCCGCCCGCGACGTCCGGTTCCAGGCCGCCTGCCTCAGCGCCGTCGGCCAGGGTTGGAACGCCTTCGGCATCCGCAACTCCCTGACTCCGACGCTGGTCGTCGAGGTGCTCCACCGCGACGCCTCCTGGACGGGCATCTCGTTCGCCGTCGCCGCGGTCGTCCAGACCATCGCGCTCAGCCCCGCCGGCCGGTTCGTCGACACCGTCGGCCGCCGCCCGGCGATGGTGGCCGCGGGCACGATTGGCGGCTTGGCCATGCTGGGCATCCCGTTCGCCCCGAACATCTGGGTGCTGATGGCCCTGCTGGCGATGTTCGGCCTGGCCGCGGCCATGCTCGGCACGGCCCCGACCGCCGCCGTCGGCGACGTCACCCGCGGCCGCGGCGGCACGCCGATCGCCGTGTTCTCCATGTCGAGCGACCTGGGCGCGATCATCGGCCCGGTCGCGGCCGGGTTCCTCGCCGACCACGTGTCGATGAACGTGGCGTTCGCGGTCGGTGCAGCCATCCTGCTGCTGTCGGCGGCGTACGCGCTGCGCATGCCCAGTGGCGTACCGTCGGACGACGACGACCCCACCGATCCGGCGAAGGCGTCCGCATGAAGAGGCCGCTCGACGAGCTCGTGGCCCCCGACTGGGCCGAGGCGCTGGCCCCGGTCGAGCCGCAGATCCGCGCGATGGGCGAGTTCCTGCGCGCCGAGATCGCCGCAGGGCGCGGCTACCTGCCCAGCGGGGATAACGTGCTGCGAGCCTTCCGCCTGCCGCTGGCCGACGTACGCGTGCTCATCGTCGGCCAAGACCCCTACCCCACCCCCGGCCACCCCGTAGGGCTGTCGTTCTCCGTGGCCGGCGACGTCCGTCCGCTGCCCAAGTCGCTGGTCAACATCTACAAGGAGATGGAGGCCGACCTCGGCATCCCTCCCGCGGCCACCGGCGACCTCACCCCGTGGTTCGAGCAGGGCGTACTGCTGCTCAACCGCTGCCTGACCGTCCAGCCCGGGAAGTCCGCGTCCCACCGCGGCAAGGGCTGGGAGGCCGTCACCCGACGCGCGATCGAGGCACTGGTCGAGCGGCGCGGACCCCTCGTGGCGATCCTGTGGGGCCGCGACGCCCAGTCGCTCATCCCGATGCTCGGCGGGATGCCTCACGTGAAGTCGCCCCACCCGTCGCCACTGTCGGCCCACAACGGGTTCTTCGGTTCGCGCCCCTTCTCGCAGGTCAACGAGCTCCTCGAACGACAGGGCGCCGACCCGATCGACTGGCGCATCGAGAGGTGACCCGCCGCCTCCCACGAAGACGGATTGTTCTACAATCTGACCAGAGGTGAGGACGTGACCACAACCGCCGGGGCACCAGCCCGCACGACGACCGTGGCGCGGACCCGGAGGCCCTCGACGTTCGCCTGCAAGCTCACCATGGCCGTGACCGGCGCGATCTTCTCAGCCTTCGTGCTCGTGCACATGGTCGGCAACCTGAAGGCCTACTTCGGCCCCGATGACTTCAACGCGTACGCCCACTGGCTGCGCCATGCGTTCCACCCCCTGCTCCCCTACGAGGGGCTGTTGTGGATCCTCCGCGTCGTGCTGCTGACCTGTCTGGTCCTCCACGTCGGCGCGGGCATCCTTCTGTTCGTCCGCGGCAGGCGCTTCCGTGGACGCCACCGCCGCGGCGGGCTCGGCGCCAAGCGGCTGCCCGCCCGGACCATGCTCGTCTCGGGGCTGGTCATCCTCGGATTCCTCGTCTTCCACCTCCTCGACCTCACCCTCGGCACCCCGGGGGCGGCGGCGGACGGCTTCCGCGGCGCCACGCGTGACTCGTCGTACGCGTACCAGAACCTCGTCGCAAGCTTGGCCCGGCCGTGGTCGGGCGGGGTCTACCTGGTGACGATGCTCGTGCTCTCCACCCACCTGGCCCACGGCCTGTGGACGGCGGCGCAGGACCTCGGCGTCACGGGCCGGCGCACCCGCACCGTCTGGATCGCCCTTGGCCACACCGTGGCTCTCCTCGTCGCGCTCGGCAACATGAGCCTGCCGGTCGCCGTCTGGCTGGGGGTCCTGAGATGACCGAGCAGGCCGCGCCCGCACGTCGCTTCGCCGGCACCGTCGACGCCCCCGCAGACCCGCTAGAGGGCCTGCGCACGTTCGGCGCCGACCTCGACCCCGGCGTACCCGATGGGGACCCCGCCGAGGCGTGGGACGTCCAGCGCCTCCACCACCGACTGGTCTCCCCGCTGAACCGGCGTAAGTTCACCGTCATCGTCGTGGGCACCGGCCTGGCTGGCTCCGGCGCCGCCGCCTCGCTGGCCGAGCTGGGCTTCGACGTCGAGGTGTTCACATTCCACGACGCGCCGCGACGTGCCCACTCGGTCGCCGCCCAGGGTGGCATCAACTCCGCCCGCGCCCGCAAGGTCGACGGCGACTCCGTCGACCGGTTCGTGAAGGACACCGTCAAGGGTGGCGACTTCCGGGCCCGCGAGGCCGACGTGTTTCGTCTGGCGCACGCGTCGGTGGGTGTGATCGACCACATGAACGCGCTCGGCGCGCCGTTCGCCCGCGAATACGGCGGCTCGCTCGCCACCCGCTCTTTCGGCGGCGTCCAGGTCTCGCGGACCTACTACACGCGCGGCCAGACGGGCCAGCAGCTTCAGGTCGCCGGCGCGCAGGCCCTGCAGCGCCAGGTCGACCGCGGCACCGCGCGGCTCCACACCCGCCACGAGATGCTCGACCTGATCGTCCACGACGGCCGCGCCCAGGGCATCGTCGCGCGCGACCTCGTCACCGGCCAGGTCAAGGCGTACGCCGGCCACGCCGTCGTGCTCGCGACCGGCGGCTACGGGTCGGTCTACTACTTCTCGACGCTCGCGAAGAACTCCAACGCGTCGGCGATCTGGCGGGCCCACGAGCGCGGCGCCGCGCTGGCCTCGCCTTCGTTCGTGCAGTTCCACCCCACCGCCCTGCCGGTCGACTCGCCGTGGCAGTCGAAGACGACCCTGATGAGCGAGTCGCTGCGCAACGATGGGCGCATCTGGGTGCCCGCGGCGGCCGACGACCACCGCCGGGCGAACGACATCCCTGAGACCGAGCGCGATTACTACCTGGAGCGGCGCTACCCCGCGTACGGCAACCTCACCCCGCGCGACATCGCCTCGCGCGCGGCCCGAACCGAGATCGTCGCCGGCCGCGGCGTCGGCCCGCTCAAGAACTCGGTCTACCTCGACTTCGCCGACGCCATCGGACGCCTCGGCAAGGGGGTCATCGCCGAGCGCTACGGCAACCTGTTCTCGATGTACCACGACGTGACGGGTGAGGACCCGTACGTCGAGCCGATGCGCATCGCGCCGGGGGCCCACTTCTCGATGGGCGGCCTGTGGGCCGACTTCAACCTGATGACGACCATCCCCGGCCTGTTCGTCGCCGGGGAGGCGGGCTCGGGCTACCACGGCGCCAACCGGCTGGGCGCGAACTCGCTGCTGTCGGCCTGCGTCGACGGCTGGTTCACCATCCCGTACGCGGTCCCCGACTACCTCGCTGGCCTGCTCGGCACCCCGCTGCTCGACGAGGGCTCCGCACCCGTGCGCGACGCCGTCGGCCAGACGGGAGAAAAGATCTCCCGACTGCTGGGCGTGGGCGGGCGTACGCGGGCCGCGGCATTCCACCGCCGGCTGGGCGACATCCTCTACGACGGCTGCGGCGTCTCGCGGGACGCCGACGGGCTCGTCGAGGCGCTGGGCCGGGTCGCCGCGCTGCGCGACGAGTTCTGGGGAGACCTGCGCGTGCCCGGCACCGGTGACCGGCTCAACCAGGAGCTCGAGACGGCCGGCCGTGTCGCCGACTTCCTCGACCTGGCGGAGCTGATGTGCATCGACGCGCTCGACCGCACCGAGTCGTGCGGCGCGCACTTCCGCGAGGAGTTCCAGACGCCGGGCGGCGAGGCGCTGCGCGACGACGACCGCTGGCGCTTCGTCTCGGCGTGGGAGCGCCACGACGGCCGCGAGGTACGCCGCGCCGAGCGCCTCGACTTCGAGCGCGTACCGCTTCAGGTGAGGGACTACCGATGACAGCCGTCACGAACGCAACGAAGAACGCATACGCCGTCGAGCTCGAGATCTGGCGCCAGGACGGCCCCGGCTCGCCCGGTCGCTGGGAGACCCACACCGTCCCCGATGCGACCGACGAGATGTCGCTGCTGGAGCTGCTCGACCGGCTCAACGACCTGATCGTCGCCGACGGGGGTGAGCCCGTGGCGTTCGAGTCGGACTGCCGCGAGGGCATCTGCGGCGCCTGCGGCGTGACCGTGGACGGGCGCCCCCACGGGCCGGTGCCGAACACGCCGAGCTGTCGGCAGCACCTGCGCGCCTTCGGCGGGAAGGTGAGGCTCCGGATCGAGCCGCTGCGTGCTGCGTCGTTCCCCGTCGTCCGCGACCTCGTGGTCGACCGGACGGCCCTCGACGACGTGATCCGGGCTGGCGGCCACGTCGCCGTCGACGCGGGCACCGCACCGGACGCCGACGCGATGCCGCTCAGCCACGAGAAGGCCGAGCTGGCCCTCGATTTCGCGGCCTGCATCGGCTGCGGGGCGTGCGTAGCAGCCTGCCCCAACGGCGCCGCCCACCTGTTCGCCGGCGCCAAGCTCGCCCACCTGGGGCTTGTTCCACAGGGGCGCAGCGAGCGCAGCCGCCGGGCGAAGAAGGTGCTCGACGTCGTCGACCGCGAGTTTGGTCCGTGCGGCAGCTATGGCGAGTGCGTCGAGGTCTGCCCCGCGGGTATCCCGCTGGAGGCGGTGGCGGCCCTCCACCGCGAGAAGCTCCGTTCGTGGTTCCGCGGCCGCGACGACTGACCCGACCTGACCCGGGCGTCATCACCGACCCGTGACCATGTGGACGCTCCTCAAGATCATGGGCCGGCCCCGGTCATCTCGGTGTACGGCGCCCACGTCGCCATCCCGTGGGTTGCACTCGGCGGCCTCTGCCTCGCCAACTGACTCATCCCACCAGCCGCGCGACCACGGCGAAGGGCGGATCGCCCACCGTCGCCGCGCGGAGGGCATCCAGGTCGTCGGCCGCGCAGGCCACCAGCACGCAGGACGCCGGGCCACCGGAGTCGGTGGGCGACACGTCGGACCCGACCGGCTCGACGCGCAGCCCAGCCGTGCGGGCCAGTTCGCCGAGCTCGTACGCCACACCCCGCGACCCCACGGGCAACGCGTCGTGGACGAGCCCGGTGGCGAGGACGGCGCGTACGTCGGCCACCGTCACCTGGCCCGGATGGCCCGGGTGGAGGGTGTCGCGGGGCGCGGACAACGGCAGTCCCAGGCAGACGACGGCATCACCGGGACGGGCCGTCGTCGGGGCGCCTCGAAGCCGGCCCAGGACCGTCACCCCGATACCCGTCGCCGTGACGGGGACGTTCTCCTCGGTCGAGCCGGTCACCGCCTCGGGCGGCACCCCGGCCTCGGCCGCGAGCCGCCTCACCTCGGCGACGATCTCCTCGCCCGCACCGGCCAGCGGGAGGGACAGCGCGTCGACGACGGCCACCGGGTCGGCGCCGGCGCACAGCACCTCCATCAGCGGGACGCGCAGCGCGAAGTGTCCGACGGTGGTCGCGTCGGCGGAGACCGTGTCGCCGGGCAGCGGACCGATCCCGCCGATCGAGTCGCAGGCCACGACCAGGTCGCCCAGCACCAGCAGGTCGCGCACGCGCCGTACCTCGTCGATCACCTGCTCACTGTGACACACGCCGAGGCTGTTGGGGTCGGCGCGGCATACTGGGCAACATGTTCAACCTCTACAAGCAGCAGATGGTCTCGCCCACCGAGGCGCTGCCCGGGCGGCCCGACCCGGTCCTGCCCGAGCCCGGCTTCCACGCCGTCCTCGGCAACCCGATCCACCCGGTGCCGGACGGACACCAGGTCGCCTACCTCGCCGCCGGCTGCTTCTGGGGCGTGGAGAAGCTGTTCTGGAACGTCCCCGGCGTACGCTCCACCGCCGCGGGCTACATGGGCGGCTACACGCCGAACCCGACGTACGAGGAGGTCTGCTCGGCCCAGACAGGCCACACCGAGACCGTGCGCGTGGTCTTCGACCCGGCGAAGGTGACCTACGCCGACCTGCTGAAGGTGTTCTACGAGAACCACGACCCGACGCAGTACATGCGGCAGGGCAACGACCGTGGCACGCAGTACCGCTCGGCGATCTTCACCACCTCGGACGCTCAGGCCGACACGGCGCGCGCGACCACCGAGGCCTTCCAGCAGGCGCTGACCGAGAAGGGCTTCGAGCAGATCCAGACCGAGGTCGTCCCCGCCGGTGAGTGGTACTACGCCGAGGACTACCACCAGCAGTACCTGGAGAAGAACCCGGGCGGCTACTGCCCGGTCCACGCCACCGGCGTCGTCTGCAACCCTGCCTGACGATGGGCGACGTCCAGGTCCTCGGCCCGCACGGCCACCCCGCTATCTCGGCGCCGAGCTCAGGCTGACCCCGGGGCGGCGGTCGACCTGGCCGTCGAGCCCGCCACGAGCATGCGGTGCTGGTCGACACCGGCGAGGTGACGCTGCAGGGCCAGATCCCCGGCGTACGCCTCCGCCCGCGAGGGCGCCGCGACCACCGCTGACGATCAGTCGCCGGTGGCCCGCCGGTCCCGCTTGACCTGGGCGCGGCGGCGCTTGGCGTCGAGGCGGCGCTGCACCGAGCCCCGGGTGGGTCGTGTCGCACGCCGCGCGGGCGGTGGCGGTGCGGCCGCTTCCCTGATGAGCTCGGCCATGCGTTCGCGGGCGAGGCGCCGGTTGCGGTGCTGGGAGCGCTCCTCGGTCGCGTCGACGCCGAGGACGCCGTCGACCAGCCGCGGGCCGAGCGCCCGCACGATGCCCGCGCGCTGGGCGTCGGTGAGGCCGGGGCACGTCGTCAGGTCGAGCGAGAGCTGGACGCGGCTGTCGGTGGTGTTGACGCCCTGGCCGCCGGGCCCGGACGCCCGCGCGAACCGTTCGACGAGCTCACCTGCCGGCACGACCAGTCCCCCGGGCAGGCCTGGGCCGGCGGCGACGACGAGATCCATCAGCCCTGTGGCCAGCCCTGCTGGCCATAGGGGGGTTCCTGCCGCTGCGGCTGGTAGGTGTTGGACGGCTGCTGGGGCCACACCTGCTGCGGGGCCCCCTGGGGCCATCCCTGCGGGGGCTGCTGCTGGGGCCATCCCTGCTGCACCTGCTGGGGGTACGCGGCGTACGCCGGGCCGTAGGCTCCGGGGCGTGGGATCGTTCCGTTGACGATCATCTCGTTGCGTACGCGCTGGTCCATGAACATCAGCGTGAGGTAGATCTGCCGCAGGGGGACCGACACCAGACTGAGGCCGATCGACAGCACGGACACCACGATCAGCATGGGGACCATGGCGGTCATCACCGTCCGCAGCGCGGCCTCGGGGTCGGACTGCAGCTGCTGCTCGTCCTGCAGCTGGTAGAGCGGCGAGAACATGTTCGCGATGATCGCGATCGTCGAGTTGAGCAGGTAGAGGATGCCGGCGAGCGCCAGGTACCACCCGAACGTCCGCCAGTAGTTCCCGCGCGTCACCGACCACGCCCGCTTCACGCCGGCGAAACCGTCGAGGCCCTCGAGCGCCATCGCTGGAACGGTGTAGATCACCTTGGGCATCAGGAACAGCAGGGCGAACAACGCGGCGTAGAAGCCGAAGACGGCGAGGACCAACATCGAGAGCGCTGCCGCGACGGACGACTCGTCCTGGGCGTTGCGGGCCACCGCGGCGACGAACCCGAGGACCGCCGCCACCAAAAGGCCGTAGAGCACCATCACGGCGAGCCACACGCAGAGGACGAGCGCGAGCAAGCGCACGACGAAGCCCTTGGAGCGGGACCACAGCGTGCTCATGAACGGGTCGCGCCCTGACACGTATTCCTCGGTGGCGATGCTCATCATCGCGTACGTGCGCATCTGGAACAGGCTGACCGCCAGCATGCCGACGGCGAACAGTCCGACCCCGCCCAGCACGAGCGGCCAGACGACTTCCTGCTGGGCGATCGACTGGGTGATGCCGATGATGATCGGCACCAGCGCGGCGATCGACACCATGGTGCCGAGCGCCATCGGCATCGCGGCCAGGCCGAGGAACAGGCCCGCCTTGCGCTTGAGCAGGATGAACGACCCGCTGAGCGAGCTCCCCAGATCGAGGGGGCGGCGCTGGAGGGGAACGATGGGCTGGACGGTCACCTTCCCAAAATACGCAGTGGACCGGTCATGACGGGCCCTCCCACGATCACGAAAGGGCGACGATCAGTCGCGGTCCACCAGCGCGTACGACAGCGCCGCGTTGGCCGTGGCCACGGCCAGCACCGACGGCCAGGCACCGATCTTCTTCGCCAGCGGATGGGACAACCCGAAGCCCGCCAGGTAGGCCGCGCCCAGCACGCCGGCGACGCCGGGACCGCGCCGGGCCAGCCACGTGCGGCCCGCGTACGCCCCGCAGGCACCCAGCACGACGCCGCCGAGGGGGCGTACGCCGGACTCGCGGGCGGTGAGGTAGCCACCCAGCAGACCAAGGGCGACCAGCGGGGCCGTCGAGACATCTTCCGCATGCTTCATGCTCATGGCCGAATCCTACGCGGGCTACAGTTGCGCGCGTGATGGGTCGGCCTGGGACGTGCGCGGCAGCCGCCGTGGCGTCGGCGGTGATGCTGTCTGCGTGCACCGTGCCGGTCGCCAACCCGCTGCCCGACCTCTACCACCAGGCCAACACCCCGTTGGGCCGCATGATCAAGCACGTCAGCCCCACGTGGACCGCGCCTATCGTGCCCGCCGGCCGCACGGCGATGACCGACGACACCCTCGTCGCCCTCGACGTCAAGGAGGGCGGACGCCTCGAGGCCGTCGCGCTCGACCTCACCAACGGCGCCGAGCGGTGGCGACGGCCGGCGGGGGCCGGCGCCCCCGTGCCCTCGACGCGGCTGGACGCGGTGGTCGTCAAGACGCCCGAGGGCAACGCGGTGACCGCCTTCTTCGCCCCGACCCAGGGCCAGAAGGTCACCCTCGTGCTGGCCGACCCCCGCACCGGCGAGCAGCGCGAGGTGGAGACCCCTGGGCTTACGGCGCTGACGACGTGCAAGGTCGTCGGCGGCCTGTGCGCCGAGCAGGTCGAGGGCAACCATCGCGTCCCCGTACGCATCGACCCGGTCAGCGGCAAGGTCACGAAGTTCCAGCTCAAGCAGGGCCCGCTCGACCGCGTCTCCGACCTGGGCGACGGCGTCTACATCGCCCGCCGCGACGGCAGGACGGTGCTGGGCCGCGCCGGCTCGGAGGGCTGGGAGAAGCCGCTGTCGACGTGGTTCGGCACCGACGTCGAGCTGCCGGCGACGCTGAGCTGGACCTCCCACGACGCCGACGCCAACACCGTGTCGATCTCGCTGCGCAAGAAACCCCTCACCGACGCCGACCTGCGCATCCCCGTCTCCGAGATCGAGTCGGTCATCGTCGAGACCGGCACGGGCGAGTCGGTCTGGGACGCACGCGGCAAGTCCCTCTGGTGCCCCGGCTCGGGCGGCGTCGTGTGCTCCGGGGACCTGACCTACACGCGACCCAACAAGAACACGCGTACCTTCGTCCCCGCGGCCGGCCAGACGACGTACGCCGGGCTCCCGACCGCCGGCGGCACCGGTGAGTGGTCGTACAAGCTGCCGGCGGTGGCGACCGCCACCGGTCCCGACCGGACCGTGCTGAAGGTCCCGTCGGAGGTGTGGGTGTTCAAGCAGGGCGACCGCGTCCAGATGGCGGACCTGCTCGGTGGCGAGCTGACGACGCTCGACGAGACCCACTGGATGGCCTGCGCGTCGTCGCGCCCGATCCAGATCGGCCAGACGAAGGCCACAGCCTGGGACTACCGCCCGTGCACGGCGCGCGCCGTGGCGGAGGAGCCCGCCCAGTTCACGATCGCCGGGGTCGTGTCGGCCGCCACCCAGATCCCGCGCGCGGAGCGGCCGCCCGAGATCCCCGGCTACTACGCGGTGACCATGCCGGGTCGGATCGCCCTGTTCCGCTGATCAGGGAACCCCGGGGGCATCCGGACGCCTCCTACTGTCTGCAAGCGTTGACCGAAAAGAGAGGTGCACATGGCGCTCCCCGGCTGGTATCCCGACCCGAGCGGGCATCCCCAGACGTTCCGCTACTGGGACGGCCAGGCATGGTCCCAGCAGACCACCACCGATCCGCGGACTCCCCCGCCGCCCCCGAGCACACCGGCGGCGGCCTCCGCGGCCCCGGCCGGCGCGGCGACCAGGCGTTCGCCCTGGCCGTGGGTCGTCGGTGGCCTCACCATGTCCCTGCCGCTGGTCGTGGCCCTCGCGTACGGCCTGGTCAACAAGGAGGACCCGGAGCCGACCTCGCCCCCGCCGGCGACCACCACCACCCGCCCGTCGCCCCGGCCCTCCGCCGGCACGGGTCCAGACACCCCCGCGGGGACCCAGCTGAATTGCTCGGCCGGGGCGGGCCAGAACCAGCGTGGAACCTCACCGACACGCGCCGCCGCCGGGATCCAGTACGACGCCGTGCCCGGATGGACCTGGTCGTTCTCTTCGGAGATGTTCCCCTGGCTCGACGAGATGACTGCCTACGGCGACGTCAAGCGCTACAACAACGGTTCGCTCGGCGCCGGCATCGCCATCGGCGGCATGAGCCGGAAGAACGGGTTCACAGACCCGAAGCTGGCGGTGTCGCAGGCCTACGAGTGCATCCAGCGCTACGGCCTGGGCGCCGACGGCGGCTACGACTGGCCGACGCTCGGCGCGGTCGAGCAAACCACCATCGGGGGCATGCCTGCCTGGCGGGCGAACGTGTCCGTCGGCGTCCACGGGGCGTCGCAGAAGATCGACATGATGGTCGCGGTGGTGGACTCCGGACTGGGCACCGGCTACACCATGGTCAACACGTTCGTCCCGGACGACGACGCCGAGACCCGGGCGAAGATCGACACCGCGATGAGGTCGATGCGCCGCGGCTAGGCTGACTCGGCCTCCATGATGGCTGCGGGGTCGCCGGCCGACCTCTCGACGGCCTCGCCGCAGACCACGACGTACTCGGTGTTCTTCAGGTGGGACACCTCGCCGACCTTCGTGCCGTCCGGCCCGTGGACGCCCAGGCGTGCGCCGATGTAGCGCCGCCCCTCGAAGGCGTGGACCTCCACCGGCCCGCGCTCGCCGCAGATCTCCAGCAGGTAGTCCAGCGGCAGGAAACCCTCGTCGGAGAACGACACGACGACGGTGCGGGCCCGCAACGTCGCCAGGGTGTCGGCGAACACCTGGGCCATGCGTACGCGGCTGTTCCACGGGCTCTTCAGCGCCGCCTCCTGCGCGTCCGCACGCTTGCAGGCCACGCCGTAGTGGTTGGGCTCGTCGCCGCGCACGAGCGTCTCCCACACGTGGTAGTTCGTGAAGTAGCGGTGCTGGTTGTACGGCGGGTCGAGATAGGCCAGGTCCACTTCCACCGACCCGGCCGCGACGAGCGCGTCGTGACGGATCGCACGCCCCGTGCCGGGAACCAGCTCCGGGACGCGCAGCGACAGCCGCCCGTAAGAGCGGCGCGACCAATGCTTCAGGTAGGCCATCTGCAGCCCGACCGTCGAGTCGACGCGGTCGGCGGCCTCTACGAGGCTCGTCAGCAGCACGGGGTGGAGCCACGTCCCCGCGTACCAGTCCTCGATGCCGGCGCGGATCGCGTCGATGCGTACGCCGTTGTGGGGCTGGAAGTAGCGCGACCGCTCGCAGAACGTGCGCGTCACGTAGCCGCGGTGGTCGGGCAGCGCCTCGAGCCGCGCGATCGCGTCGGCGATCTCGGCGGTGTCGACGGCGTCGGCGTCGAGCTCGACGTAGGTGCGGGCGAACGCCTCGGAGTAGGAAGCGAGGTCGTTGGCGTACACGAAGGCGCCACGGCGGCAGAACTCCTGGGCCACGCGCGTGGTGCCCGTGAACAGGTCGAGTGCCGTCGTGGCACCGGCCCGGTCGACCAGGTCCCCGAGGACGGGCGCCAGGACCCGCTTCGACCCGAGATACTTGATCATTGCCGAACCATAACCGTGCGCTAGTTTCGATTCCGTGAAATCGGCCCCGAATGAAAAGACCTTCAGATTCCCCCGCGGATCTTGGGTCGCGCTCGGGGTCGCACTGGTCGTCGCGTCTCTGTGGCAATGGTGGCGCGTGGGGGTCAATCAGGACGTACGCCAGGGCATCGGCGTCCTGCGTGCCGGCGAGGCGTACGGCATGGACGTGTGGGCCCACCGCCCGCTGGTGACCCGCCTGCTCATGGATGGCCTGGCACGCGTCACGCCCGCCGATCCCGTCGTCGGTGACCACGCCCTGCGCATCCTGTGCTCGCTGCTCGCCATCGGTTGCGCGGCGGTGCTGGGCCACGGGCTCCGCCGCGTCCTCGGCGCCACGGGTGCGGCGTTCGTCGCGCTGGCGGTCGGCGGTGCGCTGGTCCTCGCGCCGACGTGGGACCTGGCCGAGCCCGAGTGGTTCGCCGCCGCCGCCGCTGCCGCCGCCCTCGGCATCGCCTGCCTGGGCGACCGGCACCGCGCGGGCCCCCTGGCCGCGGGCGCGGTGCTGGGTGTCGTGGGGGCGCTGAAATACACGACGGTGACGACCGCCCTCGTGGCCGTGGCGCTCGTCTGGATGATCGACCGCATGCGCGGCCAGTGGTTGGCGTGGACGACCCTGGTCTCCACGGTGGGCGTCATCGGCCTCACCCTGCTCGTCGCGCCCCACGAGTGGCAGTGGCTGCGCGACATGCCGCTGTTGAACCCGACCGTCACATCGGCGCTCCCCCGGCAGCTCGCGGAGGGCTGGGCGAACCACGTGCTGGTCTCCCCGATGACGCTGGTCGCGCTCACGGTCCTGACCGACCTGGCCGTACGCGGCCGCGTACGGTCGTCTGCCGGCGGATGTGCGGCGATCGTCGTGCTCGCGCTCCCCTTCGCCGCCCAGCACCAGGGCTTCCTCTACCACCTCGCCGCCATCCCCGTCCTGGCCGCCGGCCTCGTCGCCTCGGGCTGCGTACGCGGCCACCTGCTGCACCTCATCGCGGGTGTCCCGTGGACGTGGCTCGCAACCGCGCTCGTCGGCACCGGCGCCGGGATCGCGGTGTTCGCCGCGGGACCGCGTACGCGTGACGGCCTGTGGTGGATCGGTATCGCCCTGACCGTCGTCGCCGCCGTCCTCCCCGTCGTCGAGACGGCCGTCGCACGGCGCGGCTCGAGCCACCTGCTGCCCCTCGCCGTGGCTCCGCTGCTGCTGGCTCCTCTGCTCGTCCCGCTGAGCCCGCGCACGGCGTACTCGGTGTCGCTGGCCCACTCGCGCGTGACGTCGGCCGCGAACCGGGCGCAGGCCGCCGAGGCGTCCGCGCTGCGCGAACGTGTCGCGCGCGTCGTGGCACCGGACGCGCCCGTCGTCCACCTCGGCTTCACCACGCCGTGGCAGCTGCCGAACCCGTCGGCGTGCCGCTACGTCAGCCCGACGTTCCTCCAGCGCGGCAACCTGTCCGGCGTGACCGGGACCGCCAGCTTCGCCGAGAACCTCGCGTGCCTCGACGACCCGACCGCCCGGTATGCGGTGGTCCAGAAGGACTGGTTCGCGCTCGAGAAGGTGCCCCCGCAGGTCGCGGACGCCGTACGCCGGAACTTCCCCTGCGCGCAGCCCGCGTACGAGGACGACATCGTGCGGATCTGCGCGCGGGGCTGAACCTCAGACCAGGCCCATCTCCTGGCCCTCGGCCCACAGCTGGTCGCGGGCGTCGGGATGGGCGGCGTGCTGGATGAGGCCTGCAGCCTGCTCCGACTGCGTGCGGCCGAAGATCTCGGCGATGCCCTGCTCGGTGACGACGTGGGACATCTGCATCGACGTCGTGGCCTCCTTGAGGTGGCCGACGATGGTGGACACGTTCGCCTTGGGGTGCCACGACTTGAGGGCGAGCATGGCCTTGCCACCCGGCGAGTGCAGTGCACCGACGATGAAGTCGGTCTGGCCACCCGTGCCCGAATAGATGATGTCGTTGATGCGCGAGGCGTTGGCCTGCACGAACAGGTCGACCTGTAGCGCCGTGTTCACGCTGACCATGAGCAGGTTCGACGCGATGAGGGCCGGGTCGTTGGTCTTCTCCGTGCGCAGCATGCGCACGCGGTCGTTGTCGTCCGCCCAGTCGTAGAGCTCCTGGGTGCCGAACAGGAACGAACCCGTGATCGGGGTCGAGGTGTCCATGCAGCCGCGGCGCTCCAGCTCGAGCACGCCGTCGGAGAACATCTCGGTCCACACCTTGAGGCCCCTGCGGTCGGTGAGGGACGCCAGCACCGCGTCCGGAACCGCACCGATGCCCGTCTGGAGCGTCGCCCCGTCGACGACGTGGTCGGCCACCGCGCCGCCGATGACTCGGGAGGCGTCGTCGATCGCACCGGGCTGGTGCGTGGCCAGCGTCTCCTCCGCCTCGATGGCGAGGTCGATGTCGGACAGCGGGATGAGTGCATCACCGCGCGTGAACGGCATCTTCGGGTTGATCTGCGCGATCACCAGACCGCCGCGGCGGCGGCACGCCTCGATCGCCGCCGGCATGATGTTGACCTCAATACCCAGCGACACCACCCCGCCACGCGGCGGGGAGACATGCAGCAGGACGACATCAGGGGCCAGCGGGCCGTCGAACAGGCGCGGCACCAGCGACAGGCGGGCCGGGTAGTAGTGCAGTCGCGGGTGGCGGCGCATACCGGGCCCGACGAACGGCGACTCGTACTGGATTCCCTCACGGTCGGGGATGCCCTTCTGGGCGTTCAGCATCGCCAGGTGGAACGCCTCCATCGATCGGTCCACGATCCCCAGCAGGGTCATGGGAGCGGCGAAGTTCCCGGTGGACACGACGCGGGAGCCGTTGGGTACCCCGGTCAGGCGGGCGGACAGTGTGGCTTCGTCGACGATGCGCATGACCAGCATTCTGGTGGGTCGCCTCATCCACCCCGCACGGGGGTGCCCCGCTCGGGTGACTACGGGTTCAGCCCACCTGGGCGCCGGGGGCGAAGGTGTCGCACGAGTTGGGGTTGCCCGAGTTGTAGCCCTGGGCGAGCCAGTACTTGCGCATCTGCGACGAGCCGTGGGTCCACTGCTCGGGGTTGACCCTGCCCTGCATCTGCTGCTGGATGCGGTCGTCGCCGACGGCCTTGGCTGCATCGACGGCGCGGTTGATGTCGTCCTGAGTGATGCCGGAGATGGGGCCGTTGGGGTCGGACGCGGCGTTCTTGAGCCAGGCACCGGCGTAGCAGTCGGCCTGCAGTTCCAGGCGTACGCCGGGCGAGGTCGGGCCGGTCTGGTTGCCGGCGCGCTGGACCTGTTCCATGACCCCCATCTGGTTGGAGATGTGGTGACCGTACTCGTGGGCGATGACGTACGCCTCGGCGGCGTCACCACCCTGGGCGCCGAGCTGCTTCATGAGCTCGTCGAAGAACGAGGTGTCGAGATAGACCTGCTCGTCGGACGGGCAGTAGAACGGGCCGACCTGGGCGGTCGCCGTGCCGCACGCGGTCTGGATCTGGCCGGAGAACAGGTTGGTCTTCGTCACGCGGTAGCCGCGCAGCGTCTTGCCCCAGTAGCCCTGGATGGAGTTCGTGTACGCCACCCAGCGGCACTCGCGGTTCTTCTCGATGTCGGCGCCCGTCTGGCACTGCGCCATGGTGGTGCCCTGATTCTGGGTGGTGGTCTGCTGGCTGCCGCCGGCGAGGCCGGTGAGGTCGACACCGAGGATCTGCGACAGGATGAACAGGATGATCATCGTGCCGATGCCGCCGCCCACGGCAATGCGTCCGCCGCCGCCCCCACCACCGGTGGAGACCTGGCTGGAATCCAGCTGACTGCCCTGGTTGTACTGCATCGGACCTCCGTGTATGGGGGAAACCGCCGCGCGGTCGTTGCCCAAAAGAATAGCCACACCGCCTCATCGACTCGCCATCCCAGAGCCGTTCGGGAGATGATGGTTTGATGAGGATCGTATGTGTCGCGGCGCCGGGAGGTGCTGCCCTGTTCGCCACCACCCTCGGCCACGGCGAAGATCCCCACGTCGCCGTGTGGCAGCACGGCCTCAGCCTCACCCGTCCGCTCAGCGCGACCCGCCAGGGCGACGAGATCATCGTGACGGTGCTCGGGGCACCCCACTCCCGCGGCCGCATGCACGTACGCCGCCCCCGCGGCATGGACCCCGACCTGCGCCTCGCCCCCGGCGAGTCACCGCAGGTACGCCAGCGCGTGGCCGCGTACGGCATCGTCCGCTCGTCGCGCGGGGTCCTGGCCACCGAGTTCTCCCGGCGTACGCACGTCCCGGGCCAGTGGGGGCTGCCCGGCGGCGGCGTCGACCCGGGCGAGGCGCCCGTCCGCACGGTGGAGCGCGAGGTCTGGGAGGAGACGGGCCAGCACGTACGCATGGGCGAACTCGTCGACATCCAGTCCGACCACTGGATCGGCCGCGCCCCCAGCGGCCAGGCCGAAGACTTCCACGCGCTGCGCCTGGTCTACACCGCCGTCTGCGACGACCCGACCGACCCGGTCGTCCACGACGTGGGCGGCACCACCTCCGGCGCCCAGTGGGTCCCGGTCGAGTCCTGGCGGCGTACGCACTGGACCGCCGGTGCGCGCTCACTGCTGGACAAGCATCTTTAGTCCGGCTCGCGCCCGCGCGCCGGGGTCCGATGTCTTCCTCGCAGTCGTCGAAGCCCCCGAGCTGCTGTCAGCACTGACGGTGCCGGTCTGCTGCTCGGGGGCTTCTCCTTGGTGCTCGTCCAGACATCGGGGCGCGCTGACCGACGCTCGCCGGGAGGTCCGCTCTCTGCGTGGTCAGGTCACGCCCGATGCCTGTGCGCTCTCAATCCCTGAAGTACGAGAGGATGCGCAGGAGCTCGACGTACATCCACACGAGGGTCGCCATGAGGCCCATGGCGGCCTTCCAGGACTGCGAGGCCGGGGCACCCATGCGGACGCCCTCCTCCACGTACTCGAAGTCCATCACGAGGTTCAACACGCACAGCACGACCGCGATGGCGCTGACGGCCATGGACAGCAGGCTGGCGCCGCTGCCGGTGTCACGGATACCGAGGTCGACGCCCGCGAGCGCGAAGCCGAGGTTGACGAGCATGACGACGGCGTACGCGATGGTGCCGATCATGGTGACCTTCTTGAGGCGGGCACCCATGCGGAGGTTCAGGAACTTGTAGGCCCCGAGGGTCACGGCGGCGGCGACGAAGGTCGCGAAGATCGCGGCGACGACGATGCCGGGGTAGAGGTATTCGAAGACCTTCGACAGGCCGCCCACGAAGGCGCCCTCGAACGCGGCGAAGAACAGCACGGCCGCCGGGGAGACCTTGCGGCGGAGGGCCACGACCAGCGACGTGACGAAGGCGACGAGGCCGGACACGATGCTGACCGGCATCACCATCTGGACCGGCACGAGGAAGAACACGGCCGCGGCGGCGACGACAACGACCGCCAGGGAGACCGTGGTCTTCGTGACGACATCGTCCATGGTCATCTGGGGCTCGCGGGAGACCGGGGGCTGCTGGAAGCCCTGATCGACCGGCTGGCCGGGGAACTGGGGGTAGCCCTGCGGCATGCCACCGCCGGACGGCGTGAAGGCATCTCGGCGGGACAGGATCGGGTTGGCGCTGCGCATCGTTCCTCCTGGGAATCTCGGATACATCGACCACAACGCTGGGGGCCACCGGCCATGTTCCCCCTGAGCCGTGGATCAGGGAAAGGTCGGGGTCGACAGTTGTCGCAGAGCCTACCTGCTCGGGCAACCACCTCTGACCACTCGTCGGGTCTCGTTCTGGGTGCCCCCGATGGGATTCGAACCCATACTGGAGCGGGTTTAAGCCGCCTGCCTCTGCCGTTGGGCTACGGGGGCGCGTCGGCCGTCGGTGTCAGTCGGCTGCGCGGGTGGGGCGGACGTCCGAGTCCTCGATGACCGGCTCGTCGGCGGCGTGCTCCGCCTCCTCGAAGGCCGCGGCGTCGATCTCGGCGCCCTGGGGTCGTGCGAAGACAGCGGAGTCGGTGGTGGTGACGTCGAGCGGCTGCTCGTCCTCGACGGGCGCAATCTCCGTCTCCGCGACGGGTGCCGGGGCGGCCGCGTACGTGGTCGGCACGGGCTTGCGCATGGCCAGCAGGATACGGACGATGTTGAACACCGACACGATGAGCAGCATTGCGAACAACGCCAGCAGGGCCAGCTGCCACGTCTCCATCATTCCTCCTCCTGAGATTCGAGTCGCACCCTATCGCGACATGGGGACATCGCGCTCCACCACGAGCCCGTCGAGCAGGTCGGCGTCACGGACGAGCACGTCCCGGCCGTCGAGCCGGTCGGCGAGGGCAGCCAGGACGAGCGCACCGCCGGCGATCACCTCGGCACGCAGCGGCGGGATGAGGGCTCCGACGAGCTCGGCGACGGGCCGGGTCAGGCACCGGTCGAGCACGGCGTCGCGTGCGGCACGGTCCACGAGCGTCCCGGTCACAGCGGCCGGATCGTACGCCGGCAGGCCCAGGGCGACCGCGGCGAGCGTGGTGAACGTTCCGGCCACGCCGATCCAGGTGCGGACGCTTCCCCAGTCCACGTCCAGGCCGTCGAGCAGGGAGTCGGCGTACTCACGGCCCGACGCGACCTCGGCGGCGGTGGGCGGATCGGACGGCAGGAATCGTTCGCGCAGGCGTACCGCGCCCATGTCGAGCGAGTGGGCGGACCGGATGTTGCCGTCGGCGTCACCGACGACGACCTCGGTGGATCCACCGCCGATGTCGGTGACCATGACCGGCCCCTCGACCGGGCCCGCGGACAGCGCGCCGAGGAACGTCAGCCGCGCCTCCTCCGCGCCGCTGAGGACGTCGACGCCCACGCCGAGGCGGGAGCGTACGCCAGCGTCGAGCTCACTGATGTCACGGACGTCGCGCGCGGCCGAGGTCGCGGCGAACCGCAGCAGAGTGGCGCCGTGGGCGGCGATCAGGTCGCCGTACTCGTCGACGGCGGCGAACGTGCGGGCCAGCGCGTCGGGGTGGAAGACCCGCGTGGCGTCCACGCCCTGACCGAGCCGGACGATGCGTTCGGCCCGCACGACCACTCGCTCGTCGTCGCGGACCAACAGGCGCACGGTGTTGGTGCCGCAGTCGATCGCGGCACGGATCATGCGTCGGCCTCGGGGCCGGCGCAGGGACGCGACCAGAACTCGCCGATGGCCGCGACGGCCTCGTCCCCGAGGGGGTTGACCCCCGGCCCGGTGGCGAGGGCGTGTCCGACGAGGACGTGCAGGCACTTCACGCGCGTGGGCATGCCGCCCGCGGAGATGCCGTCGATCTCGGGCACGTCGCCGAGCGCCGCGCGGTCGGCCAGATAGGCTTCGTGGGCCTTCTCGTAGGCCGCCGCCAGCTCGGCGTCCTCGCCCAGCCGCTGGGTCATCTCGGCCATGACGCCATGGGACTCGAGCGTCGAGCACGCGGCGGTCGCGCGCGGGCACGTGAGGTAGTAGGTCGTCGGGAACGGCGTGCCGTTCGGCAGGCGGGGCTCGGTTGCGACGACGCCGGGCTTGCCGCACGGGCAGCGCCAGGCGATGCCGGCGACGCCGCGCGGCGCGCGCTCGAGCTGGGCCTCGATCGCCGCCTCGTCGGCTGCGGTCATGGGCTCGTACGCCGGCTCGCGGCGCGGTTCGTGCTGGTCGTGGCTCATCCGGCCCTCTTCGTCGGCGTCGGGGACTTCTTCGGGGTGGGCGTGCGCGTGCCGTCGGTGATCGGCGGGCGCTCCGAGGGCGTGGCCATCGGGGTGGGCGGCGCCGGGGTCGGTGTCGGGACGGGCTGGTCGGCGGTCTTCACCGCACCCCACATGCGCTGCCACCAGGTGCGGGGCGGCTGGGGGGCGCTCGGTGCGGTGGACGGCTCCATGCGCGTCCCGATCGGCTGGCCGTCGGGACCGATGACGCGGTAGCCGACCTCGCCGGGCATCACCCAGCCGAGTCGCTCGCGCGCCTGGGCCTTCACGAAGTCGGGGTCGTCCCACCGCGCGAGCTGGGCGTTGAGCTCGTCGATGTGGGCCTGCGACTGCTGGATCTTCTGGGTGTTCTCGGCGTTCTGGCGCTCGGTGTCGAGATAGATTCGCAGGGAGCCGGCGTACGAGATCACCAGGAAGGCGACGACCGCCAGCAGGATCATCGCGCGACGCGTGACCCCTATGCCGCGCGGGGGCGCGGGCGGCTTCACCTCTTGGGCGAGCAGCTCATCGGTGGTGACGGATGCGGTGGACGGCGTACGCGAGACCGGCCGGTGACGTGGCTTACCACGGCCGGGGCCGGCTCCTGGGCGGGAGGTACGCGGGGTGCTGGGCATCGAGACCCAGTCTAGGTGGGTCGGCCCGACGATCCGGGTGCGCGACACCGCCCAATGAAACAGACGTGGCCCCGGACCGGGGTCCGGGGCCACGTCAGGAGATCAGCACGCGGGTGTGATCACTTCTTGAAGCGCGGGAAGGCCGCGGCACCGGCGTACGAGGCGGCCTCGTCGAGGTCCTCCTCGATGCGGAGCAGCTGGTTGTACTTCGCGACGCGGTCGGAGCGAGCCGGGGCACCGGTCTTGATCTGGCCGCAGTTGGTGGCGACGGCCAGGTCGGCGATCGTGACGTCCTCGGTCTCGCCGGAGCGGTGGGACATCATGCACTTGAAGCCTGCGCGGTGGGCCATGTCGACGGCGTCGAGGGTCTCGGTCAGCGAGCCGATCTGGTTGACCTTCACCAGCAACGCGTTGGCGGTGTCGGTGTCGATGCCGCGCTTGAGGCGCTCGGGGTTGGTGACGAACAGGTCGTCGCCGACGAGCTGGACCTTGTCACCGAGGCGATCGGTGATGGTCTTCCAGCCCTCCCAGTCCTCCTCGTTGAGCGGGTCCTCGATGGAGACCAGCGGGTAGGCGTCGACCCACTCGGCGTACAGGTCGGTCATCTCGGCGGCCGACTTGGTGCCACCCTCGAACTTGTAGCCGTTCGAGCCCTCGTCGTAGAACTCCGAGGCGGCGACGTCGAGCGCGAGCGCGATCTGGTCGCCCGGGGTGTAGCCGGCGGCCTTGATGGCCTCCATGATGAGGTCGAGCGCAGCACGGTTCGACTCGAGGTTGGGAGCAAAGCCACCCTCATCGCCGAGGCCGGTGGACAGGCCCTTGTCCTTGAGGACCTTCTTGAGCGCGTGGTAGACACCCGCGCCCATCTCGAGGGCCTCGCGGAACGACTCGGCGCCGATCGGGGCGATCATGAACTCCTGGATGTCGACATTGGAGTCGGCATGGGAGCCGCCGTTGAGGATGTTCATCATCGGCACGGGCAGCACGTGGGCGTTCGGGCCACCCACGTAGCGGTAGAGGTTCAGGCCGGCCGACTCGGCGGCGGCGTGGGCGACGGCGAGCGACACGCCGAGAATGGCGTTCGCGCCGAGCTTGCCCTTGTTGTCAGTCTCGTCGAGTTGGAGCATCGCGTCGTCGATGAGGCGCTGTTCGGAGGCCTCGAAGCCCAGGAGCTCGGGCTGGATCTGCTCGGTGACGTTCTCGACGGCCTTCAGCACGCCCTTGCCGCCGTAGCGCTCGCCGCCGTCACGGAGCTCGACGGCCTCGAAGGCACCGGTCGAGGCACCCGACGGGACTGCGGCGCGGCCCTCGGAGCCGTCGTCCAGGACGACCTGCACCTCGACGGTCGGGTTGCCGCGCGAGTCGAGGATCTCACGTGCGTCGATGAAAGCGATGGTTGCCACGATGGAAGCCTTTCGTGTGGATTTCCGGTGGGACGAGCCCCACGGGCTGCCCTCGGTCACCACCCTAGTGCGCGGCCTCCGCGCGGCTGGTGGGGGGCGCGACTAGCTGCTCTCGGCGGCGCGTACGTCGTCCTCGAGCGCGCGCAGGGCGTCGCGCACGGCCTGTTCCGGGTCGACGCCGGAGGCCTGCGCGCGGGCGACGAGATCGAGCGCCGTACGCCCCACCTCGTCGGCCGTCACGGGATCGTCGGGGAGGTCGACGGGCACCTTGTGGGAGCGCGCCCGAGAGATGACCTTGTTGGCACGGGCGAGGGCGGACAGGCGGACGGGGATCCCGTCCAGCGACGACGTACGCCCCTTCTCGGCGCGCTTGCGTTCCTCCCACGTCGCGTCGAGGTCGTCGGGCACGTCGCCGTCGGCGAACACGTACGGGTGGCGGGCGATGAGCTTCTCGCTGATGCCGTGGGCGACGTCGTCGATGGTGAAGCGGTCCTCCTGCTCGGCGATCGCCGCGTGGAACACGACCTGGAGGAGCAGGTCACCGAGCTCCTCGCGCAGGTCGTTGTCGGACCCTGACTCCACTGCGTCGACGACCTCGCAGGCCTCCTCGACCAGGTAGTGCAGCAGCGAGCGGTGGGTTTGCTCGGCGTCCCAAGGGCATTCGCGGCGCAGGCGATGCATCACGCCGACGAACCGCACCAGCTCCGCGTGATCCGCCATCTCGTCGGGTGGCGTCAGCTGGCGTTCGACAGCGACGACGACCGGGTGAGCGGCTCTCCGGTCGTCGCGTCGCGGCTGAGGGCCTTCATGTCGGCGAGGCCGTAGCGGGGATTCACCTGCGTCTTCACCCGCTGGAGCGCGGCCTCGAACTGTTCCTCGCCCATGGCCTGGGCCTGGGTCTCGGCGATGGCGATGGCCCTCACGAAGGGGCGGGCCGCCGGGTCGTTGACGTATTCGGGGTTGGCCCAGTCGGGATCGTTCAGGAGGAGGTCGGCATGACCGCGAAGGGCGGCGGCGTCGGGTCCGGCCAGCGACTCGGCGGCCTTCGCGCGCATCATCAGGTTCAGGACAGCCGCCTCGGGCGCGGCGGTGGCGCGGCGACCCTGCTTGGCGGCGACACGCTCGGTGGCTCGGTTGAAGCCGTCGGTGGCCTCCGTGACCTCGCTGGTGGAGATGCGCTGACCGTCGACGACCGCCGCCGTGCTCGGCGAGTTGCACGCGCTCAGCGACAGCACCAGGGCGCCTGCCGCACCCATCGCCACGAACCGGCCCAGCTTCATCTCGTTCTCCTCCAGAAGTCGCATCGCGCGACGCGTCCGCGCCGTGATCCGCGCCCATCCTAGAGCAGTCGTGCCCCTAGGGCAGGAAGATGTCCTTCACGACCTGTTCGCACCACTGCAGGAGCTCGCGGTCGACCGGCGCCGGGCCGCCGATCGTCGCGGCCCTCGGGCGCGGGACCAGGATCCACTGCGGCTTGACGACGGCGCGCGGGTGGAGCCTGGCGAGGCGAGCGGCACGCGAGTCGGGCAGGTCGTGGGGGCCGAAGCGGATGTTCGAGCCCTGGGCGACGACCTCGGTCAGCCCGGCCGCACGGCACATCGTGCGGAAGCGTGCGACCTCCAGCAGCGTCTCCACCGGCGGCGGGAGCTCGCCGTATCGGTCGAGCAGCTCGGCGCGCACGGCCTCGACGTCTTCGTCGCAGGCGACCTCGGCCAGGCGCTTGTACATCTCCAGGCGCAGGCGCTCGGAGCCGACGTAGTCGTCGGGCAGGTGGGCCTCGACGGGGATCTCGATGCGCATCTCGGGGACGGCCTCGGATTCGGTGCCGTCGGAGCGGAAGTCGGTGACGGCCTCGCCGACGAGCCGGATGTAGAGGTCGAAGCCGACATCGGCGATGTGGCCCGACTGCTCGCCGCCGAGCAGGTTGCCGGCACCGCGGATCTCGAGGTCCTTCATCGCGATCTGCATGCCCGCCCCGAGCTCGGTGTTGGCCGCCATCGTCGACAGCCGGTCGTGGGCGGTCTCGGTCAGCGGCTTGTCCGGCGGGTAGAGGAAGTACGCGTACCCGCGCTCGCGGGAGCGTCCCACGCGGCCGCGCAGCTGGTGGAGCTGGGACAGCCCGAACATGTCGGCCCGCTCGATGATGAGCGTGTTCGCCGTGGAGATGTCGAGCCCGGCCTCGACGATGGTGGTGCACACCAGCACGTCGTAGCGGCGATCGACGAAGTCCTGCATGACCTGGTCGAGCCGCTTCTCCCCCATCTGTCCGTGGGCGGTCACGACGCGTGCCTCGGGGACGAGCTCGGCGAGGACCTGCGCGGTGCGCTCGATCGACTGGACGCGGTTGTGGATGTAGAAGACCTGACCCTCGCGCAGCAGCTCCCTTCGGATCGCCGCTGCGATCTGGCCGCGGTCGTAGGGGCCGACGAACGTCAGGACGGGGTGGCGCTCCTCCGGCGGGGTGGTGATGGTCGACATCTCACGGATGCCGGTCACGGCCATCTCGAGGGTGCGCGGGATCGGCGTGGCCGACATGGCGAGCACGTCGACGTTCAGGCGCAGCTTCTTGAGCTGTTCCTTGTGCTCGACGCCGAAGCGCTGCTCCTCGTCGATGATGACCAGGCCGAGGTCCTTGAACCGGATCTGGTCGCTGAGCAGGCCGTGGGTGCCGACGACCACGTCGAGCGTGCCGTCGGCGATGCCCTGGCGTACGGCCTTCGCCTCCTTGTCGGACTGGAAACGCGACAGCTGGCCGACGCGCACGGGGAAGCCCGCGAAGCGGCCCGCGAACGTCTCCGCGTGCTGGCGCACAAGGATCGTCGTGGGCACGAGCACGGCGACCTGCTTGCCGTCCTGGACGGCCTTGAACGCTGCGCGCACGGCGATCTCGGTCTTGCCGTAGCCCACGTCGCCGCAGATGAGGCGATCCATCGGCACGACCTGCTCCATGTCGTGCTTGACCTCCTCGATGCAGGCGAGCTGGTCGGGAGTCTCGACGTACGCGAAGGCGTCCTCGAGCTCGCACTGCCACGGGGTGTCGGCCGAGAAGGCGTGGCCGCGAGAGGCCTGGCGGGCGGCGTACAGCTTGATGAGCTCGGCAGCGATCTCCTTGACCGCACGGCGGGCCCGCGACTTGCGCTTCGCCCAGTCGGCGCCGCCCATCTTGTCGAGGCTCGGCGCCTCGCCGCCGACGTAGCGGGTGACCAGGTTGAGCTGGTCCATCGGCACGAACAGCCGGTCGCCCGGCTGGCCGCGCTTGGACGGGGCGTACTCGATGACGAGGTATTCGCGCGTCGAGCCGCCGGCGCTGCGCTGGATCATCTCGACGTAGCGGCCCACGCCGTGCTGATCGTGGACGACGGGGTCGCCCGCGGTGAGCTCGAGGGGGTCCACCTGGTTCTTTCGACGCGTCGGCATGCGCCGAGCGGACTTGTCGGCGGGGCCTCGGCCGGACAGGTCGCCGCCGGTGAACACGGCCAGCTTCACCGGGTCGAGGCGGAAGCCGTGCGGCAGCGGGGCGAGCGCGACCGTGACGATCCCCTTCTTCGGCGGGGCCTTCAGCGCACGGACGGCCTTCGTCGTGATCTCGTGCTCGCCGAGCAGCTCGACCATGCGCTTGACCAGACCCTTGCCCTCGGCCACGAGCACGACGCTCCAGCCGTCGGCCATGGCCTGCTTGATGTCGGCGACCGCGGCCTCGGCGTCGCCCTTCCACGACTCGGTGGCGTGGCCGTCGACGAGGCGGGTCTCGTCGGGGGCGGCCTGGAACGGACTGAACGTCCACCAGCCCTGGCCGCGGCCGAGGGCGTGGTCGCGTACGTCGTCGAGCGCGCGGTATGCGGACGCCCCGAGGTCGATGGGGGCCTGTCCCCCGCCCGCGGCGGCGGCCCAGGAGGCCTGCAGGAACTCGTCGCTGACGGCGGTCAGATCGTCGGCGCGGCCGCGGACGAGCTCGGGGTCGGCGACCACGACGAGCGTGTCGGCGGGCATGACGTCGACGAGCAGCTCCATGCCGTCTACGAGCGCGGGCGCGAGCGCCTCCATGCCCTCCACCGCGTGGCCCTCGGCCATCTTCTCGAGCATCTCTGCGAGCTCGGGGTGCTTCTCGGCCAGGTCGAGCGCGCGGGCGCGGACCTCGTCGGTGAGCAGGAGCTCGCGGCACGGGTCGGCGGTGACCTCGGGAAGGACCTGGTCGGTGGAGCGCTGGTCGGCGACGGTGAACGTGCGGATCTCCTCGACGGTGTCGCCGAAGAAGTCGATGCGTACGGGGTGTTCGGCCGTCGGCGGGAAGACGTCGACGATGCCGCCGCGCACCGCGAACTCGCCGCGCCGCTCGACGAGGTCGACTCGGTGGTAGGCGGCGGCGACCAGGCGTCCGGCGAGCTCGTCGAGGTCGTGGTCCTCCCCCGTCGCGACGCGGACCGGCGTGAGGTCGGCGAGCCCCTTGACCTGGGGCTGCAGCACCGAGCGCACGGGGGCGACGACCACACGAGGCGTCTGGTCGGCGGGTCCCGCCAGCCGGCGCAGCACGGCGAGGCGGCGTCCGACGGTGTCGGAGCGGGGGCTCAACCGCTCGTGCGGGAGCGTCTCCCAGGCCGGGTAGTAGGCGACATGGTCGTCGCCCATGATCGCACCGAGCGCCGTGGTGACGTTCTCGGCCTCGCGATAGGTGGCGGTGACGACCAGCAGGGGCCGCTCCTGGGCCAGCGCGGCGGCGACGACCGGGCGCAGCGGTGGCGTCACCGCCAGATCGAGCTGGCTGAGGGTACGTGAGCGCGCGTCATCGCAGGCCTCGGCGATGACGGGGTCGGTGGATGCGAGCTTGACCAGTCCCTGCAGCGTCACCCCGGCACTCTACCCGTCCCGTGGCGGGGGGACGCCGCCGAGCAGCCGCTCAGCGGTCCTTGAGCAGCTTCACGACCGCCTTGGCCACACCCTTGGCCGAGGTGGGGTTCTGGCCGGTGATCAGGAGCCCGTCGACCACGACGTGCTTGCCCATGGGGACCCGCGCCTTCGTGTAGCGACGGGCGCCCCGGCGCAGCATCTTCTCGAGGCTGAACGGCACGGCGTCGGCGCGTCCCGCCACCTTCTCCTCGCGCCAGGCGAAGCCGGTCACCCGACGGCCGGCCAGCAGCGGCTTTCCGTTGGCCCGCTTGGCGTTGAGCAGTCCCGTCGGCCCGTGGCAGACCGCCGAGACGACCTTGTCCTGGTCGGCGAACGCGCCGACCAGGCGCGCGAGGTGGCGGCTCTTCGGGAAGTCGAACATCGTGCCGTGGCCGCCGGTCAGGTAGATCGCGTCGTACGCGTCCGCGGAGACCTGGGCCACGGACTTCGTCTCGCTCAGCAGGTCCATGTAGTCCCGGTCGCGGTAGCGCTTCCCGGTGCCACCCATGGCGAGCATCGGGGCGCTCAGCGACTCGGGGTCGAGGGGCACCCGGCCACCGGCGATGGAGGCGATCTCGAGGGTGTGGCCGGCCTTCTCGGCCACGTCCCAGAAGTGGGTGAGCTCGCCCAGCCACAGGCCGGTGCGATAGCCGGCATCGGCGTACTCGGGAGTGCTCGTCGTCACGATGAGGATGCGGGCCACGCTGGTCTCCAGTTCGGTCGGGTGCGCCCATCATCGTACGCGCCCGCCTCGCTGGCTGAGCGAGCGCCAGCGAGTCGAAGCCCGGGATGCGCCGGCAGAGCGAGCGCAGCGAGTCGAAGCCCGGCCGGGCTTCGACCCGGCCGCAGGCGGACCTCGCTCAGCCAACGTCAGATCCCCCGCCGACCGACCCCGGACTGACCCTTGTTAATTGATTGGTCAAGCAGATACGCTCACCCCATCCGACACCCGTCGGTACCACCCCCAAGGAGCATCGTGACCGTGAAAACATCCTTCCGCCGAGCAGCCGCTGTGACGGCGATCAGCTCCACGCTCGCCGTGGGTCTCCTCACCGGCGCCGCGCCGGCCCGCGCCGCAGACCACGTCCTGTCCGGCAACTGCAGCGTGAACTTCCTCGACTCGACCGTCCGGCCCGACTCGCGGGTGCCCCGCTCGCAGCGGTACGACGTTGACCGCCGCGGCGCGGTGGATGCCCTGAACTGCTGGCTGGTCGAGAACGGCTATCCCCTCCGCAGCCGGGAATTCAACCGGGACATGGAACGGGCCGTCTCGAAGTTCAACGCCGCGAACGGGCTCGGCAGCAGCCCGGTCGCCACGCCGGCGACCTGGACTGCGCTCACCCGCATCGTTCCCAACATGGCGCTGTACCGCGTCGCCATGCACTCGCAGCGCATCGAGATGCTGCTGACCGGCGACGGCGCGGGCAAGGTCCAGAAGGAGTACGCCTCTGGCGGCCTGACGATCCCCGGCACGGTGCAGGAGATCATGGCCCAGGGCCGTCCCGTCTCCGCCGCGGAGGCCGTCCCCGGAGACGTGGTGCTGTTCCGCATCCCGGCGAACGACCCCCGGCGGACGGGCGCGGACAAGCGGGTGCCCATCCACCCCGAGTATTCGGTCGGGATCTACTCGGGCCGGGGATACGCGTACCGCGTGGAGTTCTACCTCATCCCCCCGGGTGACCCGAACTTCGGCTACGGCTCCGACGGATACTGGCAGTGGATCGGTGGTCGGCTGCAAGGCGCCGACGGTCAGCTGGTCGACGGCGCGACGTTCTTCCGGATGGTTCCCTGACCGCGTGGGTGCGCGGAGGTCACCCACCCCCTCTCCGCGCACCCGCGCGTCCGGGGTCAGGCGTTGAACCGGTTCTGCGCCGCCGACAGACCCTCGACCACGAGCGATTCCACGGCATCCGCGGCCCGCGACACGTCGATCTCCAGGTCGACGCGCTGGGCCGCCGGAAAGCTGGAGAGCACGAAGTCGGCAGGAGCCTGACGTCCCGGCGGACGGCCGATGCCGAAGCGTACGCGGAAGAAGTCGCCAGAGCGCAGGTGGGCGCGCATCGACTTCAGCCCGTTGTGGCCGTTGTCGCCACCCCCGCACTTCAACCGCAGCATGCCCAGGTCGAGGTCGAGCTCGTCGTGGACAGCGACGACCTGGGACACGGGGATCTTGTGGAAGGCGGTCAGCTTGCCGACGGCCTGACCCGACTCGTTCATGTAGGTCCGCGGCTTGACGAGGACCAGGCGCTGGGCGTCCGCCGCTGGCGCCCCCACGCCGGCCGCCGACACGCGTGTCTCACACACGTCGGCGCGCATGCCCTTCGGGGCGGTGAAGCCCGCTCCCGCTCGGCGGGCGAGTTCGTCGACAACCATGAAGCCGACGTTGTGGCGGTGGGACGCATAGGTGGGGCCCGGATTCCCGAGCCCCACCACAAGCCATGTCGCCATGGAAGGAGATTATTCGTTGTCGCCCGCGGCGTCGGCGTCGCCCTCGGACTTCTCCTCGGTGTCCCCCTCGGCCTCGGCCTTCTCCTCGTCGGACTCCTCGCGCTCGATGCCGGCCTCGGCCTCGGCCTCGGCGAGCTCGGCCTCGAGCGCCTCCTCGGAGACGGCCTGGGTCACGTTGACGATGAGCAGCTCCTCGTCACCGGCCAGCGACGAGCCCGCGGGCAGGTCGAGGTCCTTCGCGAGCACCTGGGTGCCAGCCTGCATGCCCTCGATGGAGACCTCGATGGTCTCGGGGATGTTCGTGGCCTCGGCCTCGAGCGAGACGGTGTTGTTGTCAACGACCACGACGGTCTCGGGGGCGGCCTCACCGGTGACATTGATGGCGACGTCGACGGTGACCTTCTCGCCCTTGCGGACGACGACGAGGTCGACGTGCTCGATGAAGCCCTTGATCGGGTCGCGCGTGACCTGCTTGGCCAGCGCCATCTGCGGCTGGCCACCCTTGATGTCGATGTTCAGGACCGCGTTGTCGACGCGCAGCGCCAGCAGGGTCTGGTGACCGGGCAGCGAGATGTGGATCGGGTCGATGCCGTGGCCGTAGATGACCGCGGGGATACGGTTGGCGCGACGCAGACGGCGGGCAGCGCCCTTGCCGAACTCCTCGCGGAGCTCCGCGTCCAGGTTGAGCTGGTCAGACATGTTCACTCCTCAGGTGGGACGATGCCCAGGACAGGGCACGGTGGACGAGGAGTTCCAGTCGATCACGGACCAGATGGTCCCTCGCCAAGACTGCCCCACTGTAGCGGCGACGAGCCGCCGCCGCCAAACGGTCGCCCTCAGGTCAGGCTGCTGACGCAGTACGTCCGCGCCGGGACGGGGAAGGTGAAGGGCTCGGAGGTGGCGCTGCAGCGACGTACGTCGTCGACGTCGGCCATGGACTCCACACGGAACAGAGCGCTCGCACCGCACTGAGCCACCGTGAACGCCTTCGTCAGGTTGTCGGGCTGGTAGCAGGCACCCTGCATGAGGTTCGGCATCAGGCACGCCGTCCACAGCCGTGGCCGCTCCTTGTGGGCCTCGTCGACCTCGAAGTACTCCATGTAGTTGCCATTGGGGCACTCGAGCTTCCCCTCACCGACGGCGCCGACGGCGTACGTCACGACTCCCGCGGTGTTGCACCCGACCTTCTGGTGGGTGATGTTCATCCCACCCGTGGCCCCCCGCCCCTTGTCGGGACGCGGCACGATCTGGACGCACTCCCCCACGGCCAGCTCGGCCATCGAGTTCTGGTGGGCGGTGACGACGGGCGCCAGAGCGCGCGTGCCGACCACGGTCAGGACGACCAGCGAGACGACGCCGAGCAGCACCTGCAGGGTGCGTCGGCGCGTGGGGGACGCCGTAGGGCGCCCGGGCGCCGGACGGCCCGTGGCAGCAGGCATCTCAGCTCTGGCCGTCGAACAGCGACGTCACCGAACCGTCCTCGAAGACCTCGTGGACGGCCTTCGCCAGCAGCGGCGCGATGGACAAGACGGTGAGCTTGTCGATCTTGTTCTCGGGCGCGATCGGCAGCGTGTTGCAGACGACGACCTCCTCGAACGCACTCGCCTCGAGGCGCTCCATCGCCGGGCCGGACAGCACCGGGTGGGTGGCCGCACCGACGACCTTCGCCGCGCCACGCGCCATCAGCGCGTCGGCGGCCTGGCAGATGGTGCCGCCGGTGTCGATCATGTCGTCGACCAGCAGGCAGACCTTGCCCCTCACGTCGCCGACGACCTCGTGGACCGCCGACTTGTTGGCGACGTCCGGGTCGCGACGCTTGTGGATGATCGCCAGCGGGCAGCCGAGACGATCCGTCCACAGGTCGGCCAGGCGCACGCGGCCCGCATCGGGCGAGACCACGACGAGATCGTGGCTGCCGTACTTCTCCTTGACGTAGTCCGACAGCACGGGCAGGCCCCAAAGGTGGTCGACCGGCCCGTTGAAGAATCCCTGGATCTGGGCGGCGTGCAGGTCGACCGACATGATGCGGTCGGCGCCGGCGGCCAGGTAGAGGTCGGAGACCAGGCGCGCCGAGATGGGCTCACGGCCGACGTGCTTCTTGTCCTGGCGTCCGTAGGGGTAGAACGGCGAGACCACGGTGATGCGCTCGGCCGACGCGCGCTTGAGGGCGTCGACCATGATCAGCTGTTCCATCAGCCACTCGTTCACCGGGGCCGGGTGGGACTGGATGACGAACGCGTCGGCGCCGCGTACGGACTCCTCGAAGCGCACGTAGATCTCGGAGTTCGCGTAGGTCACCGCCCGCGTCGGGGTCAGCTCGACTTGGAGGATGTCGGCCACCTCCTTCGCGAGCTCGGGGTAGGCACGCCCCGAGAACAGCATCAGGTGCTTCTGGTCGCCCTTCTTCACACCGCTCATCACTGGCACTCCTTCTGACGTTCCTGATCGGCGACGACGTCGCCGTGGGCGGCGTACGCGGTGGCGGCCTGCGCCGCCTCGTCGAACTTACTCCCCGCCTTCTTGCGCGACACCCATCCCTCGGACGTGTGCTGGCGGCCGCGGGCCACGGCGAGCGCACCCGGCGCGATGTTCTCGGTGACCGCGGAGCCCGCCGCGACGAACGCGGCGTCGCCGATGTCGACCGGCGCGACGAGCACCGAGTTGGAGCCGACGAAGGCGTTGCGGCCCACGTGGGTCTTCCACTTCTTCTCACCGTCGTAGTTGGCGAAGATCGTGCCGGCGCCGATGTTCGCGCCGGCGTCGATGATGGCGTCGCCCGCGTACGTCAGGTGGGGCACCTTCGCGCCCTCGCCTATCACCGCGTTCTTCGTCTCGACGAACGCGCCGATCTTGCCCTTCCTGGCGACGTTGGTGCCGGGACGCACATAGGCGAACGGGCCTACGGTGACGCCCTCGCCGATGACGGCGAGGTTGACCTTGGACCGCTCGACCACGGCGTCGGGGCCGATCTCGGCGTCCGTGAGGGTGGTGTCGGGGCCGATGATCGCGCCCGAGGCGATCGACGTGGCGCCCTCGAGGAACGTGTCGGGGAGGATCGTGACGTCCTGGGCGATGTCGACCGAGGAGTGGATCCACGTCGAGTCGGGGTCGAGGATCGTCACGCCGGCGCGCATCCAGCGCTCGCAGATGCGGCGGTTCATCTCACGGTTCATGCGGGCGAGCTGGACGCGGTCGTTGACACCCTCGGTCTGCCACAGGTCCTCGGTCTCGAACGCACCGACGCGCTTGCCGTCACTGCGCGCGATACCGAGGACGTCGGTCAGGTAGAGCTCGCCCTGAGCGTTGTCGGCCGTGATCCGGGCGAGGCCGTCGCGCAGGACGTCGGCGTCGAAGACGTAGATGCCAGAGTTGATCTCGTCGATGGCGCGCTGGGAGTCGTCGGCGTCCTTGTGCTCGACGATGCGCTCGACCTGACCCTCGTCGTCGCGGACGATGCGCCCGTAACCCGTCGGGTCGGGGACGCGGGCGGTGAGGACGGTGACCTGGTCGCCGAGCGAGCGGTGGGCCTCGACGAGCGCCTGCAGCGTCTCTCCGCTCAGCATCGGCACGTCACCGTAGGTGACGATGACCTCGCCCTCGAGCTCGCCGAGGTCGGAGAGACCGCACTGGACGGCATGACCGGTCCCGTGCTGCTCCTCCTGGACAGCGGTGAGGACCTCGGGTGCGATGTCGTGCAGGTGGGCGACGACCTCCTCGCGCTGATGGCCGACGACGACCACCAGGTGCTGCGGCGAGACCGACTCAGCGGCGCTGACGGCGTACGACAGCATCGAACGGCCGGCGACCTCGTGCAGCAGTTTCGAGCGCCGGGACCTCATCCGGGTGCCGCCTCCGGCGGCGAGGACGACGACGGCAGCAATGCTCTCGGACAACATGACCCCTCGGTGTTGTGGACGGCCTGCTCGGCAAACTACCTCATGACGCCCGCGGAGCCCCCGATGACAGGATCTGCGGCGACCGGGTGTCGAGAAGGAAGAGTGGGCGGGCAAGTCGCGCCGTGCCCCGGGGCGTGGGCAGGCGTCCCCTAGACTGCCGAGGGACCGCGGCGACAGAGCCGTCGTAAGGGGAAGGGAACCAGAATGCCCGACATGCCGAAGCCGGACCGCAACCTCGCCCTCGAGCTCGTACGCGTGACCGAGGCCGCCGCCATGGCCGGTGGCCGCTGGGTCGGACGCGGCGAGAAAAACTTGGCCGACGGCGCCGCCGTGGAGGCGATGCGCACGATGATCTCGACGGTGCAGATGCGCGGCACCGTGGTCATCGGTGAGGGCGAGAAGGACAACGCCCCGATGCTTTACAACGGTGAGGAGGTCGGTGACGGTTCGGGCCCCGAGTGCGATGTGGCGGTCGATCCGATCGACGGCACGACACTGACGGCCAAGGGCCAGCCGAACGCCGTGGCCGTGCTGGCGGTGTCGGCGCGCGGCACGATGTACGACCCGAGTGCCGTGTTCTACATGAACAAGCTGGTCGTCGGCCCCGAGTCCGCCGATGTCGTCGACATCCGCAAGCCCGTCGCCGAGAACGTCCGCGCCGTGGCGAAGGCCAAGAACGAGGGCGTCGAAGACGTCACCGTGGTCATGCTCGACCGCCCCCGCCACGAGAAGCTGGCGCAGGAGGTCCGCGAGGCCGGCGCCCGCATCCGCTTCATCTCCGACGGCGACGTGGCCGGCGCCATCATGGCCGCCCGCCCGAACACCGGGATCGACATGCTGCTGGGCATCGGCGGAACGCCGGAGGGCATCATCACCGCCTGCGCGATCAAGTGCCTCGGGGGTGTGATCCAGGGCCAGCTGTGGCCCCAGGACGACGCCGAGCGCCAGAAGGCCCTCGACGCCGGCCACGACCTCGAACGCGTGCTTTCGACCGATGACCTGGTCACCGGCGACGAGTGCTTCTTCGCCGCGACGGGCATCACCGACGGCGAGCTGCTGCGCGGCGTCCGCTACCACGGCGGCGACGCGACGACCCACTCGCTGGTGATGCGCTCGAAGTCCGGCACGATCCGCGAGGTCATCTCCGAGCACAAGCTGACCAAGCTCCAGCACTACGCCAACCTCGGCGCGCCGGGCATGGCACGGATGCACTCCCCGGAGGAGTGAGACCGTCGCCCGACCCGGCAGGGAGCGCCAAGGCGACCACACAGGGAACGGACTCCCCCCGCATGCGTCGACAAGCGCGCCCCGGCGTCAGGACGAGCACCAAGGAGGAGCATCGCGGTGACCCACCCGAGAAGAGGGAGGGCCGCCGCGGGGCTCGACGACTGCGAGGAAGACGCCGGACCCCGGCGCGCGCGTGAGCGGAACAACGAGCTCCCCGGGTGCGAGTCGAACGCACGTCGCTAAATCCTGATTCAAAGTCAGGCGGGCCCTGCCGACAGACCAACCGGGGATCGCCCGGGCCGGTGAGCCCGGGGCTTGAACCAGACTAGCCGAGTCGGTGGGCCCCTGTGGAACACTGAGGCGGTGAGTGAGTCCAGACAGGGGCGCGGCCGTCGCGTACGCATGACGGGCCAGGAGCGGCGGGAGCAGCTGATCGAGATCGCCCGCACGCTGTTCGCCGACAAGGGCCTCGAAGGCACGTCCATCGAGGAGATCGCGGCCCGCGCCGAGGTGTCCAAGCCGATCGTCTACGAGCACTTCGGCGGCAAGGAGGGCCTGTACGCGGTGGTGGTCGACCGCGAGGTCCGTGCGCTGCTCGACTCGGTCCGGTCGTCGCTGCTGATCGAGGACGCCTCACCCCACCAGCTGATCGAGCATGCGACGATCGCGCTGCTCGACTACGTCGAGAACCGCACCGCCGGCTTCCGCATCCTCGTGCGCGACTCCAACGTCGGCACCGCCGGAGGTTCGTTCGCCTCGATCCTCAGCGACGTGGCCTCGCAGGTCGAGGACATCCTGGTCGCCGAGTTCAAGGCGCGCCGTCTGGACCCGAAGGCCGCTCCGCTGTATGCCCAGATGCTCGTCGGCATGGTCGGGCTCACGGGTCAGTGGTGGCTCGACAACCGCCGCCCGAAGAAGGAGGTCGTGGCCGCCCACCTGGTGAACCTCGCCTGGAACGGCCTGCGCCATCTCGAGCCCGACCCGCGGCTCCGCTCCCAGCACGGCTGAGCCCAGTCCACCACTCGGACAACCTCGTCCAACCCTTGACCATCCCCCGCGCGGAGTGCACAGTTTCCGGCACATCCGGTGATCTCGCCGATGGGCGTGAGGCAAGGGGGCCACGGTGGGTTACGAGAACATGTTCCGGCTCGACGGACGCACCGTCGTGCTCATCGGCGTGGGAGGGATCGGAGTCGAGCTGGCCACCGCCCTGTCCGACCAGGGCGCGCGCGTCGTCTGCGCCGACATCGACGAGCAGGTTGCGGCCGATGTGGCCGCCTTGTTGCCCGACGGGCGTGGCGTACGCCTCGACCTGACCGACCCCGCCGCAGTCGCGGCCCTGGCCGACGAGCTCGGCCCCGTCGACGCCCTCGTCGTCACGGCCGGCGCGAACATCCGCAAGTCGATCCTCGGCTACACACCCGACGAGCTCGACCGCGTGCTCGCGCTCAACCTCAAGGGCCCGTTCTTCGCGATCCAGTCGTTCGGCCGCCGTATGGCCGAGGCCGGCCGCGGCTCCATCACCGTCTTCTCGTCGATGCGCGCCCACGTCGTCGAGCCCGGACAGTCCGCGTACGCCGCGGCCAAGGCGGGCGTCCTGCGCCTGGTCGCCACGGCCGCCGCCGAGCTCGGCCCCTCCGGCGTGCGAGTCAACGCGATCTGCCCCGGCGTGGTCGAGACGCCACTGACAGCGCAGATCAAACAGTCACCTGACTGGTACGCCGCGTACGCGAACGCCTCCGCGCTCAAGCGCTGGGCGCAGCCGGGCGAGCTCGCTGGCGCCGTGTGTTGGCTGGCCTCCGACGCGGCGTCGTTCGTCACCGGGACGGCCATCAACGTCGACGGCGGCTGGACGGCCGTCGACGGGCGCTTCGACCCGCCGCTGCCGGCCTGACCGGACCACCGACCGTCCCTCTCTTCCCTCCCATCCGCGAAAGGCCCCCCATGAGTTCTTCGGTCAACAACGAGGTGACCGAACCGGCGCTCCTCGAGCCCACGGTCTCCAAGGTCGCGATGCGGCTCGTGCCGTTCCTGATCATCCTGTACTTCGTCAACTACCTCGACCGCACCAACATCGCGTTCGCCGGCCCCAACGGCATGAACAAGGAGCTCGGGCTCACCCAGGCCACCTACGGACTGGCCTCCGGCCTGTTCTTCCTCGGCTACCTGCTGCTCGAGGTGCCGTCCAACATGGCCCTCCACAAGTTCGGTGCGCGGCGCTGGATCGCCCGCATCATGGTCTCGTGGGGCATCATCGCGACGGCGATGACGTGGGTCCCGAACGTCCCGTGGCTCATGGGTCTGCGCATCCTCCTCGGCATCGCCGAGGCGGGCTTCTTCCCCGGCATCATCCTCTACCTGACCTACTGGTTCCCGCAGAAGGATCGGGCCCGCTTCACCGCCATGTTCATGACGGCCATCCCGCTGTCGAGCGCCCTGGGCGCGACGCTGTCGACGATGATCATCCAGTACACGCACGGCCATATCTTCGGACTGGCCGGCTGGCGCGCCATGTTCCTGCTCGAGGGCGTGCCGTCGATCATCCTTGGCTTCATCTGCTGGTTCTACCTGACCGACAACCCCCGTTCGGCCAAGTGGTTGTCGAAGGCCGAGCAGGACGTGCTGCAGAACCAGCTGGACTCGGAGCACGCCGACAAGGAGGAGACCTACCAGGTCGGTCATTTCCAGGCTCTGAAGATGCCGCGCGTGTGGGCGCTGGCGCTGGTCTACTTCGCCGGCACCTACGGCCTGTACGCCCTGTCGTTCTTCCTGCCGACGATCGTCAAGGGCTTCGCTCAGCAGTACAACACGAAGTTCACCGTCGTCGAGCAGGGCCTGATCACGGCCGTCCCGTTCGCATTCGGTGTGCTGGCGCTCCTGTACTGGGGCCGCCGCTCCGACAAGAAGCAGGAGCGCGTGTGGCACACCGCCGGCCCGCTGATCCTCGGCGGCATCGCCATCCCGATCACCCTCTACATGAGCAACCCGTTCCTGGCGATGGTGATGGTCACGATCTGCACCATCTGCATCATGGCGTTCCTGTCGGTGTTCTGGTCGCTGCCGACGACGTTCCTCACCGGCGCGGCCGCGGCCACGGGCATCGCCCTGGTCAACTCCGTCGGCAACCTCTCGGGCTTCCTCGCCCCCTACATCACGGGCTGGGTCGCCGACCTGACCGGCAACCAGAAGCTAGGCCTGTGGCTCGTGGGCGGGGCGATGCTCACCGGCGCGATCATCACCCTGATCCTCAAGGCCGCGCCCAAGCCGGCCGGGGCGACCAGCGACCGGACGATGGCAGGTCACTGACGCCCACGACGACGCGAGGCACCGGGTTCCTCCCGGTGCCTCGCGTCATCTGCGTCCGTCAGGCGGAGAAGCTCGTCATGAGCCGGCGCAGCAGCGCGGACAGCTGGCTGCGCTGGTCGGCATCGAGGGTGGCCAGCAGCTCGGACTCGCGCGCCAGGAGCGCCTCGAGCGCCCCGTCGACGGCCCCGCGGCCCGGCGGGGCGAGGCGTACGCGGACACCGCGCCGGTCGGACGGGTCGGGGAAGCGTGCGACGAGCCCACGCTCGGCGAGGCGGTCGACGCGGTTGGTCATTGTACCCGAGGTCACCAGCGTCTCGCGCAGCAACGCCTTCGGGGTCAGCTCATAGGGGTCGCCAGCGCGGCGCAGGGCGGCCAGGACGTCGAACTCCCAGGCGACGAGGTCGTGCGCGGCGAACGCGTCGCGGCGGGCCCGGTCGAGCAGCAGGCTCAGGCGCGAGACCCGCGACAGGACCTCCATGGGGCGGAGGTCGAGGTCGGCGCGCTCCCGCGCCCAGTCGCGGAGCAGGCGGTCGACGTCGTCGGACATGCCCCCATCGTAACCAAGACTCTTGATGTCGAGAATCTTGGGGCGGCCACGCGGGCCTGCCGCGTCCCGAGGGAACGGACCAGCGTGCTCGCGGGCTGACCGCCGTCAGCGGTTCTTCTCGTCCCGCCACGCCACCAGGTCGCACACCGGCGCCAGGTCGTACGCCGGGCCGCCCACCCCGATGGTGAACAGGCGGGTGCCCACGGCGTACAGCCCCTCGGCGTTGGCGGCGGGATCGGCGGCCTGCTCCCCGTGCCGACCCGGCTTCGGGCTCACGTCGGCCGAGCGCTCGATGGCCCGCGGGTCGCGCCCGACCCGGGCGCACCAACCGTCGAGCACCTCATGCTTGTGGGCGATGGTCTCGGCGTCGCCGAAGCCGTGCCAGATGTCGGCCTGCTGGGCGACGATGCGCAGCGTCTTCTTCTCGCCGCCCCCACCCACGAGCACGGGGATGGCCCGGGTGGGCGCGGGGTTGAGCTTCGCCCAGCGCTCCTTGACGAGCGGCAGGTCGCGGTCGAGGTCGTCGAGGCGGCTGACCTTGGTGCCGAAGTCGTAGTCGTACTCCTCGTAGTCCTTGGCGAACCAGCCCGAGCCGATGCCCAGGATCAGCCGCCCCTCGCCGCCCTCGCGCGCCGAGACGTGGTCGACGGTGCGCGCCATGTCGGCCAGCAGCTGGGGGTTGCGGTAGGAGTTGCACGTCACCAGCGCGCCGATCTCGACCCGCTCGGTCGCCTCGGCCCACGCGGCGAGCATCGTCCAGCACTCGAAGCGTTTCCCGTCGGGGTCGCCGTATAGCGGGTAGAAGTGGTCCCAGTTGAACACCACGTCGGCACCGATCTCCTCGGCCTGCGCCACAGCGCGACGTATCTGGGCGTAGTCGGCGTGCTGCGGCTGGATCTGTACGCCGACGCGGGCGGGGCGGCTGTTAGTCATGCAGTCACGATGGCACACTCCTCCGACAGGAAATCCAGGAGGTCGGCGGCGTACACATCGGGTCGCTCCAGCGCGAGGAAGTGGCCGCCCTCGTCGAGCACCCGGTGGCGCACGACGTGTGCGACGCGGTCGCACCACGACCGCGGAGCCGGTGCGTCGCGCGGGGCGCTGAGGACGGCGGTGGGCACCTCGACGCGCTCCCCGACCTCCGCCCCACCGGTGGCATACGCGTCGGCGGCCGAGCCGCCGGTGGCCGTGAACCAGTACACGCTCAGGTTGTCGAGAAGCTCGTCACGGCCGCCGAACGCCGCGTCCACGTCCCCGTCGACGGCCCCCGTCGCGACGAAGGAGGTCAGCCAGGAGGCCAGCGCTGCAGGGCTGTCGGTGAGGGCCGGGGCGACGGTACGCGGCTTGGTGCTCTGCAGGTGGGCGTACGCGCCCTCGGTCATGAACCAGGCCTGCACCCCCTGGGCCCACGCCTTGGCATCGGCATCGAGATCGTCCTCGCCACCGCTCGGGAACCCCGCATCGGTCAGGTGCAGGCCGGCGACCCGGTCCGCGTGGTCTCGGCCGAGCGACAGCGCCACTCGCGTACCCATGTCGCCACCGCCGACGGCGAACCGTTGGTGTCCCAGGGCGCCCATCAGTGCGGCGAGCAGGTCGGCCGTCCGCGCGGGCGACTGCGCGGAGTGGCCCGAAAAGCCGTAGCCGGGCAGCGAGGGCACGACCACGTCATGTCCGGCCTCGGCGAGGGGGCCGATCACGTGGCGGAACCGGAGGAAGGAGTCCGGCCAGCCGTGCAGGAGCAGCACCGGCACGCCCGTGGGGTTGGGCGCGCGGACATGGGCGAGGTGCAGGCGTACGCCGTCCACCTCGGCCATGAGCTGGGGGATCTCGTTGATCGCCGCCTGCCGCGGCCCCCACTCGCGCTCGCGCCAAGCCGTGAGCAGCTCCTCCAACCAGACCCTGGAGATGCCGCGCGCGAAACCGTCGTCGCCGGGGACGGGGGCCAGGCGTGTGGCGTCCAGGCGTCGGTGGAGCTCGCGCACCTCCTCGCTGGGGATGTCGATGTGGAACGGTTCGATGCTTGTGATGTCCATGTCCACCACGCCATCAGACGAATCGGACAGATCCTGTCCGCAGGTTTCAGCTGATCAGCCGGGCGCCCTGCACCGGGCCGTGGACGCGGCGTACGGCCCTCGCGACGCCCTCGGCGGCGAGCGCGGTCGACAGCGCGACCGCGGCGTCCTCGTTGCGGCACAGGAACGCGCACGTCGGCCCCGAGCCGGAGACCATCGCCCCCAGCGCGCCCAGCTCCAGCCCGGCGTCGAGGGTCTGCCGAAGGTCGGGCATCAGGTCGACCGCCGCCTCCGCGAGGTCGTTGCGCAGCAGCGGCGCGAGCGCCTCCGAGTCTCCGTGGGCGAGCGCGTCCATGACCCCGGTGGGCATGGTCGTGTCGCAGCCCTCGGGATGGAGCTCGTCGAAACGGCGGTAGACCTGCGGCGTCGACAGCCCTCCGTCGGCCAGCGCGATGACCCAGTGGTGGTTGCCGCGCGTCAGCACCGGCACCAGCTTGTCTCCGCGGCCCGTGCCGATGGCCGTCCCGCCGAGCAGCGAGAAGGGGACGTCGGCACCCAGCTCGGCACCGAGCTCGCGCAGTTCCTCGTGCTCGGCGTCGAGGTCCCACAAGACGGAGCACGCCAGCAGCGCCGCGGCCGCGTCGGCAGAGCCGCCCGCCATGCCGCCGGCGACGGGGATCGACTTACGCAGCGCCATGCGTACGCCGAGGGGCTCTCCCCCACCGAAGCGTTCTTCGACCAGCCGCGCCGCGCGCACCGCGAGGTTGGTGTCGTCGACGGGGACGAGATCGGCCCCCTCCCCGGTCATGGTCAGCGCGAATTCTCCCGGCTCCCCGACCTCGACGACGAGGTCGTCGTACATCGACACGGCCTGAAAGACCGTCGTCAGCGGGTGGTATCCGTCGTCACCGACCGGTCCCACCAGCAGGGACAGGTTGATCTTCGCGGGGACGCGGACGCGTACCTGCGGCGGTTCTGGAGCGATCGGTGATGCCACGCGGTCAACGTATCCGACCCGGGTCCCATCCTGATCGGGGGCTCAGCCCGGGGAAGCATCCGCCAACGCCGCCGCAATCCGTGCGTAGTCCCCGACCACCAGAGTCTCGCCGCGGCTCGTCGGGTCGATGCCCGCCGCCTCGAGGGCTGTGCTCGCCGACGTCGATCCGCCGGCGAGACCCGACAGCGCCGCGCGCAGCATCTTGCGGCGCTGCGCGAACGCGGCGTCGACGACGGCGAACACCTGCTCACGCGTCGCCGTGGTCTCCGGCGGCTCGCGGCGCACCAGTTCCACCAAGCCGGAGTCGACGTTGGGGACGGGCCAGAACACACTCGGCGGCACGGTGCCGACGCGGCGGCTGGAGGCATACCAAGCGAGCTTCACCGACGGGACACCGTAGACCTTCGAGCCGGGCGTGGCGACGAGCCGTTCAGCGACCTCGAGCTGGACCATGACCAGCCCGCGACGCAGGCTCGGGAACCGCGCCAGCACGTGCAGCAGCACCGGCACGCTCACGTTGTAGGGCAGGTTCGCCACCACCGTCGTCGGGGCGGGCCCCGGCAGTTCGTCGACCTGCAGCGCGTCGGAGTGGATCACGGTCAGCTTCTCGGCCGCCTCGGGCATACGCTCGGCGACGGTCGTCGGGAGTTGCTCGGCGAGCCGGTCCTCGATCTCGACCACGGTCACGTGCCGGGCGACCTCGAGGAGGCCGAGGGTGAGTGAGCCCAGTCCCGGCCCGATCTCGAGCACGACGTCGTCGGGGTGCACATCGGCCAGCGACACGATCCGGCGCACCGTGTTGGCGTCGGTCACGAAGTTCTGGCCGCGCTGCTTGGTGGGGCGCAGGTCGAGCTGTCCGGCGTACGCGCGCACGGCCTTCGGGTCCAGAAGGCCGCTCACCACTGCCCCCAGTGCACCTGATCCTCGCGCGCCACGCGCTGGCGGCGGCGCGGCGACCCGGACTGCTTCGGCTCATCGGGGTGGCCCAGGCTGATCACGCCGACCGAGAGCTGATCGGACGGTACGCCGAAGCCCTCGCGCACGGCGTCGACCTTCTGCGGCGGGATGCCGAAGAAGCATGCGCCCAGCCCGCGGTCGACGCAGCCGAGCAGGATGTTCTCGGCCGCCATGCCGGCGTCGACATACCAGTAGGGCGCGGTCCAGCGCGCCTCGTCGCGGTCGGACCAGCCCTTGTCGGGCTCGGTGTAGCGGTCGAGGTACGCGTCCTTGCTGGCCCAGACCATGACCAGCACCGGTGCGGTGGACATGTTCTCCAGCCAGCGCGTCTCGTCGTCGACGGTGAGCCGCCAGAACGTCGCCACGTCCTCGCCGTCCAGCGGCTGGAAGCTCACGCCCTGCGTGAACCCGGCCGAGGGCGCGCGTACGCCGAGGTCGACCAGCGCGTCGACGGTCACGCGCGGGACCGGGGTGTCGGCGTACCGCCTCACCATGCGGCGCCGGCGTACGACTCTCTCGAAGGGTGAGGGGGACGACCCCCTCGAACCCCCGCGCTCCGCAGCCTCCCCCGTCACCACGCACCCCCGAACGCCGCGAACGCGTTGTCGTGGAGGGCGTCGCAGAGCTCGGCGAGGTCGTCGCCGCGGTGCTCGGCCATGAACCGGACGGTGTGCGGGATCAGGTAGGAGGCGTTCGGGTAGCCACGGTGCGGGACCGGCACCAGGTAGGGAGCGTCGGTCTCGGTGAGCAGCTTGTCCCGGGGCGTGACCGAGAGCGCCTCGCGGAGCTCGTTGTTCGCCTTGTAGGTCACCGGCCCCGGGAAGCTCAGCCAGGCACCGCGGTCGAGGCACTCCTTCGCGAACGTCGCGTCGCCGGAGAAGCAGTGCATGACCATGCGGTCGGGGACGCCCTCGGCGTCGAGCACGTCGAGGATGTCGGCGTGCGCGTCGCGGTCGTGGATGACCAGGGTCTTGTCGTGCGCCTTAGCGAGCCCGATGTGGAAGGCGAACGACTCCTTCTGGACCTGCTGGGCGTCGGCGTCCTTGGTGCGGAAGTAGTCCAGGCCGGTCTCGCCCACGCCGCGTACGCGCTCTCCCCCGTTGGCCGCGAGGTCGGCGACGACATCGAGGGCCGCCTGCAGGCCGGGGCCGAGGCGGGCGGCGTCGTTCGGGTGGATCGCGACTGAGGCCACGACCTCGTCGAAGCGGTTCGCGGCGTGGACCGCCCACCGGGAGCCCTCGACGTCGCAGCCGATCTGGACGATGCGGGTGATGTTGACGCTCGCCGCCTGGGCGATCGCCTCGGCTGGGTCGTGCCGCGCCACCTCGTGGGCGGTGTCGAGGTGGCAGTGGGAATCGATCACCGGCCGCGGCAGCGGCTCGGGGATCGGTGGCAGCTCGTCCTTCACAGTCCGGAGCCTACCGGCCCGCCTCCGCGAATTGTCGGTCGCGCGCGGCACCATGGAGGCGACGAAGGAGGTCCGCCATGTCCCACGAGTTCCCGCCGCCCAAGGTTGTCTGCCCCGAGTGCCGCCGCGCCAGCGGGGTGCTGATCGTCCGCGGCCTACCCACGGCCGAGGCCATGAGGGCCGCCGAATCCGGCGACGTCTTCCTCGGCGGATGCGTGGTGACGCGCGACATGCCCACGCACGTGTGCACCTCCTGCGACCACGTGTGGGTCCAGCCGAACCTGCCCCTGATCGGGCGCACCGCCGTCGTCACCGGGGTGAGCCGCCGCCGCGGTATCGGGTACGCCGTCGCCGAGCGCCTCGCGGAGATGGGCGCCGACGTGTTCATCCAGCACTGGGCGCCCCACGACGAGGATCAGCCGTGGGGCGGGGACGACCTCGAGTCGGTCCTCCACGGGGTCGAGCTCAGCGCCGATGGCCGGAAGGTCGTCGACACGTCGCTCGACCTGTCCGCGCCCGGGGCCGGCGAGGAGCTCATCGCCCGGGCCCACGAGGCCATGGGCCACCTCGACATCCTCGTCTGCAACCACGCCCGCTCCGGCGGCGACGGCACCCTCGAGGCCATCGACGCCGACATGCTCGACGCCCACTGGGCCGTCAACGCACGCTCGACCGTCCTCGCCACGAAGGCGTTCGCCGTCCAGCACGACGGCCGCAACGGCGGCCGGGTCATTTGGATGACGTCCGGCCAGGTCGTCGGCCCCATGCGCGACGAGATCGCGTACGCCGCCTCGAAGGCCGCGCTGGCCGGGTTGACGCCGTCGGTCGCCGACTGGCTCATCGACCGCGGCATCGTCATGAACACCGTGAACCCAGGGCCGGTCAACACCGGCTACCTCGACGTGGGCAGCAGCGACCGCGAGGACCGCCTCGACGACATCCTCGCCCACTGCCCCACCGGCCGATTCGGCGAGCCGGACGACCCGGCGCGCCTCATCGCCTGGCTGGTCTCCGACGAGGGCCGCTGGATGGTCGGCCAGGTGCTGAGCACCGAGGGCGGGTTCCGCCGCTGATCACCAGATCTGCAGTCGGTCCCCGCCGAACTTCGCCAGCAGCGTGGCGAGCCGATGACGCTCGGCCGCGGTCAGCGGCGCGGTGAGCTCGGCCTCGTACGCCTGCGCGATGCGATCGAGGTCGCGTACGGAGGTGTGGCCGGCCGCGGTGAGGCAGACGGAGTGGACTCGGCGGTCGGTCGGGGACGGGCGTCGCTCGAGCCAGCCGCGCTCCTCCAGGTCGTCGAGCAGGGCCACGAGCCGGCTGGGCGGGATGGAGGTGCGGTCGGCGATCGCCCGCTGGCTCAGCCCGTCGTCCCCGGCCTCGCGCAGGAGCCGGAGCACGGCGTACTGACGCGGGTGCACGCCATCGGGCAGCGCGTCGCGGAAACCCGCGGCAGCCCGCTGCCCCGCCCCGGCGAGCAGCCAGCCGAGCGGGGGCGTCCCCGGATCGTTCCCTGATCCTGCGCTCTCGACCACGACAGAATGATACCGCGCGGATATCGTTCCATTCGGAATGATTACCAAACGAAAGGAAGGTCATGCATCCCCACCTGATCACCGCGCTCCTCGCCGCCCTCGCCCTCGTCGCTGGCGTCGTCGTCACCGGCATCCTCGGCGACCAGGGACGCGGCCTCGACCCGCTCCCGTTCGCCGTCGGCCTCGTCGCCGCGGGCGCCGTCGTCGTGCTGCGCCGGAAGGCCTGACATGCGCCGCCGCACCCTCCTCGCCGCAGCGGCGGTAGCGCCACTCGTCGCCTGTGCCTCGACCCCCAGGCCACGCCCCGCCCCCTGGGAACCACGGACGCGGCTCCCGATCCCACCCGAGCTCCGCCCGACCGACGGGCGGATCGACCTCACGCTGCAGGTCGGCCGGCACGCGTACGTCCCCGGAAAACCGGTCGAGGCCTGGGGCGTCAACGGACCGGTGCTCGGACCGAGCATCCGCGTACGCCGGGGTGAGACCGTCACCGCCCACGTCCACAACACGCTGCCGGAGACCACGACGCTGCACTGGCACGGCCTGCACGTGCCGGCCGCGGTCGACGGCGGCCCGCACCAGCCCATCGACCCCGGCGAGACGTGGCGCCCGGAGCTGCCGATCGAACAGCCGGGCGCCACCTGCTGGTACCACCCCCACACCCACGGGAAGACCGCCGCACACGTCCACCGCGGGCTGGCCGGGCTGCTACTCGTCGACGACGGCCGCGACGCCGCCCTGCCGCAGACCTACGGCGTCGACGACCTGCCGCTCGTGATCCAGGACCGCACCTTCGACGCCGACGGACGGCCGACGTTCGACACCGAGCCGAACTTCGGCCAGCTCGGCGACGAGGTGTGCGTCAACGGCGTCGCGGGGGCGTGGGTCGAGGTGACGACCGAGCATGTGCGGTTCCGGGTGCTGAACGGATCCAACGCCCGGCGCTACCACCTGGGCTTCGCCGACGGGCGCCCCTTCGCCGTGGTCGCGGGCGACCTCGGGCTGCTGCCCTCCCCGGTCGACGTCACCCGGGTCGCGGTGGGTCCGGGAGAGCGGGTGGAGGTCGTCGTCCGGTTCTCGCCCGGCGAGCGCGTACGCCTGGTCACCGCAACCGGCCGGGAACGGATCGACGCGGGCGACCTGACCGTGCTGGAGGTACGCGCCGCCGCGCAGCTCGCCACGTCCCCCGCTCCCCCGCAGGCCCTGGGCACCGCGGCGGCGATCGTCCCACCGCCGGGCGCCCGCGCACGCACCTTCACGCTCCAGGGGCACGACGAGATCAACGGCCGCTCGATGGACATGTCGCGCATCGACGAGGTCGTGCCCGCCGGCGCGGTCGAGGTGTGGGAGCTGACCAACACCGTGTATGCGCACAACTTCCACGTCCACGGCGTCGCGTTCTCGATCATGGAGGTCGACGGTCACGCCCCGGCCCCCGAGGAGTCGGGCTGGAAGGACACCGTGCACCTGCCGCCGCGGTCACGGGCCCGGCTGGCGGTGGCGTTCGGCCGCCACACCGACCCGCACCATCCCTACATGGTCCACTGCCACATCCTGCGCCACGAGGACGCGGGCATGATGGGCCAGTTCGTGGTCGTCGCCCCGGGGACGGAGGACGCGACCCCGCGGACGATCCGGGGCCACTGAAATGCGCGTGCCCGGGTTGGGGCGCTCCCCTACGGTGGAGCCATGACCGATCTCGAGCCGCTGCTGCGCGGCGCCACCGACGACGACCCCCGCGTACGCCAGGAGGCGGCCATCGCACTGGGCACCGCCGACCCGACCCCGGTGATCGACCGGCTTGTGTCGATCATGATCGGTGAGCCGGACGACTACGTGCGCGAGACGCTGATCTGGGCGATCGTTGCGCGCGGCACCGCAGCAGTGCCAGCGCTCGTCGCGTCCCTCGACGACCCGCTCAACGAGCGGGAGCGGATCCTGCACACGCTGAGCAAGATCGGCGACCCGGCCACGGTGCCCGCGATCATCCCGCACGCCGCCGACCCCGACCGCGTGGTCGCCGCCAAGGCGTGGTGGGCGCTCGGGCGGATCGGGACGCCCGAGTCGCTGCCGGTGCTGCTGGCCCACCTCGGCGAGGGGGACGCCGACCGACGACTGGGGCTGACGCGCGCGCTGCTGCAGTTCGGGCCCGACGGGGTCTGCGCCCTCGTGGAGGCGCTCGGCGGAGGCACGCCGGCCGCCAGTGAGCACGCGGCCGAGGTGCTGGTCCGCCTGGCCGACCCGACGCAGTACGGCATCGCCCAGCGAGGGGCCGACACCCCCGCGCGCGAGGCCGTGATCGCCGCGACCGCCCCGGAGGTGGACCTCGTGCTCCGTGCGCTGGCCGCCGATGGGGACGACCCCGCCTCGGACATCGCCGCCGAGCTCCTCGCCGCCCGCCGCTGAGACAGATCGCCCAGAAGTCCCCGTGACACGCTCAACGTTGGGCGTGTCACCACGACTCGGGGACGATCCGGCTCGCTCAGTCCAGGCGCTCGAACGCGAGCGTCCGGACGACCGCCGACCCTGCCAGGTCGGAGGCCTCCAGCGGCACCTCGGCCAGCATCTGCCAGTCGTGGTCACCCTCGGGGTCGTGGACGATCTGGCGCACGGTCCACGCCTTCGCGCCCTTGTCGACCATGAACAGCCCGGGCCCGCGCGCCTCGGCGTCGACGAGGATCTCGTCGTGGTCGTCGAAGTAGGCGCCGAGCGCGTCGTCCCAGCGGTCGACGGTCATCACGACCTCGAGTGGCGGGTCGGTCTTCGCGCACTCCGACGCCTCCATCGCCGCGAGCTCCTCGAAGCGGTCGCGGGCGGCGAGCTCGACGCGGCGGAACATCGCGGTGCGCACCATGGCGCGGAAGGCCCGCTCGTTGCCGGTGACCGGCCGGGGCGGGGCGGGCGGCTTGCCTGCGGCGCGCTCGGCGGCGGCGCGCGCGACGGCCTCGGGGTCGGTGAGCGCCTCCCACTCGTCGAGCAGCGACGAGTCGGTCTGGCGAATCGTCTCGCCCAGCCACTCGAGCAGGTCGTCGAGCTCCTCGGTGCGATAGCTCTCGGGCACCGTCTGGCGCAGCGCCCGGTAGGCGTCGGTCAGGTAACGCAGCACCAGCCCCTCGGAGCGGGTCAGCCCGTAGTACGCGATGAACTGGTTGAAGTCCATCGCCCGCTCCCACATGTCGCGGACCACGGCCTTCGGCGACAGCGCCGACGGGTCGACCCATGGGTGGGTGGTGGTGAAGACGCCCAGCGCGTACTCCAGCACCTCGGCCAGCGGCTTGGGCCAGGTGATCTCTTCGAGGAGCTGCATGCGCTCCTCGTACTCGATGCCGTCGGCCTTCATCTCCGCGACCGCTTCGCCGCGCGCCTTGAACTGCTGCTGCAGCATCACCTGGAACGGGTCCTCGAGCACGGCCTCGATCACCGAGACGATGTCGAGCGCGTACGTCGGCGACTCCTTGTCGAGCAGGTCGAGCGCGGCGACCGCGAACGGGGCCAGCGGCTGGTTGAGGGCGAAGTCGTCCTGGACCTCGTCGCTGAGCGCGCACGTGCGGCCGGTGGCGTCCGGCTCCGCCAGCTTCACGAGTACGCCGGAGTCGAGCAGCCCGCGGGTCAGCGAGATGGCGCGACGCGAAAGCCGCCGCTGGGAGCGCCAGTCATCGTGGTTGTCCTGCAGCAGCTTCTTCATGGCGGCCCACGGGTCGCCGGGGCGGGCCACGACGTTGAGGATCATCGAGTGCGTCACCCGCATGCGCGAGTGGAGCTGCTCGGGCTCCTGGGCGATGAGCTTGGCGTACATCTCCTCGGTCCAGACGACGAACCCCTCCGGCGGCTTGCGGCGCTGGAACTTCTTCTTCTTCTTCGGGTCGTCGCCGATGCGGGCGAGCGCGCGCTCGTTCTCGATGACGTGCTCGGGGGCCTGGACGACGACGTAGCCGACGGTGTCGAATCCCGCGCGCCCGGCTCGGCCGGCGATCTGGTGGAACTCGCGGGAGCGCAGCTTGCGGGTCTTGGAGCCGTCGTACTTGGTCAGGCCGGTGAACATGACCGTGCGGATGGGGACGTTGATGCCGACGCCGAGGGTGTCGGTGCCGCAGATGATCTTGAGCAGGCCGGTCTGGGCGAGCTGTTCGACCAACCGCCGATACTTGGGGAGCATGCCGGCGTGGTGGACGCCGATGCCGGCGCGGACGAGCTTGGACAGGACCTTGCCGAAGCCGTTGCCGAACTGGAAGGCGCCGATCTCGTCCTTGACGCGTTCCTGCTCGTCCTTGGTGAGCAGCTTCATCGTGAGGAGCGACTGGGCGCGCTCGAGCGCGTCCGCCTGGGTGAAGTGGACGACGTAGACGGGTGCGCGGTCGTCGCGGACGAGCTCCTCGAGCCGCTCGGGCAGCGGCGTCATCGACCACTCGAAGTGGAGCGGCACGGGGCGCTCGGCGTCGGCGACGACTGCGGTCTCCCGGTTCGTACGCCGGGTCAGGTCGGTGACGAACTCCGACACGTCGCCGAGGGTCGCCGACATGAGGACGAACTGGGCCTGCGGCAGCTCGAGCAGCGGCACCTGCCAGGCCCAGCCTCGGTCGGGCTCGGAGTAGAAGTGGAACTCGTCCATGACGACCGAGCCGACGTCGGCGTCGGCGCCCTCGCGCAGCGCGATGTTGGCGAGGATCTCGGCGGTGCAGCAGATGATCGGCGCGTCGGCGTTGACAGAGCCGTCGCCGGTGACCATGCCGACGTTGTCGGCGCCGAACACCTCGCACAGCGCGAAGAACTTCTCGCTCACCAGGGCCTTGATCGGCGCGGTGTAGAACGACACCTCGTCACGCGCGAGCGTCGCGAAGTGGGCGGCGATGGCGACCAGCGACTTGCCCGAGCCGGTGGGCGTGGCCATGATCAGGTTCTTGCCCTCGAAGATCTCGATCGCGGCCTCGTCCTGGTGGTCATACGGCGTGATCCCCCGCTCGGCACACCACGCGTGGAAGTGCTCGTAGAGGGTGTCGGGGTCGGCGGGGACAGGATCGGTGAGACGCATCGGCCCCATCGTCTCAGACGCCGAACCGTCGGTGTCTAGCTGCCGGCGAGACGAATCGCAGTCAGAGGACGTCTGCGGCGCGCACCAGATGTCGGACCCAGCGCCCCTGCCGCCACTCGATGCCGCCGACCCCGACCAGGAGGCCGCCCGCGAGCCCCACCCAGAACCACGGTGCCGTGCCCTGGCCGAGCAGGTCGCAGACGAAGGGGAGGCCGCCGATAGCCGGGACCCCGATCGAGAGGGATGCGGGGGTCGCCCGCGCCGCGCCGTCCTTCGACCGGATCCGGTTCATCGGCCGTCGGCCAGCCGCGCGGCCCAACGCCGCTGGACACGCACGAGCAACAGGCCGGCACCGATCGCGATCACCGGCGCGAGCAGGAACCAGCCCTGCCACGCGTGCGCGACCGGGCTCCCGACCTGGGTGGCGATGTCGGTGAATGGCACCCATGCCGCGAGCAGGGGAAGTCCCCAGCTGAACGCGGCGACGGACGCCCACGCCGCCCCGGGGGCGACCCGGACGACCTTCTCCGCCGTGCTGAGCGCCGCCCCGCACACCACCAGTGCCACGAACGACAACACGGCGGGCATCACCAGCGCGCGCCACCACACGTCGTCACGGGCGACCAGGCTGTGCCCGCCGACGCGCGAGACGTTGGTGAACGCGACCGGATCGGGCAGGCGGCCGGACGCCCCGAGGGCGAACAACGTCAGCGCCCCCAGCACCAGGAACGGCCCGGCGAACGCCACGGGACGGAACAGTCTCGCGGTCGTCGCCTCGGCAGCCCGTTGGGCGTCCGAGAGCTCCGGAACACCAGGCTCGGTGCTCACGGCTTCCGCCGCGCGGCGAGCACGGCCTCGTAGAGCGCGTTGCGCGAGACGCCGGTGCGCTCGGCGACCTCCGCGACGGCGGGCTTCATGCGCTGGCCGCCCTCGATGAGGGCCTGCACCTCCGCGACCGCAGTCTCCGGGTCGGCGTCCACGGCGTCGGCGCCTTGGACCACGACGGTGATCTCACCGCGTACACCCTCGGCGGCCCACGCAGCCAGCTCGGCGAGGGTGCCGCGGCGTACCTCTTCGTAGGTCTTCGTCAGCTCGCGGCACACGGCGGCGGGACGCCCGGCACCCAGCGCGCCCGCGGCGTCGGCGAGGAACTCGGCCAGCCGGTGGGGTGCCTCGAAGAAGACCATGGTGCGCTCCTCGCCGGCCAGGCGCGCGAGGCGACGTGCACGCTCCCCCGGCCTGCGTGGCAGGAAGCCCTCGAAGCAGAACCGGTCCACGGGCAGGCCCGAGACCGCCAGCGCCGTCAGGACCGCCGACGGACCGGGGACGGCGGAGATCGGCAGCCCCTCCTCGACCGCGGCCGCGACCAGCCGGTAGCCGGGGTCGGAGACCGACGGCATGCCGGCGTCGGTCACCACCACGACCGTCTTCCCGGCGGCCAGCTCGGCGAGCAGCTCCGGCGTACGCGTGGCCTCGTTGCCCTCGAAGTAGGACACGATGCGCGCGGAGGTCCGCACGCCGAGGCGGCGCAGGAGGTCGGCGAAACGGCGCGTGTCCTCGGCGGCGACCACGTCGGCCTCGGTGAGCACGCGCAGCAGACGCGGCGACGCGTCGTCGGCGTCCCCGATGGGAGTCCCAGCCAGCAGCAGCACGAGACCAACCCTAGACCGGGGCCGTGGTTAGGATGGCGCGCGTGACGCACGCCCAAGACCTCGACGCCCCGGAACGCGTCAGCGCCCCGACCGCCGACGCCCCGGCGCGCACCCCCTGGTATGCGGGTCCCAGCCCCGCGACGGGACAGCCCCAGGGGCGTACGCCCCTCCCCCCGATCGAGCGCCTGCGCTCGAAGGTGCCGGGCGACCCCGTCAACGCGTGGCTCATCGCCGCAGTCCTGACCCTTTTCACGTTCGTGGTGCGGGTGGTGAACCTCGGCTTCCCCAGCACGCTGGTGTTCGACGAGATCTACTACGCCAAGGACGGCTGGGCGCTGTGGCACTTCGGCCACGAGCGCGACTGGGCCGAGGGCGCGGACGCCGACTTCGCGCGGGGCATCTTCGCCGGTGTGAAGGACTCGGGTTCGTTCATCGTCCACCCGCCGGTCGGCAAGTGGTTGATCGGTCTCGGCGAGCAGGTCTTCGGGCCCGGCTCGTTCGGCTGGCGCTTCCCGTCGCTCATCGCCGGCTCCCTGCTCGTCCTCGTCGTGTTCTTCCTCGCACGTCGCCTGTCGCGCTCGACCCTGGTCGGCGCCATCGCCGCGGTTCTGCTCTCGCTGGACGGCCTCCACTTCGTGATGTCGCGCATCGCGCTGCTCGACATCTTCCAGGCCTTCTTCACCGTCCTCGCGGTCCACCTCCTGGTCGTCGACCGCGACTGGTTCCGCAACCGGTTGGCCGACCACCTGGCCGTCAACGACCTGCGCGACCTCGGCGGCTCGTTCGGGCCCATGGTGTGGTGGCGGCCGTGGCGGCTGGCCGCCGGCATCACGTTCGGCCTGGCGTGCGCCACCAAGTGGAACTCCATGTACGCCCTGGCGACGTTCTCGCTGCTGTCGGTCGCCTGGGACATCGGCGCCCGCATGACCGCCGGCGCCCGTGGCCGCGCCTGGATGTCACTGCTGCTGGACGCGCCGCTGGCGTTCGTCTACCACGTGGGCGTCGCCGTCGTGGTTTACGTCAACACCTGGTGGGGCTGGCTCCTGACCGACGGCGGGTATGCCCGCGACTTCGGCGACAACAACCCCGAGGCGGCCTCCGTACGCCTGCTCGGCAAGCCGCTGGCCTCGCTCCTCGACTACCACCGCCAGATGTTCGAGTTCCACACCGGCGACGGCATGAAGCAGGCCACGCACCCGTACGAGGCCCATCCCGCCGGCTGGCTCTTCGTCGCCCGCTCGATCGGCATCGACGCCCACAACGACATCCAGCCCGGCACCGACGGCTGCCCCGCCGGCGGCGAGACCTGCCTGCGCGTCATCGACGGGGTCGGCACGCCGCTCCTGTGGTGGGTCGGCGTCATCGCGCTCGTCATGGCCCTCATTCTGTGGATCGCCGACCGCGACTGGCGCTTCGCCGTGCCGGTCGTGGGCGTCCTGACGATGTGGCTGTCGTGGTTCCCCAACGCGGACCGGCCGCTGTTCTTCTTCTACGCGATCATGCTGATCCCGTTCACCTGCATCGCGCTGGCTCTGTGCCTGGGCAGGATCATGGGCTCCCCGGACAGCCCCCACCGCAGGCCCGGGGCGATCGCCGCCGGCGTGTTCGTCGCGCTCGTCGCGCTCAACTTCGCCTACTTCTACCCCGTTCTCAGCGACGGGCTGCTGACCAAGTCCCAGTGGAACGCCCGCATGTGGCTCAAGAGCTGGATCTGAGCCGACTTTCCCCTCGCGTTGCGTTTCGGCGTACCCTGTACAGGTTCACGTCCACACTCGAACTGGAGGAAATGTGAAGGTCCGCCGGATCATCGCCACCGGCGTACTGGTGCCCATGGCGCTCGTCGGCTGCTCGAAGGCCGAAGACCGGGGAGAGTCCAACACGGTCCCCATGCCCGCCCAGGACGTCAACGCGAAGGACCGCGGCAGCATGCAGCCGGGCGGTGAGATGCGGCTCCCGGTGGAGAAGATCGGCAACCTCAACCCGATGTCCGCCGACGCGAGCGACGCCATGGACCCGATCCGCAGCGCCTACCTCCCGTCGTTCTTCACCTACGACTCGACCGGCGTCGCACGCCCCAACCCGGCCTACGTGGTCTCGGCCGAGGAGACCTCGCAGAGCCCGACGAAGGTGGCGCTCAAGCTCAACCAGCGCGCCGTGTGGGGTGACGGCACCCAGATCACCGCCAAGGACCTCATCGCGACCTGGTCGGCCTGCAACGGCCGTTCCCAGGGGTTCCGCTGCGCCTCCGACCTGAAGTTCACCCAGATCGCCGACGTGCGCCAGAACGGCAGCGAGCAGGACGTGGAGATCACGTTCAACACGGCCTACCCGTCGTGGCGTCAGGTCTTCGACCGCGTGAGCGTGCTGCGTGCCGAATCCGTCAAGGACGCCCAGACGTTCAACGGCTGGACCGACCTGAAGAAGGGGTGGACCTCGGGCCCGTTCGGCGTCGACAAGTGGGACGCCGCCAACAACGTGCTGATCGCCACGCCCAGCGCCCAGTGGTGGGGCGACAAGCCGATGCTCGACCGGATCGTGGTGCGCCAGGTCGCCCCCGAGAACCAGATCAAGGCGTTCACCGAGAACGAGACCGACGTCGTCGAGGTGGGTCAGTCGCAGGAGGCGTACGAGGCCGTCAAGCGCGTGCCCGACTACACGCTGCGCAAGGCCGCGGCGACCACGTGGCGCCAACTCGTCCTCAACACCGCGAGCGGCTCGCCGACGAGCGACCAGTCCGTTCGCAAGGCCATCATGCTCGGCCTCAACCGGTCCGCCATCGGCGCCGCCACCTCGGCTGCCGTCGAGGGCAAGCCAGCTCCGCTGAACAACCGCATCCTGCTGCCGGGTCAGGAGGGCTACTCCGACTCGGCGTCAAACCTCGTCCTCACCCGTGATCTCGACAAGGCACGCAAGACGCTCGACGACGCGGGCTGGAAGGAGTCGGGCGGGACGCGTTCCAAGGACGGCAAGCCGCTGAAGCTCACCATGGTCCAGGTGCGTGGGTTCGCCCCGTCCGAGGCCGAGGCTGCCGCGATCCGTGACCAGCTCAAGCAGATCGGCGTCCAGGTCGACGTGCAGGACATCTCCCCGGCTCAGTTCGACGACGGATCCGTGCTGTCCGGCGGCGAGTTCGACCTGATCACGATGGGCGGCAAGGGCTCGACGGACCCGTACGCCGACCTCGCCGACCGCTTCACCTCCGGCGCCGAGCGCAACTATGCGCGCCTGGAGTCCCCGGAGGTCGACGCCCTGGTCGAGAAGGTCAAGAACGAGGCCAGCCAGCAGGGCAAGGCCGACGCCGCCAACGAGCTCGACCGCAAGCTGTGGGACCTCCTGCCCACCATCCCGCTGTACCAGAACGCCGAGGTCGTCGGCACGCGCGTACGCGTCGCCAACTACGGGGCGATGGGGCTGGCTTCCGTCCGCTGGGACCAGGTCGGCCACATCAAGTGACCCGGCGCCCTCGGGCGCACCCCACGCCAGCGGTGGCACCTCGTGTCTCACGCGAGGGTCGCGGCGCGGAAACGACGTCAGACCTTCCTGCGGTAGTGGTAGCGGTACTGCTCGGTGAAGCTCAACCGCTCGTAGAGACCCCGTGCCGGGTTGCCGTCGGCGACCTGCAGCCACATCCCACGCGCTCCGGCGGCGAGCGCCCGGCGGGCGATCTCGGCGATCAGATCGGTCGCCAGCCCGCGTCCGCGCGCGGCGGGATCAGTGACGAAGCCATCCAGCCCGCACCAGCCCTCACGCAGGGTCCCCCGGCCCACGGCCCAGACCCGTCCGTCGCGGCGCATCGAGGCGAAGACGGCCGGCGTGCCGGTCGCCACCTCGACCATCTCCCCCAGCAGCGCGTCGTCGGTTCGCCCCCCGTGCGCGGCCCACAGGGCGAGGTGGGCGTCGTCGAGCGCTCCGGAGACGTGCACCCCTCGCGTACGCTCCCCCGCCAGGCGCACCACGTCCTCGGTCTGGGCGACCATCACGTCGCAGGCGCCGTCGGCGACGTATCCGCGCTCGGCGAGCTCGTCGTCGAGGGTGGTGGGCAACGCAGCCGGGGTGATCAGGAACGTCGGCACCAGCCCGCGCTGACGGTAGAGCTGCTCGACCAGCCTGATCGCCATGGCGAGGTCAGCGGGCTCGCCATGCGGCAGGACCGAGTTGGCGCGCCGCGTCGCGCCCCGCGTACGCCGGACCAGCCAGCCGTCGATGTCGCGCACGTCGGTCGCCGGCCAGGAGTGGTGGGCGAGGAGGTCGAGCCTGGCATCGGCGATCCGGACGACCTCGCGCTCCTCGTCAGCCACGGCGGGGGAAGGGGGTCACGGGGTTGATGCGCATCGCCTTGCGGGACGCACCCCACGCCGCGCGGCCGATGGCTGCCGCGCGCGGCAGCCGCCTCGGCGACCAGGGCAGGTCGGTAGAGGCTCCGGTGATGACGTCGGCCAGCTGGAGCGCCGCCGCCGTGCCGAGCGTCAGCTCCCACGGGCCGAACCCGCACGCGACCAGGCCGTCGCCCAGCGGTCCGACCAGGGGCAGCGCGTCGAACGTCGCCGACGCGGGCGCTGTCCACGCCTGGGTGATGGCCGGGTCGTCGTAGTGGCGGGCGACCCAGGCGGTGCCGTCGTCACGACGACTGCCCACCCACAGCTCGTCGCCGACCGGGGTGACAATGCGGCCGCCGTCGTCGAGGTGGAAGGTGTCGCGCCCGATCGGGTGTGGCGCGGCGAAGGCCAGCCAGTGCCACGTCATCGTCTCCAGGCGCATGCGCAGCGCAGGCGGGGCACCCACGGGGTCGGGCGTGGTGGACACGCGGCACCCGGCGTCGGCGGGCAGGTTCGAGGCGACCTGGCCGCCGGCGGCGCGGAAGGCCTCGAATAGCCCGTCGCGGTAGGCGACGACGTCAAGCGACGGCTGGTCGTCGCGCATCAGCTGGGGGCGCGTGGCCATCGGGAGGCCCGTGGTGTCGGTGAACGTCGGCTCGATGCCGCAGCGACGCTCGGCCCTGGCCTCGTAACGCAGCCAGAAGGCCTCGTGGCCGTCGGCCGTCACGGTCGCGGTGGGCCGGCGGTGGACGCGTACGCCCAGCTCGGCGGCGTGGGCGAGGACCTGCTGCTGGCCACGGGCGGCCTCGGCCGCGTACCGCCTCACGGCGGCGTCGCCGAACCAGCGCCAGACGTGGTGGTGCTGGAGCTCCTGATGGGTGGTCGCGAGCCCGGCCATCAGGCCGTCGCGCGTCCCGGGGGTGAGGGCGTGGTCGACCACGACGGCGGGGACCCCGCCGCGGACGAGCGCGAGGCCGAGGGTGAGCCCCGTGAGGCCCCCTCCGACGACGGCGACGGGCGAGTGGTCAGGATGTGCGGGCACGCACCGATTCTATCCAGCGGGTCCGTGAGACCGTGGTCGGCGACTCCACCGGCACGCGCGGCTCGAAGGCCGCCAGCCGGGCGATCGACTGCCGCAGCGCCACAAGTGTCATCCTCCCCATCACGATGGGGGCGACGGCCATGACGTCCATGGCCGCCGCCCGGCGCTGGGCCGAGTCGCGCGGATCGGGAGAGCCGAACTCGCGGCCTCGTTGCCCCGACGATCAGCCCCTCGAGCGTGCTCACCCAGACGGCGTCCAGGTGTCGCTCCACGGCCTCCAGTTCGAGGCCGCGCGTCACCCCGATCCCTTATCGCATAGGAGAAGTGTCAACCATCGCTGCGCGCCGCGCGGCGCGCCAGCCGGAGCGCCGCCCCCACCGCGTACACCGCGATCCCCGCGGCGATCGACGTCCACGGGAGCGTGACGACGAGCACGACGCACAGCACCGCCCCGACCACCTGCAGCGCCTTCGGGAAGCGTCGGTGGTCGCGGTCCTGGGTGAGGGCGGCGAGGTTGGCGACGAGGTAGTAGAGGAGGACGCCGAAGCTGGAGAACCCGATGACCGAGCGGACGTCGCCGACGAGCACGAGCGCGCACACCACGAGCGCGAGGACCAACTCGGCGTTGCGGGGGACGGTGCGTCGCTCCTCGACCTGGGCCAGGAAGCGGGGCAGGTCGCCGTTGCGGGCCATGGCCAGCGTCGTGCGGCCGATGCCGGTCATCAGGTTGAGCATCGCTCCGGCCGTGGCCAGCGCCGCCGCCGCGCCGACGACGGGGACCAGCCAGTGCGGTCCGGACAGGTGGACGGCGTCGGCGAGTGGCGCTGGGGTCAACGGCCCGGCGGTGCGCAGAAGAGGCACGACGAGCAGGGCGACGGCGGCGTACACGAGGGCGGTGAGGCCCAGCGCGACGAGGATCGCACGCGGGATCGTCCGCTTCGGGTCGCGTACCTCCTCCCCCATGGTGGCCACACGCGCATAGCCGGCGAAGGCGAAGAACAGTAGGCCCGCGGCCTGGAGCACACCGAGGGCGTCGAACCCGATCGGTCCACCCGGTCCGATCCCGCCCCATCCCTGGCGGGGCCCGCGGGCGGCGAGGACGCAGACGACCGCCAGCACGGGCAGAACCACGGCGAGGATGACCCGCGTCGCCCGAGCCGTGCGGGTGACGCCGCGCAGGTTCACCAGCGTCAGGACCACGACGGCGGCGACGGCGACGGGCGGCTCCCAGCCGGGGACGACGTACGCGGCGAAGGTGAGCGCCATCGCCGCGACCGAGGCGGTCTTGCCGATGACGAAGCCCCAGCCGGCGAGGAACCCGGGCCACTCCCCCAGCCGCTCACGTCCGTAGACGTAGGTGCCGCCCGAGGTCGGGTACTGCGCGGCCAGCTGGGCCGACGAGGACGCGTTGCAGTACGCCACCACCAACGCGACGGCGAGCGCGAGGACCAGCCAGCCGCCCGCAGCCTGCAGCGCGGGCGTCCACACTGCGAAGACGCCGGCTCCGATCATCGAGCCCATGCCGATGACGACCGCGTCGAGGAGGCCGAGACGGCGCTGGAGGGTCTGCGGTGCCGGGGTCATGGGCGGAAACGTAGGGCACGTGGGTGACGAGAAGGCGAACGGTGGTGTTGTCCGTCGGCGGGCGGGTGTTGTCCGTCGGCGGGGACGCTGCCGCTCGGGGGCGTACGCGGGCCATAGTGAGGACGTGAGCGACGAGACCACCGAACCCACGCCCGCCGACACCGTGCTGGGCGACGACGGCCTGCGCCGACCCCGCTGGGCCGCGAGCGACCTCCTGATGCGCGACTACTACGACACCGAGTGGGGCATGCCGGTGCGCGACGAGCGCGGCATGTTCGAGCGGCTGAGCCTGGAGGCCTTCCAGTCGGGGCTGAGCTGGGCGACGATCCTGCGCAAGCGGGAGTCGTTCAGGAAGGCCTTCGACGGGTTCGACCCCGAGAAGGTCGCGGCCTACGGCGAGGCCGAGGTGGCCCGTCTGATGGGCGATGCCGCCATCGTCCGCAACCGCCGCAAGATCGAGGCCACGATCGCCAACGCTGCGGCCACCCTGGCCCTGCGGGACGACGGGACCGACCTCGCCGAGCTCATCTGGTCGTTCCGGCCCGAGCAGACGCCGCGTCCGACCACCTTCGGCGAGATCCCGTCGTCGTCACCCGAGTCGGTCGCCTGCGCGAAGGCCCTCAAGAAACGAGGCTTCACCTTCGTCGGGCCGACGACGGTGTTCGCGCTCATGGAGGCCACGGGCATCGTCGACACCCACCTGCTCGACTCCCACCGACGCGGCACCTCCGGCGTGTGGCCGGGCTGACCCCGATAAGATGGGGGGTCACCCGATCGAAGGAACTCAGATGGCCGTCGAGATCGAACGCAAGTTCACCATCTCCCCCGGCGAGCGCGTGCCCGACCTGGCCGAGGTCGTACGCAGCGGCGAGTCGAGGCGTTTCTCGCTGAAGGCCGTCTATTTCGACACACCGAACCTCGAGCTGGCGCGCAACCGGATCACCCTGCGCCGGCGCACGGGCGGCAGCGACGCGGGCTGGCACCTCAAGCTCCCCGGAGACGGCCACGCCCGTCAGGAGATCCACGAGCCGATCGTGCGCGGCGCCAGCACGCTGCAGGTCCCTGCGGCCCTGCGCGAGCAGGTCGCCGAGCTGATCGGGTACGCACCGCTCGTGCCCGTCGTCGAGCTGAAGACCGCACGCAACGAGACCGACCTGACCACCAGGCGCGGTCGCAAGCTGGCCATCCTGTGCGACGACACCGTGACCGCGACGCGCAACGGCCACAAGCAGAAGTGGCGCGAGCTCGAGGTCGAGCTCGACGGCGGCACCACCGACGACCTCGAGGCCATCACGGCCACGTTGTCGGCGGCCGGCGTACGCCCCAGCAAGTCGGTCTCCAAGCTCGTCCAGGCCATGGGCGACCGGCTCCGCGAGGCCGAGGACGAGCGTTTGACGCGCAAGTCGAGCGCCGCAGCGGTCATCCGTGCCTACGTGGCGGCCCAGGTGGGCGCGATCCAGGGACGCGAGGCCGACGCCCGCGTCGACGCCCCCGATGCCGTCCACAAGATGCGCGTGGCGACCAGGCGACTGCGCTCGACGCTGCGTACGTTCCGGCCACTGCTCGACACCGAGCGCACCGAGCCGATCCGCGCCGAGCTGAAGTGGCTCGGCCAGGTGCTGGGTGAGCCACGCGACGCTGAGGTGATGCGAGACCGCATCCGGGCCGCCATCGAGGAGCTGCCGGCCGGGGCGGTCCTCGGCCCGGTCAGCGAGCGGGTCACCGCCGAGCTCGACGCGACCCATGCCGATGCCCACCGGGCGCTGGTCGAGGCGCTCGAATCGCCGCGCTACACGCGGCTGCTGGACGACCTGGTCGGACTGTTCGTCACGTCGCCGTTCACCGAGTACGCGGACGCCCGCGCCAAGGGTGTGCTGCCGCCGGTGCTCGACGACGCGACCAAGCGCGTCACGCGCCGCTGGAAGGCAGCACAGGCCGCCGACGGCGAGGAACAGATCGTGCAGTGGCACGAGACCCGCAAGCGCGCCAAGGCGGCCCGCTATGCGTGGGAGGCCGTCGCCCCTGCCTTCGCCACGGCCGCCGACGCGGCGAAGGCGTGGGAGGAGGTCACCGAGTCGCTCGGCACCGCTCAGGACACCGTGGTGGCGCGTGAGCGTCTCCTGGAACTGGCCCGTGCGGCGGCCGACGCGGGTGAGCCGACGTTCACGTACGGCGTCCTGTGGGAACGGGAGGAGGCCAGCCGCCTGGCCGCGACCGACACGGCGAAGCGGGCGATCCGCACGGCCCGCAAGGCGTCGGCGATCTGATCCACGCCGCTAGGCTGGGACGCCGTGACCGACGACTCCTGCCGCGACTCCTGCTCCGCCGATCGCATCGAGGGTGATCCGCGCGCGCTGAGGCGCACCGTGCTTGGCGTCGCGGGCCTGAACGGTGCGGCGATGGCGCTCGAGATGGTCGTGGCCGTCGCCATCGGTTCGGTGTCGCTGTTCGCCGACGCCGTCGACTTCAGTGAGGACACGGCGGTCAACCTGCTGATCTTCCTGGCGCTGGGCTGGTCGCTCGCCCGCCGGGCGTTGGCCGGCAAGGCGATGGCTGTGATCATCTGCATCCCAGCAGTGGCGGCCGTGTGGCAGGCCGTGACGAAGTTCTCCCACCCCGATGCGCCCGATGTGTGGTGGCTGATCGCGACCGCCGGCGCGGCAGCGGTCGTCAACTCGGTCTGCGCGTGGCTGCTGGCAAGGTTCCGCCACGAGGCGGGGTCCATGTCGAAGGCGGCGTTCCTCGCCGCGCGCAACGACGTCGTCGCGAACCTCGCGATCATCGTGATGGGCGTGGTGACGGTGTTCTGGCGCTCCGGCTGGCCGGACATCGTGCTGGGCCTGCTCATCGTCGCACTCAACCTCACCGCCGCCAAGGAGGTCTGGGAGGCGGCCGAGGAGGAGGCCCTCGCCGCCAGGGCACTGGCGGGCGAAGATCTCGGTGATTGACGCGCGCGCGAGGGCTGAAGACAGAGGACTTCGCGCGCCGGGCGCGACCAGGTCTTGAGCTAGAAGTCGCAGCCGCCCAGGTCGCAGCCGTCGAGGTCGGGGATGTCGAAGCCCCCGGCGGAGTCGACGAAGCCCGAGACGCCTTCGGTGAAGGCACCGAAGACCTCGCCGGCGCCCTCGCCGATGTCGCCGAACATGTCGCCGATGTCGGGCATGTCGAACCCGCCACCCCCGAAGGCGTCGCCCACGGCGAACAGATCGGCATCGCCGCCGAGGTGGATGTCGGGGGTCCAGAAGTCGAACCACATCAGGTCGAACATGAGGTCGCCGGCGGTGTAGTCGCCGAGGTCGCCGCCGCGTGCCTCCTTGTAGCGCTTGGCGACGTCGCCGAACACCTTGGCCCAGTGCTCGGCAACTCCGAACACGATGGCGTACGGCAGGTAGCGCGAGAAGATCTCGGAGGCCTCTTCGAACTTGATCTGTCCGGCCTCGGCGGTGGCGAGGTACTCCTTGAAGCCGAGCGACTGGATCATCATGGCGGTGCCCTCGGCGGTGCGGCCGACGCGTACGCCACGGCCGGCGATCAGGCCGATGGCACCGCCGATGATGGCGCCGAACGGGAACAGGGCGGCGATCGGGGTGACGAGGTCGTTGGCGACGGCCCAGAAGACCGCAAGGAGGGCGAGCACGCCGACGGCGAGGAGGATGCCGCCCCAGATGCGGACCTTGTTGCCCTTCTCGAGCGGGTGGCGCGGATACCAGCCGTTGTCGACGACCTGGCGGTAGAGGCTCACCTGGGCCTCGCGCATGGCCTTGCCGAAGCCGTGCTGGAGGTCGGACATGCGGACGGTCGGGCCTTGGCCGAACATGGCGAACAGGAGCTGGCGCTCGTACGCGCTCTCGTCGCCGGGCGGCGTGGGGTTGGCGGTGAGGAGCCAGTCCTGCTTGGACTTCTCGGGCCGGGTCTGGGGCCCTTCCTGTCCGACGGGCGCGTCGTGGGCCGTCTCGGGGGCCTCACCCTTGATCGGGACGGTCTTGATCGTGAGGTAGCCGCGCACGGCGAGGTCGACGATCGTGGCGGTCACGTCACGCATCTCGGCCTTGCCATCGACGATGGTGCCGACCAGTCCGGGTGAGACGTCGCGCGGCGGCTGGAACTGCACGGCGACGGGGCCGGAGTATTCCATCCCCTTGACGCGGCTGCGACGGACTTCCTGGCCGGGCAGCGGCAACTGTCCGGGCGTGATGCCCTCGAAGATCTCGTCGTGCGAGCCGCGGCGGCCCAGCGCGGAGACGATGATCATGACGACGACGATGACGACGCCCAGCAGGGCGAGGAATGAGCTCACCGAGTCATTATCCACGGGTGCGTACCTTTCGGTCCTGGACGCGGGTCATCGCAGACCCCGGGGGTCGGCGGCGACAACGCCGGCCTCGTGGGCCTCGCGGTGGGCACTGTGGGCCCGGTTGATGAGATCCATCAGTCCGGACTCGTCGCGGATGATCGCGCGACGGTTCTCGGGCAGCTCGCGGATACGGTCCTCGAGGTCGAGCAGCTCGGCATAGTAGGCCTCCTTCTGCTGCGGATCGGTCTCGTAGTCCTCGTCGAGGTAGTTGGTGGCGTGGCGCCGGGCGTTGGCGACGTAGCTCTGCACGCGGCCTCGGGGGCTGAGCAGCGAGGCGACGACTGTGACCACGAGTACGCCGATGATCACCGACAGCGACATGGTCGTCGAGATCTCGACGACCTTGACGTGGTCGCCGTCGTTGATGAACGGCAGGTTGTTCTCGTGGAGGGCGTGGAGGATGAGCTTCACCCCGATGAACATGAGGATCGCGGCCAGACCGTACGAGAGGTAGATGAGGCGGTCGAGCAGTCCGTCGATCAGGAAGTAGAGCTGGCGGAGGCCGAGCAGGGAGAAGGCGGTCGCGGTGAAGACGACGAAGACGTTCTGGGTGAGGCCGAAGATCGCGGGGATCGAGTCGAGCGCGAAGAGGATGTCCGTGGCACCGATGGCGACCATCACGAGCAGCATGGGCGTCAGGACCCGCTTGCCGTTCTCGACGGTGAAGAGCTTGTCGCCGTCGTAGTGCTCCGAGGTGTGCAGGAACCTGCGGGCCAGTCGCACCATGAAGTTGTCGGCGTCGTCGCTCTCCTCGCTCGACAGCTGCTCTTTCAGCAGGTTGCCGGCGGTGAGGACGAGGATCAGGCCGAAGATATAGAACACCCAGGCGAACGAGTTGATCAGGGCGGCGCCGAGGAAGATGAACCCGGTGCGGGCGATCAGCGAGAACACGATGCCGAACAGCAGCACTTTCTGCTGGTCGGCGCGCGGCACCTTGAAGCTGCCCATGATGATGAGGAAGACGAAAAGGTTGTCGACCGACAGCGCCTTCTCGGTGATGTAGCCGGCGAAGTATTCCATCCCCATGTCACTGCCACCGAGGAAGGTGCCGAAGCCGAAAAGAATGGCGATCCCCACGTAGATCGCCGACCAGACCGCGGCCTCGCGGAGGGTCGGCGTGTGGGCCTTGCGTACGTGGAAGATGAAGTCGAACAGAAGAAGGGCGACGATGAACACGATCGTCGCGGCCCAGACCCAGGTGGGAACCATGCGTACTCCGGACCGTCGCCTGAAGACAGGTCGGCGAACGGCTGCTCGGAAGGGGGACGGTCTCGACGGGGTTTCGATGACCGCTGTCTTCATGCGGAGGAACAGCAGCCGTCATCCAGTTTATCGCAGATTCAACAAGTCGGGAAACCGGACCGGGAAGGACGTCCCGAGGACGCCCGTCCCGGCCCGGCTCAGGCCCCGCGCAGGAAGTCGCCGATCACCGCCGGCGCCGACGCGTCGAACCCGACGACGTCGAGCATGCCCCCGTCGTCCGGGTCGGCCACGGTGAAACCGGTCGACGTCATGCCGACGACGACGAGCTTCGCCGGGATGCCCGTGCGCTCGCGGTACTCCCGCAGCGCCTGGTACGGGTGGATGTTCCCGTGCCAGGTCTCGTTGTCGGTGTAGACGACGAACGCGTCGACCTCGCGACCGGTACGCGTGGCGTCGACGATCGGCGCGGCCACGTCCGTGCCCCCGAAACCGACGCGCCGGAGGCGGCGTACGACGTCGTCGAGGCGCATGCGCGGGCTGATGCGGACCGGGACCAGCTCGGTGCTGAAGGCCACGGTCTCCACCGCTCCCCCGGCACCGGCCTCGGTCGCCGCCGTCACCAGCGCCATCGCCGCCGTACCCACCGCAGGGGTGACCGGCGAGCCGGCGATCGTGCCCCAAGTCATCGACCCGGAGACGTCGAGCGCCAGGCGCAGGCGCAGCCCCGTGGGGCGTACGTTCGCGAACGCCGCGTAGAACAGGCCGTCGAGCGCGTCGACGACGTCCTGCACGGGCTCCCACGTCAGCCCGCCCCGTACGCCCCGACCCTGGGAGTAGGTCGTGAGGGCCGTGAGCGCCTGCAGCGGGTGGATGCGGGCCCGGCGTACGCGCTCGGCGTCGGCGAGCTGGGCGACGACCGTGCGCGCGGCGGGCGAACCGGGCGCGACGACCCCCAGCGCCGTGAGGCGACCGAGCTGGCGCACGAGCGCCGTCATCGGCATGCCGCGAAGCACGAGCGTCTTCCAGACCGCCGCGTCGGCGAGCGCCCCGGTCGGGATCATCTCCCAGGTGAGGCCCTGGTCGACCAGGCCGAGGAGCTCGGCCCCCGTGGCCGTGCGCGCGGCCTCCAGGCGGCGCACCACGGCCGGGACCTGCTCGGTGACCTCACCGCCGGTGACCCAGCCGAACAGCGCCTGACGGGCGGGCTCGGTGGACACGGGGTGGGACAGACGCAGGAGGTCGCGGTGGGTCCAGCCGCCGCGCTGGCGATACTTGGCCACCTGGTACGCCACGTCGTCGACGTCCGGGTCGGTGTACCAGGCTGCGACGGCGCGGCGCAGTCCGCGGCCCCAGCCGCGGAACTGCTCGGCGTACCCGGCGAAGAGGAACAGGTGCGTACCGGTACGCGCCACCTGCGGCAGCGCCGCGAGAGCGGCACGACGCTCGTCGTCGGTGCCGACGGACGCCGCGACCGCGAGGGCGAACAGCGCGGGGTTGGCGCGCGGCGCGAGGCCCGAGGTGGAAACCTCGACGACCGTCGCGAGCAGCGTCGCGTGGTCGGTCTCGGCCATGCGCACCACAATCTCCGCGTTCTCGCGGGTGAGCTCAAGCGGCGACTGGTAGAACGTGCCTGCGTCGGTCCCGAGGACGAGGAACCGGCGCAGGCGCTGCACGTCGCTCAGCGCGAACGCGTACCCGCCGGCATGGTTGCGCACCTGGTCGGCGCGCGCCGGCTCCGTCTGCGGCGTCCGACGCAGGGTGAAGGTCTTCAGGATGTCGGAGATCATGGGTCCCCCCTCTCGTGGCGGCTCGGTGTCGAGCGTGGCCGGAGGGGAACGCGGGCAGGTGTGTCGGACCGGAGTCACACCGACCGTGGTCGGCGCGTCGAGGAGTCGAACCTGAATCGCCGGATAACCGGGCCGTCTCGGCCCGCGCTCCCCACCGACCACGCAGTGGGTCGGTGGCGCGGGAGCCGGTCGGGCATGGGTGTGTGGGCCTCGGAGACGATTGCTCTGCCAGTTGAGCTATGCGCGATGCGCAGCGGGTCTCGAACCCGCAACCGATCGTTCCAGTGAGGTGGTAACCGAAGCGCCTCCGGCCCGACCGGCTCACGCAACGATCTCCATGTTCCGACCGGCGGGCCGGAGGGGCAACCGATTTTTGGGCGGCTCAGCGGGCGAGGAGCTTCTCGAACGGCGTCACGTCGTCGAACGGGTCGACGCGTGGGGTCGGCTTACGCCCCTGCATGGCCTCGGCGAGCGCCCTGCCCGCGGCGTCGATGCGGCCGGACAGGCCGGAATCGCTGGTCCCCCAGTCGTCGGTGGCGGCGAACACCGACATCGGCACCACCGACGCCTTCAGGTAGAAGAACAGCGGCGCCATCGTCTGGTCGAGCGCGAGCGAGTGGCGCGGCGTGCCCCCGGTGGCGCCGAGCAGCACGGGCTTGCCGCGGAGCGCGCCCTGCTCCAGGACGTCGAAGAACATCTTGAACAGCCCCGAGTAGGCCGCGTTGAACACCGGCGACACGGCGATGAGCGCGTCGGCGCGCTGGACGGACTCGAGCACGTCTTCCAGCGACTCCGATGACACGTGGGTGAGCATCCGGTTGGTGAGGTCGCGGGCCAGGTCGCGCAACTCGACGTGGACGACGTCGGCCCCCTCGGGCAGCGCCGCGACGGCGGCGGTGGCGAGGCGGTCGCCGAGCAGGCGGGTCGAGCTGGGCTGCGACAGCCCGGCGGTGATGACGACGACGGCGGTCATGGTTCTCCTTTTCGGGGCGGGTGGACGGGATCAGGCGAGCACGCCGGGGTGCTGTGGGGCGGTGGCGGGCACGTCGGCCGGGCGGGCGGCCTCGTAGCCCTTTCGCATCTCGGGCAGGATCTCGCCGAGCAGGTCGAGCTGTTCGAGGACGGTCTTCAGCGGCAGGCCGGCGTGATCGATCAGGAACAGCTGGCGGTGGTAGTAGCCGACGTCCTCGACCTGCTTCAGGTAGCGCTCGAGCACCTGCTGGGGCGAGCCCACGGTGAGCGGCGTCTGGCGGGTGAACTCCTCCAGCGAGGGACCGCCGCCGTAGACGGGGGCCTCGTCGAAGTAGGGCCGGAACTCGTTGACGGCGTCCTGCGCGTTGCGACGCATGAAGAACTGACCGCCCAGGCCGACGATCGCTTGGTCGGCACGGCCGTGGCCGTACTTCTCGTAGCGGCGACGGTAGAGCTCGACCATCTGCTTGGTGTGACGCATGGGCCAGAAGATGTTGTTGTGGAAGTAGCCGTCGCCGTAGTAGGCGGCCTGCTCCGCGATCTCTGGGCTCCGGATCGAGCCGTGCCAGACGAACGGGGGTACGCCGGCCAGCGGCCGCGGCGTGGACGTGAAGCCCTGCAGCGGCGTACGGAAACGGCCCTCCCAGTCGACGACCTCCTCGCGCCACAGCTGGTGGAGCAGCGCGTAGCTCTCGACGGCCAGGTTGACGCCCTCGCGTATGTCCTTGCCGAACCAGGGGTACACGGGGCCCGTGTTGCCTCGTCCGAGCATGAGGTCCCTGCGCCCCTCCGACAGATGCTGGAGCATCGCGTAGTCCTCCGCGATGCGCACCGGGTCTGTGGTCGTGATGAGCGTGGTGGCCGTGGAGACCTTGAGCGTCTTCGTCTGGGCCGCGATGTAGGCCAGCGTCGTGGTCGGCGACGACGAGAAGAAGGGCGGGTTGTGGTGCTGGCCGAGGGCGAACACGTCCAGGCCGATCTCCTCCGACTTCTTGGCGATCTCGACGGCCGCCCTGATGCGCGCGTGCTCCGTCGGCGTGGTGCCGTTGGTGGGGTCACGCGTGATGTCGCTGACGCTGAAGACGCCGAGTTCCATGGGAGGCCCCCTAGGTAGTTGCTTGTTCAACCACCTTCTACAAGGCGGGCCCGCCCACATCTATTCCCGGGCACGGCAGCGGACCCGACCCCAAGGGGATCGGGCCCGCACAAGCCCGCTCAGCTCACTTCCACGCCACGCGAATGATCGGGTCCGACCCCATGAAGACCGCGAAGCGGGTTATGGGAGGACTTCTGAGGGAACTGGTGGGCCGTTGTGGCTCACCCCACGCCTCAACCGCGTGCTCCCCCGGAGGCCGACCAGGTGATGGTGCCGCGCTGGAACGCCTGCTTACAGGCGCCGTTGGCGCACTGCTCGGGGCCCACGGGGTAGCCGAGGCGTCCCCACTCGTAGCCGTTGGCCGCCCAGTGGTCACGGATCGCACCCCACACGGGCCACGCCCCGCTGGAGAGCGACCAGTAGATCGAGCCGCCCTGGAAGTGCTGCCCGCAGCCGCCGTCGACCAGGCCGCAGAACTCGGGCGCCTTCGGGTAGCGCAACGCGCTGTTCTCCCAGCCGAGCTGCTCGTAGCGGCCCCGGATGGCACCCCACACCGGCTGTGCCCCGGTCGCCGGCGACCAGTAGATCGAGCCACCCTGGAAGTGCTGCCCGCAGCCACCGTCGCGCAGCCCACAGAACTCGTCGCTCGTCGGATAGCCGAGGCGTCCGTTCTCCCAGCGCATGGAGGCCCACAGGTCGCCGATGGCGCCCCACACCGGATGAGCTCCGGTCGCGGGCGACCAGTACATCGAGCCGCCCTGGAAGGTCTGGTAGCAGCCGCTGTCGCGGTATCCGCAGCGCTCACCGCTGGTCGGGTAACCGAGCGCGCTGTTCTCCCACCCCATCGACGCCCACTTGTCGTAGATGGCGCCGCGGACCAGGTTCGGCGCTGTCTGCACCGACGAGTAGAGGCTGCCGCCGGTGAACACCTGGTAGCAGCCCGAGTCACGCAGGCCGCACACCCGATCGCCGAGCGAGCTGCCGACCCACTGCAGCCAGGTCGCGGTCTGGGACCGCGAAAACCCGGACACAACGGTCAGCTGGTCGCCGTCCTGCGGCGTGTACGCGAACGTCCCGTCGGCATTGATCCCCACCCGCTGTGTGATGTTGCCCCGCCGCAGCTCGAGGGCCGTGTCGTCGGGCAGCGCGCCGTCGATGGCGATGCGGCCCGTCACCGTGACGCCGTTGGCGCCGGGCTGGACGGTGGGCCGGTTGAGCCACACCTCGACGCTGTGCCTGAGCCCGGCGACCTCGCCGATCGGGGCACCGACGGTGGACGCCGGAAGGTCGCCCCACGCGTCGTAGCCGGCCGACACCGTGCCGGCAGCCCGGAGTCCCTGAAGGATCGGCCCGCCGGAGTCGCCGCCCTGGGTGACGATGTCGGTCTCGAAACCGGCCACCCAGCGCACGTCGTTCTTGTAACCCTCGACGTTGTAGCTGCCCGTGGTGATGACCTTGCCGCACATCCACCGTCTCGACGTGCGACCGGTGATGCAGACGTTGGAACCGACCACGACACCGGCCGTGCCGATGACGGGGACAGTGCCACCGTCGTACTTCTTCGTTCGCCCCACCAGGTCGGCGGGTGACCCGCTGAAGAGGGTCAGGTCAAGGCCCGGCGAACCTTCGGCGTTGGCCGTGTTGCCCGGCCCGCCGAACTGGCTGAACACCGCGCTGCCGAGCGAGCGGTTCGGCGCCGACTCGAGCACGGCGCTCATCCGCGTACCGTCGACGGTGCAGTGACCGGCGGAGGCGAAACCCTGGCGGCCCCGGTCGTCGAACGTCGCGAACCCGATCGAGCACAGGGTTCCGCTCGCATTGAAGCCCTCGCCGCCGTAGACGTCGTGTCGCTTCGCGGGGCCGCGTCCGGCCACGACCTCCACGCCGGGGTTGGCGGCGGCGAACTCCAGGGGCGAGCGGCCCGACGGCCGCCTGCGCTGGGGGTCCTGCACCCTGACGACGACACCGGTCCCGGTATGTGCGACCGTCTCGACACCCTCGGCGCCGACCTCGCTGGTGAATCGCTTCGCCACGTCGGCCGCGGCACCGGCGGGACGCTGCTCGGTGCGGGCGCCGACGCGTCGGGCGGCCGCCCGCACGGCCTCGCCCTCGCCCGCGACGACGACGGAGCCCTGCTGATCGAGGCGTACGCCTCCGTAGCCGGGCCGGCCAGCGAGCTCGACATCCAGTCGCGCGGCCTTCTCGGCGACCTCGCCGCGCTGCACGTATTCCTCCCAGGACAGGCCCAGGTCCCGACGCACGGCGTCCTTGAGCCCCTGGTCGACGGGGACGGTCGATTTAGGGGGAACGGGGGTGGGGGCGGCATGCGCCATCGGCGCGAGGGCCATCGATCCGACGAGTCCGAGCCCGGCGAACTTCAGCGACCGCACCAGTCCACGCATGCAGCTTCCTCCCGACGGCCCGGCCGTCTCCGGGCGACCCTGACACCTTATGCAATTAGCGTCCCAGGGGCGCCGCGTGGAGACCGCCGCGGATGAGCGGTGGCTCAGGTTGTCAGAGCGCGACGAGGCCAGCCATCACGCGTACGCCCACGCCCAAGCACTCCTCGTCGACGTCGAACTCCGGTCGGTGGAGGTCACCGGCAGCCGCCTTGCCGCGCGGGCGTACGCCCAAGCGTCCCATGGCACCGGGGACGACCTGCAAGATCTCGCCGAAGTCCTCGCCGCCGAGCGACTGGGCGGTCTCGGCGACGGCGCCGCTGCCGAGCATCTCGGTGACGACCGACACGACGCGGGCGGCGCCGGCGGGATGGTTCACCGTGGGCGGGATGCCGTTCACGGAGCGGCGGACGTCGACCTGGACACCGTACGGGCTGACGATCTCGGCGACGAGCCGAGGCACCAGCTCACGCGCCACCCGCCACGCGTCGAGGTCGAGGCAGCGCAGCGTGCACGCCAGTTCGCCGTCCGCAGGGATCGCGTTCGGGGCGTTGCCCGCCCGGACACGCCCCCACATCAGCGACACCCCGCCACGCGGGTCGACGCGTCGTGTCAGCAGGAACGGCAGCTGGGTGATCACGGCGCCGATCGCGCCGATCAGGTCGGCCGACAGGTGGGGACGCGACGTGTGCCCGCCGGGCCCGGAGAACCGGATGTCGAATTGGTCGCAGGCCGACGTGATGGGCCCGGTGCTGACGGCGACCTCCCCCACCGTGGTGGCGGGGTCGCAGTGCAGCGCGTACGCCTCGCGCACGCCCTCGAGCGCGCCCGCGGCGATCATGTCGGCGGCGCCGCCGGGGCTGGACTCCTCCGCCGGCTGGAACAGCAGGCGGGCGCCTCGACGCAGCAGCCCGGCGCGACGCAGGCGCGTCAGCACCGCGGCCGTGCCGAGCAGCACGGTGGTGTGGACGTCATGGCCGCAGGCGTGGGTGGCCCCGGCGTTCTTCGACGCGTACGAAACCTGCTTCGGGTCGTCGAGCGGGAGGGCGTCGATGTCGCCGCGCAGCGCGACGAGCTCGCCCGACCAGTCGCCGGGGACGATGTCGACGTAGCACCCCGTCGGGACCCTGAACGACTGCGGCTCGAGCCCCAGGCCCTCCAGGAGCGACCGGAGGCGACGCGTGGTGCGAAACTCCTCGCGGCTGACCTCGGCGTTGTGGTGGAGGTCGCGCCGGATCTCGACGAGCTTGTCCTGCAAGGCCGAGGCCTCGGCGTCGATGGCTGATGCCACCGCGCCGAGGCCCGGCTGTGGTTGTGGATCAGAATGCATCGTTGGGCTCGTACATCCCCCAGACCTCGCGAAGGGCGTTGCAGACCTCGCCGATGGTGGCCTTCGCGCGAAGGGCCTCCTTCATCGACGGCAGCAGGTTCTCGTCACCCTGAGCCGCAGCCTTGATCTTCGCGATGGCCGCGTCGACCGCGGCGTTGTCGCGGTTGGCGCGCAGCGTACGCAGGCGCTCGGCCTGCTGGTCGCCGATCGCCGGATCGACCTTCAACGGGTCGTAGTGCTCCTCCTCGTCGAGCTGGAAGCGGTTCACGCCCACGACGACGCGCTCGCCGGAGTCGACCTGCTGGGCGAAGCCGTACGCGGAACGCTCGATCTCGTTCTTCTGATAGCCCTGCTCGATGGCCTTGACAGCGCCGCCCAGCTCGTCGACCTTCTCGATGAGCTTCAGGGCCTCGGCCTCTACATCATCGGTCAGCGACTCGACCACGTAGGAGCCAGCCCACGGGTCGACCGTCTTGCAGACGTCCGACTCGAACGCGATGACCTGCTGCGTACGCAGGGCCAGTCGCGCCGACTTCTGGGTCGGCAGGGCGATGGCCTCGTCGAACGAGTTGGTGTGCAGCGACTGGGTGCCACCCATGGCCGCGGCCAGAGCCTGGACCGCGACGCGGACCATGTTGACCTCGGGCTGCTGGGCCGTGAGCTGGACGCCCGCAGTCTGTGTGTGGAAGCGCAGCATCATCGACTTCGGGTTCTTGGCCCCGAAGCGCTCCTTCATGATGTGGGCCCAGATGCGGCGGGCCGCACGGAACTTGGCGACCTCCTCGATGATCGTCGTGCGCGACACGAAGAAGAACGACAGCCGCGGGGCGATGTCGTCGACATCCAGCCCGGCGGCGATGGCGGCCTCGACGTACGCGATGCCGTTGGCCAGCGTGAACGCAACCTCCTCGGCGGGCGTCGCACCGGCCTCGGCCATGTGGTAGCCCGAGATCGAGATCGTGTTCCACTTCGGCACGTTGTCCTTGCAGTAGCCGAAGATGTCGGAGATCAGGCGCAGCGAGGGAGCCGGCGGGAAGATGTACGTCCCGCGGGCGATGTATTCCTTCAGCACGTCGTTCTGGATCGTGCCGGTGAGCTGGTCGGCCGACACGCCGTTCTCCTCGGCGACCAGCTGGTAAAGCAGCAGGAGCACGGCCGCGGGGGCGTTGATCGTCATCGAGGTCGAGACCTTGTCCAGCGGGATCCCGTCGAACAGGATGCGCATGTCCTCGATCGAGTCGATGGCCACGCCGACCTTGCCGACCTCGCCCTCGGACATCGGGTCGTCGGAGTCGTAACCCATCTGGGTCGGGAGGTCGAAGGCGACCGACAGGCCCATCGTGCCGTTGGCGATGAGCTCCTTGTAGCGCGCGTTGGACTCCACCGCCGTACCGAAGCCGGCGTACTGGCGCATGGTCCAGGGACGCGAGGTGTACATGGTCGGGTAGACGCCGCGGGTGTAGGGATATTTGCCGGGCTCCCCCAGCTTCTCGGCGGGGTCGAAGCCCGCGAGGGAGTCGGCGTCGTACACCGACTGGAATTCGGTACCGGTCTCGGTCTGTCCGCTCATGGGCCCAACCCTACTCAGCCCCTCCGGCGGCTCTGCGCACCCCCGCCACGAGGACTCAAGGTGAACACGAGGTGGCCGACAAAGGAACATTCCCTCAGTGAACGCTCAGGAGTTTCACCGCGGCACCTGACCGCACTAGGTTCGCGTCTTGGTGGCCGGATCTGGTCACTCGTCCGAGAAACCCCCCTCGATTCTGGGAGAGAAATGTCCAACTGGTTCAAGGCGGGCCGCCGGCAGGTTGCCGCGGCCGCGGCCGTGAGCATGAGCGCCGCCCTCGTCGGTGGCACGCTCGTCACCACGCCGGCGCACGCCGTGTCACCGAACGTCCTCATCAACGAGGTCTACGGCGGTGGCGGGAACTCCGGTGCCCCGTACACGAACGACTTCATCGAGCTGATCAACCCGACGGGCCAGGGCATCTCGGTCGACGGCTGGAAGGTCACCTACTACTCCGCGTCCGGCAACTCCGGCGGCTCCTGCGCCCTGACGGGGTCGATCGCGGCTGGCGCCACCTACCTGATGCAGCAGAGAGGCGGCAGCAATGGTGCTCCGTTGCCCACGCCGGAGGTGAAGTGCTCCCTCAACATGTCCGGCACCAACGGCGCAGTGGAGCTGATCGACGCTTCCGGCACCGTGGTCGACCTCGTCGGCTTCGGCAGCGCCAACAAGTTCGAGGGCGCGGCCACGCCGACCCTGTCGAACACCACCTCGGCGGCGCGCACCAGCACCACCGACACCGACAACAACGCGACCGACTTCGCCGTGGGCGCCCCGACGCCGACCAACGGCGGCGCACCCGGCACCACGCCGACGCCGACGCCCACGCCGACGGCCACCCCGACCGCCACGCCGGGTGAGACCAAGGCGATCGCCGACATCCAGGGCACCGGCACCGCGTCGCCACTGGTGGGCCAGAAGGTGACGACGCGCGGCGTCGTGACCGCCGCGTACCCGACCGGTGGCTTCAACGGCATCTACATCCAGACCCCGGGCTCCGGTGGCGCGCCGAAGGCGGCCGGCCAGGCCTCGGACGGCGTCTTCGTCTACACCGGCACCGCTCCGACCCAGACGATCGGCGAGTGCTACGACGTCACGGGCACCGCGGCCGAGTACAACGGGCTGACCCAGCTCACCGGCCCGACCTTCACCAAGGTCGACACGTGCGACGCGGTCAAGCCGACCGAGCTCGCCACCCTCCCGGTGACGGACGCCGACAAGGAGCCCTACGAGGGCATGCTCGTGCTCCCCAAGGGTGAGTACACGATCACCAACAACTACGACCTGAACACGTTCGGCCAGCTCGGGCTGGCGGTCGGCTCCGAGCCGCTCTACACGCCGACCGACCGCGTGCTGCCTGCCGAGGCCGCCGCCTTCGAGGCCGAGCAGGTCAAGAAGTACATCACCCTCGACGACGGCTCGTCGTGGAACTACATGCAGAACGTCACGGCCAAGCAGTCGCCGCTGCCCTACCTGTCGCAGGCCACGCCGATGCGTACGGCCTCCCAGGTCTCGTTCACGTCGCCGGTGATCCTCGACTTCCGCTTCCAGTGGAACTACCAGCCGACCGGCCAGGTCGTCGGCCCGCAGGCCGCGTTCCTGCAGTCCGAGAACGACCGTGAGATGACGCCGCCGGCCGTGGGTGGCGACATCCAGATGGCGACGTTCAACATCCTCAACTACTTCACCGACCTCGGCAAGGACGAGGCAGGCTGCAAGTCCTACAACGACATGAACGGCACACCCGTCGGCGCGAACGGCTGCCGCGTCCGCGGCGCCTACACCGATGCCGCCTTCGCCGACCAGCAGGCCAAGATCGTCAACGCGATCAACGGCTCCGGCGCCGAGGTCGTGGCCCTGATGGAGGTCGAGCAGTCCGCCGCCTTCGGCCACGAGCGTGACGCCACGGTCAAGCACCTCGTCGACGAGCTCAACGCCAAGGGCGGCTCGTGGGCGTACGTCCCCTCGCCGACGGTCGTCCCGTCGGGTGAGGACGTCATCCGCCTCGCCTTCATCTACAACCCGAAGTCCGTCAAGCCGGTCGGCGAGTCGCAGATCCTCGCGGACGGCGCCTTCTCGAACGCGCGCTACCCGCTCGCGCAGAAGTTCGCCGGCACCACCTCCTCCACCGAGTTCGTGGCCATCGCCAACCACTTCAAGTCGAAGGGCTCGGGCGCGGACGACGGCACGGGCCAGGGCCTCTCCAACCCGGCGCGCATCAACCAGGCCAAGGCCTTGGTGAACTTCGCCAACGCCACGTTCGCCGGCCAGGCGGTGTTCCTGCTCGGCGACTTCAACGCGTACTCGAAGGAAGACCCGATCCGGGAGATCGAGAAGGGCGGCTACGCCTCGACCGAGAAGAAGTACGAGCCCAACGCGACGACCTACCAGTTCGGTGGCCGTCTCGGTTCGCTCGACCACATCTTCGCCAACGCCGAGGCGATGAAGCTCGTCAACGGCTCCGGCGTGTGGGACATCAACGGTGACGAGTCGGTCGCCATGCAGTACTCGCGCCGCCGCTACAACATCACCGACTTCTACACCACCGAGCCGTTCGCGGCCTCCGACCACGACCCGGCCCTCGTCGGCATCAAGCTCACGCCGACGACCACGCCCACGCCCACCCCGACGCCGACGCCGACCCCCACGCCGACGCCGACGCCGACCCCCACGCCGACCCCCACGCCGACGCCGACGCCGACCCCCACGCCGACGCCGACCCCCACGCCGACCCCGACGCCGAAGACCCCCATCACTGAGAAGTGGGAGTCGCTCGGTGGCGCCGCCGGCCCGGTCGGTGCCCCCCGGACCAACGAGAACTGCGGTCTCAAGGACTCGGGCTGCTACCGCCACTTCCAGAACGGTTCGATCTACGACTCGGCCTCGACCGATCCCCACCTCGTCAAGGGCCTGATCTACGACAAGTGGGCCTCGCTCGGCTGGGAGAACGGCCGTCTCGGCTACCCGGTCTCCGACGAGATCTGCGGCCTCAAGGACGGCGGCTGCGTGTCGCTGTTCCGGGGCGGCGCGATCTACTGGTCGCCCAAGACCGGCACTCACACCACGTGGGGCGCCATCCGTGACCACTACGCCCAGCTCGGCTTCGAGAACGGCCAGCTCGGCTACCCGACCACCGACGAGGTCTGCGGACTGAAGGACGGCGGCTGCTACCAAGGCTTCGAGAGCGGCAAGATCTACTGGTCGCCGAAGACGGGCGCCCACGCGGTCTGGGGCGCGATCGAGGTCGCGTACGCCGACAAGAAGTGGGAGCAGGGTGCGCTCGGCTACCCGACGACCAACGAGATGTGCGGACTGAAGGACGGCGGCTGCTGGCAGCAGTTCCAGGGCGGCAAGATCTACTGGTCACCGCAGTCCGGCGCCCACACCGTGTGGGGTGAGATCGCCAAGCGCTGGGACGCCCTCGGCTACGAGCACGGTGTCCTCGGTTACCCGTCCGGTCCTGAGATCTGCGGCCTGCGTGACGGCGGTTGCTACCAGACCTTCCAGCAAGGCTCGATCTACTACTCGCCGCGTACGGGCGCCTGGCCCGTCTGGGGCATGATCGCCGAGTCGTGGGGCGCCACCCGCTGGGAGAACGGCCAGTACGGCTACCCCGCCGGCGTGGAGTCCTGCAGGACCCAGGCCAACGGTGAGCTGGTCTGCACGCAGCGCTTCGAGCGCCGCCAGCTGACCTGGAGCTCCTTCCGCGGCCTGATCTGATCGACGGATCCGGCCACCAAGAGGCTCGGGCTCGCTCCTTCCGGGGAGCGGGCCCGAGCTGCGTTCCGGGGGCGCGCCGTGCGGGTCAGAGGACCTGGGCGACGAGCGTCTCGGCGGCGTCGACGATGCCGACGGTCTCGGCCTGCCAGTTGGGCTCCTGGCCGCGGTAGGGGCCGGTCGCCAGCGAGATCACCACGGCGGCGGCCCGCAGGCGCAGCTCGGTGGCGTCCACGCGCTCGTCGAAAACCGGCACCCAGGTCGACAGCAGGTGACGTACGCGGGCGGCCTGCTGGGGGTTCATGCGCTGCACCGTCGACAGGTGGGCGATGAGGCAGGCGAGGTCGTCGGCCCGGTTGCCGGGGCCGATGGTGTCGATGTCGAGGATGCCGCAGATGCGGCCGCGGGCCACGTGGATCTGGCCCTCGTGGAAGTCGCCGTGGGTGGGCTCGCTGCCCGGCGGGATGGGCCGGAGCCCGGAGTCGATCTCGTTGGCGAGCCAGCGCAGCCGCGGCTCCAGCGTGGGCATCGCCTGAACGACCATCTCGGTGTAGTGGTGGATCGCCTCGGACCACGGCGCGCGGCGCGGCAGCTGGGCGATCTGCTGGGGCATCGAGTCGAGGACCCCGATGAGCTGTTCGGCGGTGCACGGCGGCTGGGGATCGAAGATCGCCTTCGACAGGGGTACGCCGGGCAGCTCGTCGAGGACCAGGAGGCAGTCGGGGGTCGCGGCCGCGACGCGGGGCGCGGGCACCCCGGCCTGGCTCAGCAGGTCGTGCCGCAGTTTGACCTCGCCGAACAGGGCCTCGCGCAGCACCTTGACGTAGAAGACGGTGCGCGTGTGCCCTTGCGGTCCGGGCAGCGCGACGGTCGCGCGGAGCACGGCCCGCCGGCGGGGCCGGTAGCCGATCATGTCAAGGCGTACGCGGTCGGGCGGGATGCGCGTGCGCATGACGTCGGACAGGAGCGCCGCCATCGAGTCGGGATACGCCGCCCGCACAAGCCCGGGCAGGTCGGGGTCGCGCGGGTAGAGCCACACGACGGCCTCGCGGTCGCCGTCGGCGAAGATCTCGGCGCGCTCGTCGTTGGGGACGCGACCTCCCGCACGCGTAGAGACGCCGAGCAGCTCGTTGCGCCGGCCGAACGACCAGTCGACGACCGCCGTGTATGTCGCGGTCGTCGACTGGTTGGGGTTGGCGTCGACGTGGTCGAGGTCCCACGACACCAGGGTGCCGCCCGCGTGCTGGACGGCCGCGACCAGCAACGGCCCCACGGCGTCGGTCGTCAGCAGCTGGGACCCGTCGGGGTCGTGCGCAGCGGTCGTCATGGGCCTGTCGAGCTCTCCTTCGGCGATCGGCACCGCGCGTCAGCGCAGCAGCCCGATCTTGTCATACACGTCGGCCACCGTGGCGTCGGCGATCTCCAGCGCTCGGGCGTTGCCGGCGGCGATGATGCGCTCGAGCTCGGCGCGGTCGTCGAGGAGTTCGTTGGTCCGCTCACGGATGGGCGTGAGGTGGTCAACGACGGCCTCGCCGACGGCGACCTTGAGGTGGCCGTACATCTTGCCCTCGAACTCGCGCTCGAGGTCGGCGATGGGCGTACGCATGATCGCCGACAGGATGTTGAGCAGGTTCGACACCCCCGGCTTGCTCTCCTCGTCGAACCGCACCTCGGAGCCGGAGTCGGTGACCGCGGACTTGAAGCGCTTCATGATGACCTTGGGCTCGTCGAGCAGGTCGATGCGGCCGTTGGGCGATGCCGAGGACTTCGACATCTTCGACTCGGGGTTCTGGAGGTCCTGGATCTTGCCGACCGACTTCAGGATGTGCGGCTCGGGCACGACGAACGTCTCGCCGTAAGTGTTGTTGAACCGGTCGGCGAGGTCGCGGGTGAGCTCGAGGTGCTGGCGCTGGTCCTCCCCCACCGGCACCTTGTGGGCCTGGTAGATGAGGATGTCGGCGGCCATGAGGATCGGGTAGGTGAACAGGCCGACGTTGGTCGAGTCGGTGCCGCGCTTGGCGGCCTTGTCCTTGAACTGCGTCATGCGCTCGGCGCGGCCGAATCCGGTCAGGCACGACAGCACCCACATCAGCTCGGTGTGGGGGCGGACCTGCGACTGCACGAAGACGACCGAGCGCTCGGGGTCGATGCCGGCACCGATGATCTGGGCGGCAGTACGCAGCGTGCGCTCGCGCAGCACGGCCGGGTCGGGCCACTCGTTGAGCGAGTGGAGGTTGGCCACGCCGAAGAAGGTCTGGAAGTCGTCCTGCATGTCGACCCACTGCCGCAGCGCACCCAGGTAGTTGCCGAGGTGCATCGAGTCACCGGTCGACTGGGCGAGGGAGAGGGCACGGGGCTTGGATTCCATGGCGTCATCTTCCACCCGAACCGGGCGATCGTTCCAATCCGGGACCGACTGGTCAGGGGCGTTCGGCGTCGACGGCGGCGGCTCCCCCGAGGGGGTCCTCCGCCGGCGTACCGGGCTGGCGCATCACGATGCGGGAGGCGCGGCGACCGTCCACCTCGAGGACGCCGAACGCGAACCTCGTCGCCTCGTGGTCGTCCTCGGGCTCGACCGGGGCCAGGTCGGCCTCGACCTCGTCGCCGACGGCGGGCAGGCGTCCGGTCTGCTTCATGAACCATCCGGCGAGGGTGTCGTAGGGGCCCTCGTCGAGCACGAACCCTGTCTCGTCAGCGAAGTCCTCCAGCGACAGCAGCCCGTCGAGCTCTCGGCGGTCGACCCGGGCCGCGGGACGGTCCTCCTCGACCACGTCGTACTCGTCGGTGATTTCTCCGACGAGCTCCTCGACGAGGTCCTCCATGGTCACGATGCCCGCCGTGCCGCCGTACTCGTCGCGGACGATCGCCATGTGCATGGCCTGTCGGCGCATCTCGCTCAGCGCGACCAGAACCTTGACGGTCTCGGGCAGCGACAGGACGGGGCGTACCAGCTCGAGCACGGGTGTCGAGCGGGTCGCGACCTCGGGGTCGAACAGGTCGCGCACGTGGACGAAGCCGGCGACGTCGTCCGCCGAGTCGCGCGTGACCGGATAGCGGGAGTGGGGCTTCTCAGCCATCTCGCGCACGGCCTTGTAGGCGGGGGTGTCGCCGGCGACGAAGTCGACCTCCGTACGCGGGATCATCACCTCGCGCAGCGAGCGCTCGCCGGCGTCAAAGACGTCGTCGACGATCTGGCGCTCCTGCTCGCCGAGGGTCTGCGACCCGGAGACCATCGCCCTGATCTCTTCGTCGGTGACCTCCTCGCGCGCCGCGTCCGGGTCACCGCCGAGGACGCGTACGACGATGTCGGTGGAGAACCCGAGGAACCAGATGACCGGTCGGGCGACGATCGCGATGGAGTTCACGATCGGGGCCAGCGCCATGGCGAAGCCCTCCGCTCGCTGCATAGCGAGGCGCTTGGACGCGAGTTCGCCGAGCACAATCGAGAAATAGGAGATGACGATGGTGATCAGCACCAGCGAGGTCACCGACGCGAGACCCTGAGGCAGCCCCAGCGCGATCAGGTGGGGGGCGAGCGCCTCGGACAGGGTGGCGCCGCCGAACGCCGCCGACAGGAAGCCCGACAGCGTGACGCCGATCTGGACCGCCGAGAGGAAGGTGTTGGGCTCGGCGGACAATTTCGCAACTGTACGCCCTCGCTTGCCCTTGTTGGCCAGCTGCTTGACCTGGGACTCACGCAGCGAGACCAGCGACATCTCAGCCGCGGCGAAGACGCCGCCGATGAGGATGAAGATGAAGATGAGGACGATGTTGAGGGCGACGTCACTCACCGGTCATCGCCCGCCCGTTGGTGGCTCCCCTGACTGTCATGCACGGGTCCAAGCGTAGGGGAAACAGGTTGTGACGCAGGTCATACATCCAGATATTGAATATTCAACATCATCCTGTGATAGTTGAATCAACAACGACGAAGGAGTATCCCCATGACGCAGAACCTGACCGACCTGACCGGCACCTGGACCCTCGACCCCACCCATACCCGCATCGGCTTCGTGGCCCGCCACGCGATGGTGACGAAGGTCCGCGGCTCCTTCAACGAGTTCGAGGGCACCGCCACGACCGGCGGGAACCTCTCCGACGCCAAGATCGACGTCACCATCCAGGTCGCGTCGGTCGACACCCGCAACGCCGACCGCGACGCCCACCTGCGCACCGGCGACTTCTTCGAGGTCGAGAAGTACCCGACGATCACGTTCACCTCGACCCACGTCGAGGCGGTCGACGCCGAGACTCTGCGCGTCACCGGAGATATGACCATCAAGGACGTCACGAAGCCGGTCACGATCGACTTCGAGTACTCCGGCACCGCTCAGGACCCGTACGGAAACACGCGCGCCGGCGTCGAGGGTTCGACCACCATCACCCGCTCCGACTTCGGCATCAACTTCAACGCCGCGCTCGAGACCGGCGGCGTACTGGTCTCCGACAAGATCACCCTCGAGATCGAGGCCTCGCTCATCCGCAACTCCTGATCCACGCACAGCGCCTGCGCCTCAGGACCGCACGGCGGCCCGCCACCCTCCCCCGGTGGCGGGCCGCCGTCTTCCACAAACCAGTGGCGCACCGGCGGGTCGACCGCCACAATCCCGCCATGCCCCCGACCTGGCCCGACCGCGTCCCCATCCTCGTCGACCCCGCGAGCGGCGTGCTCCTGCGCGCCCACCGGTCGGACGACATCCCGAGGATCGTCGAGCAGTGCAACGACCCCGGATCGATCCGGTGGACGACGGTCCCACAGCCCTACACCGCGGCCGACGCGAAGAGCTGGATCACCGAGATCATCCCCGCCGGCTGGGAGGCCGGCACCATGTCCCACTGGGCGATCGAGGCCGAGATCGGCGGCGAGCGCCGGTACTGCGGTACGTTCGACCTGCGCCACCCCGACGGCGTCCGCGGCGAGGTCGGCTACGGCCTGCACCCCGACGCACGCGGCCGAGGCATCCTCACCGCCGCCGGCCGCTTGGCGATCGACCACGGTTTCGACAGCCTCGGCCTCGGCGTCATCCGCTGGGCCGCGTACGTGGGCAATTGGGCGTCGCGCCGCACGGCGGCAGCCCTCGGGTTCCGCGAGGAGGGCATCCGACGGGCCCACATGCAGCACCGCGGCGAGTTGGTCGACTGCTGGTCGGCCGCGATCCTGCCCACCGATCCGCGCGTGAGCGTCGCCGCACCCCGCCTGCCGGCGCTGCAGGGGGAACGCGTACGCCTGCGCCCCTTCCGTGACGACGACGCCGCGCGCGTCGGCGAGGCGCACCGCGACCCCGAGTCCGCACTCCGGCTCCCCGGCGTGCCCCAGCCGTTCACCACCGCCGACGAGCGGGGCTTCATCGACTGGTGCCGCGACGGCGAGCACACCGGCACCCGCTGGACCTGGGCGGTCACCGACGACACGGACGTCATGCTCGGCGCCATCACCCTGTTCCACGACCGGGAGCCGCACGAGGTCGGCTACTGGCTGCATCCCGACGCCCGGGGCCGGGGCGCGATGACCGAGGCCCTGGACCTCGTGTCCGCGTACGCGCTGGGCGAGGGAGGTCAGCCGTCACTGGTCGTGCGCTGCGCTGCCGACAACACCGCATCGCGGGCAGTCGCCCGGAGGGCGGGGTTCACCGAGACCGGGGTCCTTCCGAAGGCCGAGCGGCAGCGTGACGGCGCGTACGCGGACCTCGTCGTCCACGCCCGGACAGTGGGCGGGATTTCCTGATTCCTTTCACATTCGACGACTTTTCTCCGTACGCTCATGTCGTCCCCACGACGCCACCCCTTCTAGGAGAATTGATGTCCCCACGTCTGGTTGGCCCGCTCCTGGCGGCCACCCTCTCTGTCGCCGGCATCGCCGTGGCCACCCCCAGCTACGCAGCCCCCACCCCCACGCCCAGCAGCTCCGCCACGCGGGGATCCACCCCCACCCCCGAGCACTCGACCACCCCCGAGCACTCGACCACCCCCGAGCACTCGGCCACTTCCACGGCCACAAGCACGGGCAGCCCGGGCGCACGCCCGAGCACCACGCACCCGGCCACCCCACGGGCACAGACGCCCATCATCGAGCGCTGGCTCACGCTCGGCGGTGACAACAGCCCGCTGGGCCCGATCTCCGGACCGGAGCGGTGCGGCCTGCGCGACGGCGGCTGCGTCCAGTCGTTCCGCAACGGTCTGATGTACTGGACGCCCACCACGGGCGCCCAGCCCGTCTGGGGAGCCATCGGCGATCGCTACGCCAGCCTCCGCTGGGAGA
>NZ_BAAGXC010000001.1:0-242277 GCF_054780035.1 Mariniluteicoccus endophyticus | reverse complement strand
CGTCACCCAGGCCTTGGAGAGCCGGACTGATCAGATTGTCGGTAGCCCAGCAGGGCACCAGTCAGAGCCAGGGTCACGACTCCCCAAGACGCTTTCCATCATGTATGTCGGAGGGTGCGCGTACTCTTCCCATCATGCGACCCGTGAAAGACGTGCAGCGGCGACTGGCCCCGTTCAAGGTGGTCAGCGACTTCGAGCCCGGCGGCGACCAGCCGGCGGCCATCGCCGAGCTGGAGCAGAGGATCAACGCCGGCGAGCAGGACGTCGTCCTGCTAGGCGCGACCGGAACGGGAAAGACGGCGACGGTCGCCTGGCTCGCCGAGCGGCTCCAGCGCCCGATGCTGGTCATGCAGCCCAACAAGACCTTGGCCGCCCAGTTCGCCAACGAGCTGCGCGGCTTCTTCCCCGACAACGCCGTCGAATACTTCGTCTCCTACTACGACTACTACCAGCCGGAGGCGTACGTCCCGCAGACGGACACCTACATCGAGAAGGACTCCTCGCTCAACGAGGAGGTCGAACGGCTCCGCCACCGGGCGACCTACTCCCTGCTGACCCGCCGCGACGTGATCGTGGTGGCGACGGTCTCGGCGATCTACGGCTTGGGCACGCCGACCGAGTGGGTCGACCAGATGATCAAGCTGCGGGTGGGAGACGAGGTCGACCGCGACCAGCTCCTGCGCCGCCTGGTCGACATCCAGTACGCGCGCAACGACGTGGCCGGCACGCGCGGCACCTTCCGCGTACGCGGGGACACCCTGGAGGTCTTCCCGATGTACGAGGAGCTCGCCTGGCGCGTCGAGTTCTTCGGCGACGAGATCGAGGCGTTGTCGACACTGCAGCCCCTGACGGGCGAGATCGTGAGTCAGGACGAGGAGCTGTACGTCTTCCCGGCGACCCACTACGCGACGGGTGCCGATCGCATGGAGCGCGCCATCAAGGGCATCGAGCTCGAGCTGGAGGAGCGGCTCCAACAGCTCGAGCAGCAGAACAAGCTGCTTGAGGCCCAGCGGCTGCGCATGCGTACGACCTACGACCTCGAGATGATGCGTCAGATCGGCTCGTGCTCGGGCATCGAGAACTACTCGCGCCACCTCGACGGGCGCGGAGCCGGCAGCCCGCCGAACTGTCTGCTCGACTACTTCCCCGAAGACTTCGTGTTGGTGCTCGACGAGTCCCACGTGACCGTTCCCCAGATCGGCGGCATGTTCGAGGGCGACATGTCCCGCAAGCGGACGCTCGTCGAGCACGGCTTCCGTCTGCCCTCGGCGATGGACAACCGGCCCCTCAAGTTTGAGGAGTTCGTCGAGCGCATCGGCCAGTCCGTCTATCTCTCGGCGACGCCCGGCAGCTATGAGCTGGCGCGCTCCAACGGGACGGTCCAGCAGATCATCCGCCCGACGGGTCTGGTCGACCCCGAGGTCGTCGTCAAGCCCACCCAGGGCCAGATCGACGACCTCATGGGTGAGATCAAGCAGCGCACGGCGAAGAACGAACGCATCCTGGTCACCACCCTCACCAAGAAGATGGCCGAGGACCTCACCGACTACCTCGTCGAGAACGGAATCCGCACGCGCTACCTCCACTCGGAGGTCGACACGCTCAAGCGGGTCGAGCTGCTGCGCGAGCTGCGGATGGGGGAGTACGACGTGCTGGTCGGCATCAACCTGTTGCGCGAGGGCCTCGACCTGCCCGAGGTGTCGTTGGTGGCGATCCTCGACGCCGACAAGGAGGGCTTCCTGCGCTCCGACCGGTCGCTCATCCAGACCATCGGCCGAGCGGCCCGCAACGTCGCGGGCCAGGTCCACATGTACGCCGACAAGATCACCCCCTCGATGGAGCGGGCGATCGACGAGACCAACCGCCGTCGGGCGATCCAGGTCGCCTACAACACCGAGCACGGGATCGACCCCCGGCCGCTGCGCAAGAAGATCTCCGACATCAGCGCGATGCTCCAGGACGAGGACGCCGACACGGCGGCGCTGATGGCCGACTCGCGCATGTCGGCGAAGAAGGGTGCCCCCGTGCCTGCCGAGGCCGCTGCGTCGATGGCGGAGCGCAACCTCGCCCAAATGCCGGCGGCCGACCTCTCCAAGCTCGTCCAGGAGCTGACCGACCAGATGCACGCGGCGGCCGCCGAACTCAACTTCGAGGTGGCTGCACGCATCCGCGACGAGGTCTCGGAGCTCAAGAAGGAGCTGCGTCAGATGGTCGAGGCGACGCGCTGACGGCCGCTCGGTTTACGCCCGGGGCCGTTGCTGCGGTACTTTCTCCGGCGGAGGGGAGTATTCCCACGTCCAGCGTCGTCATCACGGCGGCCCCCATGGGCCACCCGGTGCTGGAGCCGTCCTGCGGCGGAAGAGACCTCTGAGGTCCCGGGTTATCCATATCCCGCCCCAGAGAGGTTCACCAGATGCATGTGACCGGCTACGCATGGGCGATCACCGTCGCCGTGATGGTCGCGGTCCTCGCCATCGACGTCTTCGTGATCGGGCGCCGCCCGCACGAGCCCTCGATGAAGGAGTGCGGCATCTTCATCTCGGTGTTCGTGCTGCTGGCCGTCCTTTTCGGCGTCGGCGTCTATTTTGTCAGTGGCCCACGTTATGCGGGTGAATTCTTTGCGGGATGGCTGACCGAATACAGCCTATCTATCGACAATTTGTTCATCTTCATCATCATCATGAGCAAGATGCGGGTTCCGCGTCACCTGCAACAGTTCGCGCTGCTCGTCGGCATCGTGATCGCGCTCATCTTCCGCGGCATCTTCATCGCGGTGGGCGCTGCGGCGATCAGCCGGTTCAGCTGGGTGTTCTTCATCTTCGGGGCCTTCCTGATCTACACCGCGGTCAAGCTGGCGGTCGACTACTATCAGGACGACGAGGACGACGAGCCCACCGACAACGCGCTGCTGAAGCTCGTCAAGAAGAGGATCCCCTCGAGCGAGGATTTCCACGGCACGCGGGTGTTCTGGAACCTCGACGGGCGCCGGGTCGCCACGCCGATGCTGTTCGTGATCATCGCCCTCGGCTCGACCGACCTGCTGTTCGCGCTCGACTCGATCCCCGCGATCTACGGTCTCACCCAGGAGCCCTACCTGGTGTTCGCGGCCAACGTCTTCGCCCTGATGGGCCTGCGCCAGCTCTACTTCCTGATCGGTGGCATGCTGAAGCGGCTCGTCTATCTGTCGCTCGGTTTGTCGGTGATCCTGGCCTTCATCGGCGTGAAGCTGCTGCTCCACGCCATGCACGAGTACCACCTCGACCAGAAGCTGGGTTTCTCGGTCGAGATCGGAACGACCACCTCGCTCCTCGTCATCATCGGCACGCTGGTGGTGACCACGGTGGCGAGCCTGCTGCGCTCCGGGCGTCAGGGGGCGACGACGCAGTCGGCGTCGTCGCTCTCGACCCAGCCGCTGGCCGACCGTGGGGACGAACCCGATCAGCTCGAGTCCCACTGACCGGGCGATCACGGTCACACTCGACAAGACTGCCGCACGTGCATTCTCGTTCGAAGTTCCATGGGCCTGTCGCCCACGCCTGGGTGCGTGGGCACAGCGACTGCAGCTGCAACTACGCGCAGTAGTGCTGAGCCCCGAATCGCCTGCGACGAAGGGCCCCGCTTCGGCGGGGCCCTTCGTCAATTCCAGGGGTGGCGCCGGTCAGTAGCCGCGCGTACGCCACTCGCCGAGGTGGGGGCGCTCGTCGCCGAGCGTGGTGGAGTCGCCGTGTCCCGGATGGACGAGGGTGTCATCGGCGTACATGGCGAAGATGTTCTCCTCGACGTCGCCGAGGAGGCGGACGAAGTCGCCGTCACCCCAGGTCTTGCCGACGCCGCCGGGAAACAACGAGTCGCCGGTGAGGAGGTGCACCGGCCCTTCCTCGGGCCGCAGCACCAGCGTGATCGAGCCGGGGGTGTGGCCGACGATCCCGACGACCTCCAACGACCCGCCGCCGGGGAGGGAGATGGTGTCGCCGGTCCAGACCGTGTCGCAGCGTACGCCGGTCTCGTCGGCGATCGCGTCGGCGTCCGGCCCACCGCAGACGGTGCGGGCACCTGTCTTGCCGGCGATCTCGGCCAGGGCCTTGAGGTGGTCGGGGTGGCGGTGGGTGGTGACGATCGTCGACACCTGGCGGCCGGCCAAGACCTCGATGATGCGCGCGGCATCGTTGGCGGCGTCGACGAGCACGGTCCCGGCGGAGTCGGAGACGAGGTAGACGTTGTTGTCCATCGGGGCGACGGAGAACTTGGTCAGCGTGAGCCCTCCGGCGAGCGTCTCGACGTGCGGCTCGCCGCCGGGCTCGACGTGGTGCAGTCCCATGGGTTCCTCCAGTGGTGAGGGGCGAAGGACCGTCAGAAGCGGGCCTCTGCGCCATTGAGGTCGGTCCAGAACACCGTAGACCCTTGCTTGAACTCCAGGCGCGGCTGGTTGCCGGGGCGCTGGTAGAGCGTGACGGTCAGCCCGCGCCACCAGTCGACGCCCTTGCGGGTCTGGGTCATGTGCTCGATGGTCGCGTGCAGCCCGACGGGGTCGACGGAGTCGAGCGGAACCAACTCGGCATAGTTCAACCGGGCCGGGGCCCCGCGTGTGGCGATGGCCGGGTCGCGCGACTCCACGTGGGCGCGGCGGGCGGTGACCAGGGCGTCGCAGCGCGCCAGGTCACCGCATGCACCAGGGGTCTCGAGGTCGACGCCGGCGTCCTCACCGCCGTAGCGGATCGCCACGTAGGAGACCTCGCGGGCGCCCGTCGCGCGGCGGAGGTCGGCGAGGGCGCGGGTGAGCCCCTCGGCGGTGCGGGGGTCGACGTCGGCAAGCTTGTCGGCGTCGGCATCCAGCCAGGAGTGGCGGGCGCCGTCGAGACACCGTACGTGCGTGATGGCGCCCGCGAACGAGACGTTGACCTCGGCCTTGAGCGTGGTGGGCTTGCACGTGGAGCCCACGTCGTCGGTGCGGACGCGCTCGACGATGCGGGGCAGGTCGAGGTCGCGGATCCTGATGGGGATCACGGCGCGGGAGGTCCCGGTGCCGGCGCGGGCCACCTCGCGACCGGGGCGGGCGATCCAGGTCTCGACCTGCTTTCCGCGCACCATGCGGAAGGTGGCCTCGTCGCGGGCGAACGTCACGCCGGCGACCTGGTCGGTGCGGGCGAGCACGGAGATGCGGGTGAGGGCCCGACGGGCATCGTCCGGCTCCAGGTAGTCGGCCTTCGATGGCTCCGTACGCAGGCTGACGGCGCCGGCGGACGCGGCAACGAGCACGGCGATGCCTCCGGCGGCGACCAGACGGCGTACGCGGCGACGGGACGGGGAAGTGGCCACGGGGTGTTCCTCTTGCTCGCGAAGGTGGGAAGGGTCCAGGCGCGGGCGAACCCGGACAGGGGAAGCGTAACCCGCGGTCGGCGCCGGGTCGTGGCGTACGCGCGCGTCTTCTCAGGATTTCCGCGGCCCTTTTCGGAATTGTCAGTGCCCGGTCGTAGGCTCGTCGACTGTGATGGAACGCCTTGTCGTCCGCGGTGCGCGGGAGCACAACCTCAAGAACGTGTCGGTGGACCTGCCCCGCGACGCGCTGATCGTCTTCACGGGCCTGTCTGGCTCGGGCAAGTCGTCTCTCGCCTTCGACACGATCTTCGCCGAGGGCCAGCGCCGCTACGTCGAGTCGCTCTCGGCCTATGCCCGCATGTTCTTGGGCCAGATGGACAAGCCCGACGTCGACTTCATCGAGGGCCTGTCCCCGGCGGTGTCCATCGACCAGAAGTCGACGTCGCGCAACCCCCGGTCGACGGTCGGCACGATCACCGAGGTCCACGACTACCTGCGCCTGCTGTTCGCACGCGCGGGTCGGCCACACTGCCCCGAGTGCGGCGAGCCGATCTCGAGCCAGTCGCCCCAGCAGATCGTCGACCGGCTCATGGACCTGGGGGAGGGGACGCGTTTCCAGGTGCTCGCCCCCATGGTGCGCGGCCGCAAGGGCGAACACGTCGATCTGTTCCGCCAGCTCGCGACCGACGGCTACTCCCGCGTCCGCGTCGACGGCACGGTCCACCAGCTGACCGATGTGCCCGCGCTCAACAAGCAGCAGAAGCACAACATCGAGGTCGTTGTCGACCGCCTCGCCGTCAAGGAGTCGGCCAAGCGTCGTCTGACCGACTCGGTCGAGACGGCTCTGCGGCTGTCCAACGGCATCGTGGCGGTCGACTTCGTCGACCTCGACCCGAAGGACCCCGATCGGGAGCGGCGCTACTCCGAGAAGATGGCGTGCCCCAACGAGCACGACATCTCGATCGAGGAGCTCGAGCCCCGCCAATTCTCATTCAACGCCCCCTGGGGTGCGTGCCCCGAGTGCACGGGCCTCGGCACGCGCATGGAGGTCGACCCCGAGCTGGTGATCCCCGACCCTTCGGTCTCCATCGCCGACGGCGCCATCGCCCCGTGGTCCCACGCCCATGTGGCCGACTACTTCCACAAGGTCCTGACCGCGCTCGGCAAGCAGGAGGGGTTCTCCATCTCCACGCCGTGGGAGGACCTGTCCTCCGACCACCGCCAGCTGGTGCTCCAGGGCCAGAGCGACAACGTGGTGGTCCGCTACCGCAACCGCTACGGGCGTACGCGCGCCTACTCGGCGAAATACGAGGGCGTCGTGCCCTACATCGTGCGCCGCCACGACGAGGCCGAGACCGACACCTCCCGCGAGCGCTTCGCGGGCTACATGCGCGAGGTGCCGTGCTCGGCCTGCGGGGGGGCGCGCCTCAAGCCGACGAGCCTCGCCGTGACCGTCGGCGACCGCAACATCGCCGAGGTGTCGGAGATGTCGATCCGCGAGTGCGCCGAGTTCCTCGGGGCACTCGAGCTGACCGGCCGCGAGAAGGCGATCGCCTCGGCGGTCCTCAAAGAGATAAACGAGCGGCTCCGGTTCCTGCTCGACGTCGGGCTCGACTACCTGACCCTCTCGCGACCAGCCGGCACGCTCTCGGGTGGCGAGGCCCAGCGCATCCGCCTGGCGACGCAGATCGGTGCCGGGCTGGTGGGCGTCCTCTACGTGCTCGACGAGCCGTCGATCGGCCTGCACCAGCGCGATAACCGACGCCTCATTGACACGCTGGTCCGCCTGCGCGACCTCGGCAACACGCTGGTCGTGGTGGAACACGACGAGGACACGATCCGCTCGGCCGACTGGGTGGTCGACATCGGTCCCGGCGCCGGCGAGCACGGTGGCGAGGTCATCGTCTCCGGGCCGGTCGACGAGATGCTGGCCTGCGCGGAGTCGCCCACCGGCGCCTACCTCTCGGGCCGTCGCCAGATCGCCCTTCCGGCCAAGCGCCGCCCGCTCACGGGCCGGTCGGTGACGGTGAACCACGCGATCGAGAACAACCTCAAGGACGTCACGGTCTCGTTCCCGCTCGGCCAGCTGGTGGCCGTCACCGGCGTCTCGGGATCCGGCAAGTCCACGCTGGTCAACCAGATCCTCTACACCGCGCTGGCCAAGCGCATCTACAACGCCCGTGCCGTCCCGGGGCGACACCGCTCGATCACCGGTGCCGACCAGATCGACAAGATCGTCCACGTCGACCAGTCGCCGATCGGACGCACACCGCGCTCGAACCCCGCGACCTACACCGGCGTCTTCGACCGCATCCGCAAGCTGTTCGCCGAGACCCCCGAGGCGAAGGTACGCGGCTACCAGCAGGGCCGGTTCTCGTTCAACGTGAAGGGCGGGCGCTGCGAGAACTGCATGGGCGACGGCACGATCAAGATCGAGATGAACTTCCTGCCCGACGTCTACGTTCCCTGCGAGGTCTGCCACGGGGCGCGCTACAACCGGGAGACGCTCGAGGTCCACTACAAGGGCAAGTCGATCGCCGAGGTGCTCGACATGCCCATCGAGGAGGCGGTCGAGTTCTTTGCGGCACACACCGCGATCGCGCGTCACCTCACTACCCTCCATGAGGTCGGCCTGGGCTACGTACGCCTCGGCCAGCCCGCCACCACCCTGTCCGGCGGTGAGGCCCAGCGCGTCAAGCTGGCCGCCGAGCTGCAGCGCCGCTCGACGGGTCGCACGATGTACATCCTCGACGAGCCCACCACAGGCCTCCATTTCGAAGACATCCGTAAGCTGCTGGGCGTTCTCGGCCGGCTCGTCGACCAGGGCAACTCGGTGGTGGTCATCGAGCACAACCTCGATGTCATCAAGACGGCCGACTGGCTGATCGACATGGGCCCCGAGGGCGGCTCGGGCGGTGGCACGGTCGTCGTCGAGGGCACCCCCGAGACGGTCGCCGCCCATCCCGACTCCTACACGGGCCAGTTCCTCGCCGAGATCCTCGACGGCCACGAGGTCCCCGTCGGCGAGGTCCCCGTCGCCCTGTTCGACGACGAGCCCCAGGCCAAGTCTCCTGCGAAGAAGGCGGCGACGAAGAAGGCAGCGACGAAGAAGGCTCCCGCGAAGAAGGCCGCGGCGACGAAGAAGGCTCCCGCGAAGAAGGCGGCGACCCGGAAGACGGCGACGAGGAAGACAGCGAAGAGGGCCTGACTGTCAGTGCAGGGTCGCGGCCTCGGAGAGGTCGCGGTCCAGCCAGGCGCGGGCCCGCTGCTCGGCCCCTGGCGAGGCGAACCCGACGGTCTCGAACCCCTGACAGGTCTCGAGACAGACCCGGTCGAGACCGGCCGCAGAGATCAGCCCCACGCGGCGGGCCGCGACGGCCGCACCCACGTAGGTGTCGTGGAAGAACACGTTGCGCTGCGCATGGCCGGCGCGCTCGTCCTCCGGGGTGTCGACCACGTCGTGGATGAACACCGCCTTGGCGATCCCGGGATAGCGGCTCATCATCTCCTCGCCCACCATCACGTCCCCCTGACCTGAGTCGCCGACGAAGACGAGGTCGTACTCGGGGAACAGCCGCGCATAGTGGTCGACGTTCTCCAGCTTCTTCTCGGCGATCGCGGAGTTGGTGTGCAGGTTGGCGAAGCCACCCGACAGCATCGACATCTGCGACACCCCCGCACGACGCAGCGCGCGCCGCGAGTGGTTCTCCAGCAACCCGAACGCGTCCATCGGCCGGGCGGTCACGAAGGTCAGGTCGCCCCGGTCGAACGGCTCGTCGTGGGGCCCGTCGTCGAGCGCGTCCCAGAACGCGAGCACGCCCGGATACATGGCCCCGCGGGCGAACACCTCGTCCTTGAGCCGTGAGAAGGCGGTGTCGTCGATGTCGGAGAGCACCTTGGCCTCGCGCAGCTCGGGGCTCGCGCCCGCCGCCTCGGCCGCGATGTGGGCGAGGAGGGTGGAGCGTACGGACTCGTGCTCGATGTCACTGAAGATGAGTCCCTCGAGGTCATGGAAGTCCTGACGCGAGTTGAGCAGATTCTTCAGGTGGGTGAGGTGCGTGCCGCCTACCGAGCAGAACAGGGCACAGATCGCGTCCTCGGCGGCGCGGTCGGTGCGGCCGGTCTGCAGCGCGTGGATCAGGTCGGCGCGCACCTGCAGCGACAGGGCGTCCCGGCGGTCGTGGGCCAGGAGGCGGACCAGGGCGGCGCGGTGGTCGGGGCCGATGACGCGGTCGTCGACGCTCGAAAGCAGCGCGTCGCAGTCTACGGGCTCCAGCAGGGCGTTGAGCTCGTCGGGGCTGGCGGCGGTGAGGAGCTCGAGGATCTGGCGCTCTTCGGTCTCGGACGTGCGGCCGGCGACGAGCGTGGCCAGGAGCGAGCTCTCGGGCATGCGTACCTCCTTCGGTGGAGGTCGACCCTAGCGGGAGGCCCGCACCTCCAGCGCGCCGGGGCGTACGCCGAAGCGGGCGCCCGTGCCGTGGCCGACGACGTCGCCGTCCAGGTGGACCGCCAGCGGTTCGGGCGCCGTGACCTCCACCGTCGATCCGGTGCGCCGGGCCAGGCCCGAACCCGCGACGGGGCGGTGGGTGATGCCCTCGGCGGCCACGAGGGGCCATCTGTGGACCCCTCCGGTCACCTCGAGGACGTGCAGGAGCCCGTCGTCGAGCCGGGCGCCGGGGAACACGGCGATGCCGGCGGGGATGCGGCCGGTGTTGCCGGCGAGCACGCACCAGGCCCGTCGTTGCTCGGCGGGGGAGCCCGCGTACTTGATGATCATCGGATGGCCGCCGCGCGCGAGGTGGCGTGCACCGGCCTCCAGGTAGGCCAGCCAGCCGAGCGGGCCGAGGCGGGACTTCCAGCCGGGCCGGGTGTCCGCGACCGTGGCGGCGTCCTCACCGATGCCGGCGTACGCCAGAAACGGCAGCTCGGCGCCCCAGCCGCCGTCGTCGCGGACCTGCGCGACGCCGAGGTCGACGGTCCGGGGGGCGCCGCGGACGGCGACGCGCACCTGGTCGCCCGCCCGGCGGGGGAGGCCGAGGTTGCGGGCGAACAGGTTGGCGGTGCCCGTGGGGATCACGCCGAGGCGGGCTCCGGCCCCGGCCACCGCGTACGCGACCTCACGGACGGTGCCGTCGCCGCCGATCGCCACGATGTCGGTGCACCCGAGCCCGACGAGTCGACGGGCTTGGGGACCGCCAGGCTCGGCGATCGTCGTGTGGGCGAGGCGGGGGAGGGCGTGCCCGGCCTCGGCGGCCAGGGCGATGACCTCCTCGGCGGCCCGCGCGCCGGCCGGGTGGACGGGGTTGACGACCAGCCCGACGCGGTCGGGGTGGGCCATCAGCCGCCGATGGTGAGGTTGTCCCCGTCGACCTTGACCGGGAACTCCGTCAGGCCGGTCTTGGCGGGCCCGGACGTGCGCTCGCCGGTGACCATGTCGAACTCCGAGCTGTGGCAGGCGCACACGATCTGGCGGTTCTTCACGAATGAGACCGAGCAGCCCTGGTGGGGGCAGGCCTTGGTGAACGCCTTGTAGGTCCCGGCCTCGGGCTGGGTCACCACGTAGGGGGCCTCCGGGAGGATCACGCCGTTGCCCGCGGGCACCTGCGACTTGGGGATCGTGACCGGTGCGGCCGGTTTCTTCTCGGTCTTCTTCGCAGCCGGGTCCGCACCGCCACCGCAGGCGGTGAAGGCGGTCGTGCCGGCGACGACGGCGGCGGCACCCGCGCCCTTGAGGACGGAACGGCGATCGGGCAGGTCGGACATGGGCTCTCCTCGGGTTGGCTGCGCGCTCCACCATACGCGGCCGGGCCCCGTCTCACCGGCGATCAAGCACCTTTCACGACGCTGTGTCGTAGGTTCGCGACGGATGGGGCCGTGGTCCTGCGGACTAGGGTGGAAGCCATGGCTGACCCGACCACCTACCGACCCGCGCCGGGGTCGATCCCCACCCAACCCGGGGTCTACCGGTTCCGTGACGAGCACGGCCAGGTGATCTACGTCGGCAAGGCAAAGAGCCTGCGCAGCCGGCTCAGCTCCTACTTCGCGGACCTGTCCTCGCTCCACGAGCGCACGCGCCGCATGGTGACGACGGCGGCGCGGGTCGAGTGGACGGTAGTCCAGACCGAGGTCGAGGCGCTCCAGCTCGAATACTCCTGGATCAAGGAGTTCGACCCGCGCTTCAACGTGAAATACCGCGACGACAAGTCCTACCCGTGGCTCGCCGTCACCTGGTCGGAGGAGTTCCCGCGCGTCTACGTCGGCCGCGGACCCAAGCGCAGGGGCACGCGCTACTTCGGCCCCTACGGCCATGCCTGGGCCATCCGGGAAACGCTCGACCTCCTGCTGCGTGTGTTTCCCATGCGCAGCTGCTCGGCCGGCACGTTCAAGAACGCGAAGCAGGCGGGCCGCCCGTGCCTGCTCGGTTACATCGACAAGTGCTCGGCGCCGTGCGTCGACCGAATCTCCGCCGACGACCACCGCGAGATCGTGTCCGACTTCTGCCAGTTCATGGGAGGCCAGTCGACGGCGATGATCCGTCGGCTCGAGGGCCGCATGAAGGAGGCGGCGTCCGCGATGGAGTACGAGCTGGCCGCGAAGATCCGCGACGACATCGGGGCGCTGCAGCGGGCGACGGAGCAGAACGCGATCGTCCTGGGCGACGGCACCGACGCCGACGTGGTCGCACTGGCCGAGGACCCGCTGGAGGTCGCCGTACAGATCTTCCACGTCCGCGGAGGGCGGGTCCGCGGCAACCGGGGCTGGGTCGCCGACCGCGTCGACGACGCCGACACCGGCGAGCTCATCGAGACGTTCCTCCAGCAGCTCTACAACGACGAGGTACGCGACGACTCGGGGGCCGCGATCCCGCGCGAGGTCCTCGTCCCCCAGCTGCCGCCGAGCACCCCGGCGATCGAGGAGGTCCTGTCGCAGCGGCGGGGGAGCCGGGTCCACCTCCGGGTGCCCCAGCGCGGCGACAAGCACACCCTCATGGAGACCGTGGCCCGCAACGCCCAGGAGGCGCTGATCCGCCACAAGACGAAGCGCGCCTCCGACCTGACGACTCGCAACCGGGCGCTGGCCGAGATCGCCGACGCCCTCGGGCTCGACGAGCCGCCGCTGCGCATCGAGTGCTACGACATCTCGAACCTGCAGGGCACCGAGATCGTCGCCTCCATGGTGGTCTTCGAGGACGGGTTGCCGCGCAAGAGCGAATATCGCCGCTTCGTCATCCGTGGGGTCGACGGCCAAAACGACGTCGCATCGATGCACGAGGTCATCACGCGTCGCTTCCGGCGGCTCCTCGACGACCGGGCCGCGATGGCCTCGGCGTCCAACGAGGCCGCGGCCGCCAACGAGGGGCCGCTGCTCGTCGATCCCACGACGGGGGCCCCGCGGAAATTCGCGTACGCCCCCGCCCTGGTGGTGGTCGACGGCGGCCCACCCCAGGTCGCGGCGGCCGCTCAGGCCCTGGAGGAGCTCGGGATCGACGACGTCGCGCTGTGCGGGCTCGCCAAGCGGCTGGAGGAGGTCTGGGTGCCCGACGACGAATACCCGGTGATCCTGCCGCGCACGTCCGAGGGGCTCTACCTGCTCCAGCGCCTGCGTGACGAGGCCCACCGCTTCGCGATCGGTCACCACCGTGGCCGGCGGTCGAAGTCGATGCTCGAGTCGGTCCTCGACGACGTGCCCGGGCTCGGCGAGGTGCGCCGCAAGGCGCTCATCGGTCACTTCGGCTCGCTCAAGAAGCTACGGGCGGCCTCGGTCGACGAGATCGCCCAGGTGCCCGGGTTTGGAGTCCGCACCGCGACCGCCGTGCGCGAGGCCCTCGACGCGCAGGCACCCGCCGCACCCGCGATCAACATGACGACGGGGGAGGTGCTCGACGATGGTCCCACCGGTTGACGATGAGGCCGCCGCTCAGGTTGGTCATAATGGCTCCGTGTCCGATCCTGAGATGACCATGGCGCTGCCCGCCGTGACCCCCGCCGACAAGGACGCCGGCGGGCGCCCCGGCGAGATCCGCGTGGTGATCGTGACCGGCATGTCCGGTGCCGGCCGTCGCACCGCTGCCCATGCACTGGAGGATCTCGGCTGGTATGTCGTCGACAACCTGCCGCCGGTGCTGCTACCGCAGCTGTTCGGCCTGGCCCGCGAGGCCGGGCTGACCAAGGTTGCGACCGTCCTGGACGTACGCGGTCGAGGGTTGTTCGACGAGCTGCCCCAGGTCTTCGCGGAGCTGGAGGAGCACGGGACGACGCCCGAGATCGTGTTCATCGAGGCCAGCGACCAGATCATCGTCCAGCGCCAGGAGTCGTCGCGTCGTCCTCACCCGCTGCAGGGCGACGGGCGCCTGCTGGACGGCGTTCGCCGCGAGCGCGAGCTGCTCGCCACGCTGCGGGCGGCCGCTGACCTCGTGGTCGACACGAGCTCGATGAACGTCCACCAGCTGACCTCGCGCATCGCCCACGCGTACGGCGGTGACCAGTCCGACCGGCTGCGTGTGACGATCATGTCATTCGGGTTCAAGAACGGGCTGCCGATCGACGCCGACATGGTCATCGACGTCCGTTTCCTGCCGAACCCCCACTGGGTGCCCGAGCTGCGGCCCCACACGGGCCTCACGGGGCCGGTCTCCGAGTATGTTCTGACCCAGCCCGCGGCGGGACCGTTCCTGCAACAGCTCCAAGCGCTGCTGATGACGGTCGCCGAGGGCTATCTCAACGAGGGCAAGCGGTTCGCGACGATCGCGATCGGGTGCACCGGCGGCAAGCACCGCTCGACGGCGATGGCCGAGGAGCTCGGCCGTCGGCTCCGAGAGCTGGGCATGCCGACCAAGGTGATGCACCGCGACGTGGGGCGCGAATGAGGAGCCGCTTCGAGGCCGCGTTCGACCGGCTGCCTTCGGTCACCGCGTTCGGTGGGGGGCACGGCCTGCACGCATCGCTGTCGGCGCTGCGCCGGGTCACCGATCGCCTCACCGCCGTGGTGACGGTTGCCGACGACGGCGGTTCCTCCGGCCGGCTGCGCACCGAGCTCGGCTGCTTGCCTCCCGGTGACCTGCGGATGGCTCTCGCCGCGCTGTGCGGCGACGACCACTGGGGGCGTACCTGGGCCGACGTGCTCCAGTCCCGCTTCGGCGGTGACGGTCCCCTTGCGGGCCACGCCATCGGCAACCTGCTCATCGCGGGCCTGTGGGAACGGCTCGGTGACCCCGTGGACGGCCTCGACATGGTCGGCGAGCTGCTCGGCGCCAAGGGTCGTGTCCTCCCCATGTCTGCCGTGCCGCTCGAGATCGAGGCAGAGGTCATCGGGCTCGATCCCCACCGTCCCGACGAGATCGCGGTCGTGCGCGGCCAGTCCCGCGTGGCGAAGACCGTGGGGGAAGTGCGCCGCGTACATCTCACGCCGCCCGACCCGCCCGCCCATCCCCAGGTCATCGACGTCGTGCGCGACTCCGACCACCTGGTGTTCGGACCGGGGTCGTGGTTCACCTCGATCATCCCCCACCTGCTGGTGCCCGAGCTGGCCGAGGCCATCATCGAGTCCCGCGCCCGCCGGGTCCTCACGCTCAACCTCGCGCCCGCCGACGAGACCGACGGCTACACCGCGAGCCAGCACATCGAGTTCCTCGCCGACCACGCTCCTCGCCTGCGGCTCGACACCGTGATCGCCGACGCAAGCTTCGCGCGCGAGGACCGCCATCTGCAGACGTACGCCGCGTCGCTCGGCGCCGAGGTCGTCATCGCCGACCTCGCCGCGCGTGACGGATCGCCGCGGCACGACCCCCTGCGGCTGGCCTCGATCTATGCCGAGGTCATGGGTCTCTGAGACTTCGCTCGCCGCGTCTCCCGACATCCGACTCTGGTAGACATGACGGGCCCGCCCGTCCGATGCCGCCCGTCCCGAATCGCCCCCGGAGGTAGTCCCATGGCTCTCACACAGCAGGTCAAGGCCGAGCTTGCCACGGTGTCCGTGACGCGCCCCAGCGTGCGCCGCGCTGAGGTGGCGACCACGCTGCGTTTCGCGGGCGGGCTCCACCTGGCCGGGGGGCGGATCGTCATCGAGGCTGAGCTCGACACGGGCGCGGCCGCCCGGCGCCTGCGCACCGCGATCAGCGAGCTGTTCGGGTTCGACTCCGAACTCGTGGTCGTCAGCGGTACGGGCCTGCGGCGCGGAACCCGCTACGTCGTACGCCTCATCAAGGACGGTGACGCGCTGGCTCGCCAGACGGGCCTCGTCGACGGCCGTGGCCGCCCGGCGCGGGGTCTGCCGCCGCACATCGTCGGCGGGTCGGCGGAGGACTGCGTCGCCGCCTGGCGCGGGGCGTTCTTGGCCCACGGCTCGCTGACCGAGCCGGGCCGCTCGATGTCGCTCGAGATCACCTGCCCCGGTCCCGAGGCGGCGCTCGCGCTCGCCGGTGCCGCCCGTCGCCTCGACGTGTCGGCCAAGACCCGCGAGGTGCGCAACGTCGACCGGGTGGTGATCCGCGACGGCGACGCCATCGCCGCGATGCTGACGCGCATGGGTGCCCACCAGTGCCTGCTGCAATGGGAGGAACGCCGCATGCGCCGCGAGGTCCGCGCCTCGGCGAACCGTCTGGCCAACTTCGACGACGCCAACCTGCGACGCTCGGCCCGCGCGGCGGTGGCGGCGGGGGCACGCGTCGAGCGTGCGCTGGAGATCCTCGGCGACGACGTGCCCGACCACCTGAAGGCTGCTGGCGTGCTGCGCGTCGAGAACAAGCAGGCCAGCCTCGAGGAGCTCGGCCAGCTCCACCAGCCCCCGCTCACCAAGGACGCGGTGGCCGGTCGGATCCGCCGGCTGCTCGCGACGGCCGACAAGAAGGCCGACGAGCTGGGCATCCCCAACACCGAGGCCAGCATCACCTCCGAGATGCTCGACGAGGACTGACTCCGGCCCACTCGGACGAGGGGGTGGGGGACGCCCCCCCGCCCGAGGTCTCGGAATGGTCTCGCTAGAGTGACTTACGTCCGAAGATCGTCCGGTTCCCCGGGCGTACGACAAGTCTCCGAAGGAGCAGGAACAAGTATGACCGTCAAGGTTGGCATCAATGGATTTGGCCGCATCGGCCGCAACTTCTACCGCGCCGTGGTCGAGTCCGGCGCTGACATCGAGATCGTCGGTGTCAACGACCTGACCGACAACAAGACCCTGGCGCACCTGCTCAAGTACGACTCGATCCTCGGCCGTTTCGACGGCGAGGTCACGTTCGACGACGAGTCGATCACCGCGAACGGCAAGAAGTTCGCTGCGACGGCCGAGAAGGACCCGACCCAGCTGCCGTGGGGCAAGCTGGGCGCCGACATCGTCATCGAGTCGACGGGCCGCTTCACCGACGCAACCGCCGCCAAGGCCCACATCGAGGCCGGCGCCAAGAAGGTCATCATTTCCGCCCCGGCGAAGAATGAGGACATCACGATCGTCATGGGCGTCAACGACGACCAGTACGACCCGGCCGCGCACACGATCATCTCCAACGCGTCCTGCACGACCAACTGCCTCGCGCCGATGGCGAAGGCCCTCAACGACGACCTCGGCATCGTCAAGGGCCTCATGACCACGATCCACGCCTACACGCAGGACCAGAACCTGCAGGACGGCCCCCACAAGGACCTGCGTCGCTCGCGCGCCGCGGCCCTCAACATGGTCCCGACCACCACGGGTGCAGCCAAGGCCGTCGCCCTCGTGCTCCCCGAGCTCAAGGGCAAGCTCGACGGCTACGCCATGCGCGTCCCGACCCCGACCGGCTCCGCCACCGACCTCACCTTCGAGGCCGCCAAGGAGACCACCGTCGAGGAGGTCAACGCGATCATCAAGAAGGCCGCCGAGTCCGGCCCGCTCAAGGGCATCATGACCTACACCGAGGACCCGATTGTCTCCAAGGACATCGAGACCGACCCGGCCGCCTGCATCTTCGATGCCGGCCTCACGAAGGTCTCGGGCAACCTCGTCAAGGTCGTCGGCTGGTACGACAACGAGTGGGGTTACTCCAACCAGCTCGTGAACATCACGAAGATGGTCGGCGAGAAGCTCTGATCCGAGCCACCACGAAGTCAGGCGGGGCCGTACGCGTAAAGCGGCGGCCCCGTCTGCTTTCGCCCCACCTCACCCCGCGTACCCCAACCCGCGTACACCCACTGGAAGGCAACACCAATGAAGTCCGTTGACACCCTCGGCGAGCTGAAGGGCAAGAAGGTCCTCATCCGCTGTGACCTCAACGTCCCGCTCGACGGCGACAAGATCACCGACGACGGCCGCATCAAGGCCTCGGTCCCGACGCTGAAGAAGCTCCTGGGCGCCGGTGCGGCCGTCATCGTCACCGCCCACCTCGGCCGACCGAAGGGCGAGGTCAAGCCCGAGTTCTCGCTGGCCCCGGCCGCGAAGCGCCTCGGCGAGCTCCTCGGCACCGACGTCCAGCTCGCCGGCGACGTCGTGGGCGAGTCGGCCCAGAAGCTGGCTGCCGACCTCCAGCCCGGCCAGGTCATGATGTGCGAGAACGTCCGCTACGAGAAGGCGGAGGAGTCGAAGGACGAGGCCGAGCGCACCGAGCTCGCCAAGAAGTACGCCGCGCTGGTCGGCGACAACGGCCTGTTCGTGTCCGACGGCTTCGGCGTGGTCCACCGCAAGCAGGCGTCGGTCTACGACGTCGCCAAGTTGCTGCCGAACGCGGCGGGCGACCTCGTGGCCAACGAGGTGCAAGTGCTCAAGCGCCTCACCGACGACCTGCAGCACCCCTACGTCGTGGTGCTCGGTGGCGCGAAGGTTTCCGACAAGCTCAAGGTCATCGACAACCTGCTGAAGAAGGCCGACACCCTGGTCATCGGGGGCGGCATGGCGTTCACATTCCTCAAGGCCCAGGGCTACGAAGTCGGCACGTCGCTTCTCGAGGAGGACCAGGTCGAGGTCTGCAAGAACTATCTCGTCGAGGCGGAGAAGGCCGGCAAGAAGATCCTGCTGCCGACCGACATCGTCGTCACGCCGACGTTCGGCGACGAGGCCGGTGCCCACGTGGTAGCCGGCGACGCGATCCCCGCCGACGAGATGGGTCTCGACATCGGCCCCGAGACGGCCAAGGCGTTCGCTGCCGAGATCGAGGCGGCCAAGACCGTCTTCTGGAACGGCCCCATGGGTGTGTTCGAGAAGGACGCGTTCGCCAAGGGCACCAAGACCATCGCCGAGGCGCTGACGAAGGTCGACGGCCTGTCGGTCGTGGGCGGCGGCGACTCCGCGTCGGCCGTGCGCCACCTGGGCTTCTCCGACGACCAGTTCGGCCACATCTCGACCGGCGGCGGCGCGTCGCTGGAATACCTGGAGGGCAAGGAGCTCCCGGGTCTCGCTGTTCTCGAAGGGAAGTGAACACCATGGCACGCACTCCGATCATGGCCGGCAACTGGAAGATGAACCTCAACCACGTCGAGGCCAACGGCCTGGTCCAGAAGCTCGCCTGGACGTTGAAGGACCTCAAGCACGACCCCGAGAAGTCCGAGGTCGTCGTGGTCCCGCCGTTCACCGACCTGCGCACGGTCCAGACCCTCGTCGAGGGTGACCGACTGCCGCTGGCGTACGGCGCCCAAGACGTCTCCGAGCACGACTCCGGTGCCTTCACCGGCGAGGTGTCGGCCGACATGCTGGCCAAGCTGGGCTGCACTTACGTGGTCATCGGCCACTCCGAGCGCCGTCAATACCACAACGAGGACGACGCGCTCATCGCCCGCAAGGCCCGCAAGGTCATCGACAGGGGCATGACGCCGATCATCTGCGTGGGTGAGGGCCTCGATGTCCGCAAGGAGGGCAACCAGGTCGAATACACGCTCGCGCAGGTCAAGGGCTCGACCGACGGGCTCACCGCCGAGGAGATCGGGAAGGCCGTCATCGCGTACGAGCCGGTCTGGGCCATCGGCACAGGTGAGGTCGCCACGCCGGACGACGCCCAGGAGGTCTGCGGGGCGATCCGCGCGGCCGTCGCCGAGCAGCACGGCCAAGAGGCCGCCGACTCCGTACGCATCCAGTACGGCGGCTCGGTGAAGGCCGACAACGTGGCCGACATCATGGCGAAGCCCGATGTCGACGGCTGCCTGGTCGGCGGCGCGTCGCTGAAGGTCGACGACTTCGCGGCCATCGCGCGGTTCTACGAGCCGTCGCAGGTCGGCTGATCGACGGTCTGAGTCACGGCTCGCATCCACGAGGGCGTCCGGGATCTTCCCGGGCGCCCTCGTGTTCGGTTCAATGGAGCCATGGAACCGACCAAGCCCACGCCCGAGCTCTTCGCCGCGATCGACGCCGCGTACGAACGCCTCTTCGACTCCCTCGACAGCCTCGACGCCGATGGCTTCGGTGAGCCCAGCCTCCTGCCCGGCTGGACCCGGGCCCACGTCGTCGCCCACCTCAACGACAACGCCAACGGGTTCGCCCGGGCGCTGGAGGGACTGGCACTGGGCCGCCTCACACCGGTCTACGCGTCGTCGGAGGCCCGCGACCAGACCATCGACGAACAGTCGCAACACTCTGGCCCCGAGCTGCTGGCCGAGAGCGGAAGCTCACAGAAGCGGTGGCGCTCGGTCGTACGCGGCCTCGACGCCAAGGTGTGGGGCTCGGAGCTGGAGCGTACGCCGGGTGGCGTACGGTTCCCCGTCGCCGTCGTGCCGCTGCTGCGCGAGCGGGAGATCGAGATGCACCACGTCGACCTCGACGTCGACTACGCCCCCGAGGACTGGCCGCGCGCGTTCGTCGACCGCCTGGTCGAAGACCTCGTGTGGGACATGGGGGAGAAAGCCGACGTCACCCTCGTCGCGACAGACACGGGGGCGCGCTACGACCTCGGCGCGGGTGGCCAGGAGGTACGCGGCAGCGCCGCACGGCTGGCCTGGTGGCTGGCCCGGCAGGACCCCACGGGCATCGAGTCCGCCGGGGAGCTGCCCGAGTTGGGGGAGTGGGTGCGCCGGCCGCGTTGAGCCCCGTCCGATCGCGTACTGACTGCGTCTGATGCCCGGCTCGGCGGGGGTATCGGTGGTTTGGTGATCTCCCCACGCGGGGTTACAGTTGCGCCGTGATTCTCGTGCCCCTGATGACCTGGCCCATCATGACGCTGTCGATCATCCTGATCATCTGCAGCGTTCTCCTGGCCCTGACGGTCCTGCTCCACAAGAGCCGAGGCGGCGGCATGTCCGACCTCTTCGGCGGCGGTATGTCCACCTCGCTGGGTGGCACCTCGATCGCCGAGCGCAACCTGGATCGCCTCACGATCGTCATCGGAGTCATCTGGCTCGGCTGCATCCTCGGCCTGCTCGTGCTGTACCGGTTCGCGTCCTGACCGTAAGCCTGGACGAACACATCCCCCCCTTCATCACCGGCCGTCGGGCCGGGGATCTTTCCTGAGGAGAACCAACGTGGTCGGTGGCAGCGCCATCCGCGGCAGCCGTGTCGGCGCCGGACCCATGGGCGAGGCGGAGCGCGGCGACGCGGCCCCCCGCCTGTACGTGTCGTACTTCTGCGCGAACTCGCACGAGACCCGCCCGGCCTTCGCGGCCGACGCACAGGTCCCGGAGTCGTGGGACTGCCCGCGCTGCGGTCTCCCGGCCAACCTCGACGCCGAGAACCCGCCGCCGCCGCCGAAGACGCAGCCCTACAAGACGCACCTCGCGTACGTGAAGGAGCGCCGTTCCGACCAAGAGGCCCAGGCCATCCTCGCCGAGGCGCTCGAGACGCTCCAGGCGCGTCGGAGGGCCGGCGAGATCCTCTACTGATCCGCGTAGGAGTCAGATCAGGCGCGCCGCGTCCTCGTCGATGCACCACACGGTGCGGCTCGTGCCGCGCGCGACGGAGGCAGGAAGGCCCTGTTCGCCCGCCAGCGCGCGGGCGACGGCATCGGCCTTCTCCTCGCCGGAGGCGATGAACCAGACCTCCTCGGAGGCGGTGATGACCGGCATGGTGACGGTGAGGCGCGCCGACGGCGGCTTGGGGGAGTTCTGGGCGCCGATGACCCGGCCGCCACGGCCGAACGACGAGTGGCCGGGGAAGATCGACGCCACGTGACCATCCACACCGATCCCGAGCAGGCAGATGTCGAAGGTCGTGTCGCCGAGCTCGCTGGCGTATTGGACCGCAGCCTGGGCGATGTCGGCCGTGGCACCGTCGGCCGCAGGCATCGGGTGGACCCGCGCAGGGTCCATCTGGATCGTCGCGGCGAGGATCGCCAGCGACTGGCCGGCGTGCCGGTGGGGGTCGCCCGTCGGCACGAACCGTTCGTCACCCCACCAGAACTCCACACGCGCCCAGTCGACCGTGGTGTCGTCCTGGTCGTTGGCCAGGCGTTCGTAGACGCGGTTCGCGATGCGCCCCCCCGTCAGGCACAACTGGGGTACGCGCTCGGGGTCCTCCTGCATCTGCGCGATGCGTAGGCGAAGCTTGCGGGCCACGGCCTTCGCGACGGCGTCGCCGTCGGGACAGACGACGACCTCACTCATGCCTCCGTCCTGTCCTCCGTCGGTGCCGCGGCTGCTCGTTTCGCGGTGGCCTTCCTGGTGGTCGCCTTCTTGGCCGGGGTCGCCTTCTTCGCTGCGGTTGCCTTCGGCGCAGACTTCTTGGTGGCAGACTTCTTCGTGGCCTGCTTCTTGGCCGGCTCGGCGGCCCGGCGCTGCTCGTCGCGGCGGCTGCGCTCGATGAGCTTGGCGGTCGCGGCCTCGAAGATGTCGTCGGCATCCATGCGCCGGAGCTCCTCGGTGATGAGCTCGTTGATGTCGCGCCGCTTGAGCGCCACCAGACGCTTCGGCTGCCCGGGCACGCTGTAGGTCGCCATCAGGCCGTCCTCGCGCTCGACGGAGATGTCACCGGCCGGCGTGGTGAGGTGGACCGACGTGATGCCGGGGCCGTTGGAGTTGCGGCGGTTGACCTCGACGCCGAGGCGGTCCTCGAGCCAGGCGGCCAGCAGATTCGCCGGCGCGTTGTCGCGGGCGCCGACGACGGTCGCCTCGGAGAACTTCGACGGGTACTGGTCGACGGCCGCCGCCAGCAGGGCGCGCCACGGGGTGAGGCGGGTCCACGTGAGGTCGGAGTCGCCGGGCTGGTGGTGGGCGGCGCGTTCCTCGAGCGCCTTCAACGGCGAGCGGGTCCCCATCGCGTCGGTGATGCGACGCGTCCCGAGGCGGCCGATGGGATCGTCGCCCGGGTTGAGGGGCGAGGCGCCGGGCCACCACACGACGACGGGGGAGTCGGGTAGCAGCAGCGGCAGCACCACCGAGTCGGGGTGGTCGGCCAGCTCGCCGGTCATGCGCAGGATGATCAGCTCGCCCGGCACCCCTTCGCCGATGCGGACCTCGGCGTCGAGGCCGGGCTTGCGCGCGCTGCCGGTGACCACGAGGAGGATGCGCGAGGGGTGTTCGCGCCCGGCCGTCATGGCGGCCTCCTGTACGCGCTTGTAGGAGCGCTGGTCGGTGACGACGACCATGGTGAGGACCATGCCCATCGCCGGGCTGCCTGCGCTGCGTCGGGCCTTGACGAGGGCCGAGGAGATCTTGGCCGCGGTGGTGTCGTTGAGCTCGATGATCATCTGTCGTCCTCCGGGTCAGGGCCTGCGCCAGGTGCGGCCGTCGCGGGCGAGCATGTCGATGGCGCCCTGGGGCCCCCAGGAGCCGCTGGCGTACGCCTCGGGCTGCTTGCCGCTCGCTGCCCAGTGATCGAGGATCGGGTCAAGGATCTTCCAGGACAACTCGACCTCCTCGCGCTGCGGGAACAGCGGCGGGTCGCCGAGCAGCACGTCGAGGATCAGCCGCTCGTAGGCCTCCGGGCTCGACTCGGTGAACGAGCCGCCGTACGCGAAGTCCATGTTGACCTGGCGGATCTCCATCTGCGTGCCGGGCACCTTGGCGCCGAACTGCATCGTGATGCCCTCGTCGGGCTGGATGCGCATGACGAGCGCGTTCTGGCCGAGCTCCTCGGTGTCGGTGTCGGTGAACGGCAGGTGGGGGGCTTTCTTGAACCCGAGCGCGATCTCGGTGACGCGGCGGGGGAGCCGCTTGCCGGTGCGCAGGTAGAACGGGACCCCGGCCCACCGACGGTTCTCCACGCTCAGCCGGATCGCCGCGTACGTCTCGGTGATCGACTTCTGGTCGATCCCGTCCTCGTCGAGGTAGCCGATGACCTTCTCGCCACCGGCCCAGGCGGGCGCGTACTGACCGCGGGCGGTGTGGGTGTCCATCTCGTCGGGCGACGGCGGGCGCACGGCCGCGAGGACCTTCTGCTTCTCGGCGCGGAGGTTGGCCGCCTCGAAGTTGGTGGGCTCCTCCATGGCCGTCAGCGCGAGGAGCTGCAGCAGGTGGTTCTGGATGACGTCGCGTGCGGCGCCGATGCCGTCGTAGTAGCCGGCGCGGCCGCCGATGCCGACGTCCTCGGCCATCGTGATCTGCACGTGGTCGATGTAGTTGTTGTTCCAGATCGGCTCGAACAGCTGGTTGGCGAACCGCAGCGCCAGCATGTTCTGGACCGTCTCCTTGCCCAGGTAGTGGTCGATCCGGAACACCGACTGGGGCGGGAAGACCGACGAGACGATGCGGTCGAGCTCCTGGGCCGACTCGAGGTCGTGGCCAAAAGGCTTCTCGATGACGACGCGGTTCCAGCGACCCGACTGCTCGGTCGCCAGACCGTGGCGGCGCAGCTGGCCGACGACGGTGTCGAACAGCCCGGGTGGCAGCGACAGGTAGAACGCGTGGTTGCCACCGGTGCCGCGGATCTGGTCGAGCTCCTGGATCGTGTCGCGCAGGGAGATGAACGCGTTGTCGTCGTTCAGGTCGCCCGGCACGAACCGGATGCCCTCGACGAGCTGGCGCCAGACCTCCTCGCGGAACGGCGTACGCGCGTGCTCGCGCACCGAGTCGTGGACGATCTTCTCGAAGTCCTGGTCGGCCCAGTCGCGGCGGGCGAAGCCGACGAGCCCGAAGCCCGGCGGCAGCAGGCCGCGGTTGGCGAGGTCGTAGACCGCCGGCATCAACTTCTTGCGGGACAGGTCACCGGTGACGCCGAAGATGACCAGCACGCAGGGCCCGGCGATCCGGGGGAGACGTCGGTCCTGCGGGTCCCGCAGCGGGTTGGGGTGTCGGGGGTCGATCACGGCGCTCCTCGGGTCCGGGTGGGAGTGGGGACCGGCGTGCGCCGCGGTGGCGGCGCACGCCGGAGGGATCAGGCCTGGTCGAGGGCCTTCTGGACGGTCTCGACCAGCTCGGCCCAGGACTTGTCGAACTTCTCGACACCCTCGTCCTCGAGGACCTTCACGACGTCGTCCATGTCGACGCCCACGGCCTCCAGCGCATCCATCGTCTGCTGCGCCTCGGCGTACGAGCCCGTGATCGTGTCACCCCGCACCTCACCGTGGTCGGCCACTGCCTGCATGGTCTTCTCGGGCATCGTGTTGACGGTCTGCGGGGCGACCAGCTCGACGACGTACATCGTGTCGTCGTAGTCGGTGTTCTTCACACCGGTCGAGGCCCACAACGGACGCTGGATCTGGGCGCCGGCGGCCTTCAGAGCGGCGAACCGCGGGCCGTCGAACTCCTCCATGGCGAGCTTGTACGCCAGGCGCGCGTTGGCGATCGCCGCCCGTCCCTTGAGCGCGATGGCCTCGTCGGTGCCGATGGCGTCGAGGCGCCTGTCGACCTCGGAGTCGACGCGCGAGACGAAGAACGAGCCGACCGAGACGAGTTTCGTCAGGTCGTGACCGCGCTCCTTCGCCTTCTCGAGGCCCTCGATGTAGGCGTCGATGACCCTCGCGTAGCGGTCGAGCGAGAAGATCAGCGTGACGTTGACCGAGATACCCTCGGCGATGACGGCGGTGATCGCAGGCAGGCCCTCCATCGTCGCCGGGATCTTGATCAGCACGTTGTCGCGGCCGACCATCTCGGCCAGCTCCTTGGCCTGGGCGATGGTGCCCTCGGTGTCGCGGGCCAGGCCCGGCTCGACCTCGATGGACACGCGCCCGTCGACGCCGGCGGTGTCCTTGTTGACCTGCGAGAACACGTCGCAGGCGTTGCGGACGTCGTCGGTCGTCAGGGCCTTGATGGCGTCGTCGACGCCATAGCCCCGGGCCTTGAGTTGGCTGACCTGCGACTCGTACGCCTCGCCGTCGGCCAGGGCCGCGGCGAAGATCGTCGGGTTGGTGGTCACGCCGGTCACCGACGACTCGGCGACGAGTTCGGCGAGGCCACCGGAGGTGAGGCGCTGGCGCGAGAGGTCGTCGAGCCAGATGGAGACGCCCGCGTCGGCGAGCTTCTTGAGGCGTTCGTTCATGATCAAGCCTTTCGGTTGTGGAACAGGGCTTGCGGGTGAGGCGGTCAGCGACCGGCCTCGGCGGCGTCGAACTCGTCGGCGTCGGCGGGCCCAACCGGGCCGCAGGCGGCACGGGGGAGCACGTCGGACGGCTGCTTGGCCGCCGCGATCGACTCCTTGGCGGCCCTGACGACGGCGTCGGCGGTGAACCCGAACTTCTCGAACAGCAGGGTGGCGGCGGCCGACGCGCCGTAGTGCTCGATCGAGACCGAACGGCCGGCGTCACCGAGCAGGTCGCGCCAGGACATCGAGATGCTGGCCTCGACCGAGACCCGGGCCTTGACGTCGACGGGGATGACCGACGTGCGGTAGGCGTCGTCCTGCTCGTCGAACCACTCGCGGCACGGCATCGACACGACGCGGGCGTTGACGCCCTCGCCGGCCAGCTCCTCCTGCGCGGCCACGGCGTACTGGACTTCGGAGCCCGTGGCGATGAGGACGACGTCGGGCTTGCCCTCGCAGTCCTTGAGGACATAGCCGCCCTTCGCGACCTCCGAGGCCTCCGCGAAGCCGTCGGTGCCGCGCGGGAACGTCGGGACGTTCTGGCGGGTCAGGGCCAGCGCGGCCGGTCGGTCGGTGTGGCCGAGCAGCGTCTTCCACGCCTCGACGGTCTCGTTGCCGTCGGCAGGGCGAATGACGTCGAGGCCCGGGATGGCGCGCAGCGCCGACAGGTGCTCGATCGGCTGGTGGGTGGGGCCGTCCTCACCGACGCCGATGGAGTCGTGGGTCCACACGTAGGTGACGGGCAGCTTCATCAGCGCAGCCAGGCGGGCGGTGGGGCGCATGTAGTCGGAGAACACCATGAAGGTGCCGCCGTAGACGCGGGTGCCGCCGTGCTGGGTGATGCCGTTCATGATCGAGCCCATGGCGTGCTCGCGGATGCCGAAGTGGAGTACGCGGCCGTACTCCGAGCCCGAGAACATGTCCGACTGGCGGTCGGCGGGCAGGAAGCTCGGCTCGCCCTTGGGTGAGGTGTTGTTCGAGCCGGCGAGGTCGGCCGAGCCGCCCCACAGCTCGGGCAGCTTCGGCGCGGCCTTGGTGAGGAACTCGCCCGACGCGGAGCGGGTGGCTACGCCCTTGGCGTCGGCGTCGTAGACCGGCAGGTCGGCGTCCCAGCCCTGGGGGAGCGTACGCGTCGCCATGCGCTCGAAGAGTTCGGCGCGCTCGGGGTTGGCCTGCTTCCATTCGGCGAACTTCTTGTCCCACGCCTTCTGGAGCTCGGCGCCGCGGTCGCGCAGCGCGCGGGTGTGGGCGAGGACCTCGTCGGAGACCTCGAAGGTCTTCTCGGGGTCGAAGCCCATGATCTTCTTGGTGGCCGCGACCTCCTCGTCACCGAGGGCGGCGCCGTGGGACTTGCCCGTGCCCTGCAGCTTCGGCGCGGGCCAGGCGATGATCGTGCGGAGCTGGATGAATGACGGCTTGTCGGTGACCTTCTTCGCCGCCTCGAACGCGTCGGCGAGGGCCTTCAGGTTCTCCTCGTACGCGCCCTCGGAGGGCTCGCCGTCGGCGCCGCGATCCTTGACCCACGACACGGTCTGGACGTGCCAGCCGTACGCCTCGTAGCGTGCGGCGACGTCCTCGGTGAAAGCGATGTTGGTGTCGTCCTCGATGGAGATGCGGTTGTCGTCCCACAGGAGCGTCAGGTTGCCCAGGCGCTGCGTGCCGGCCAGCGACGAGGCCTCGGCGGAGACGCCCTCCTGCAGGTCACCGTCGGAGGCGAAGCAGTAGATCTGGTGGTCGAAGATCGACTCGCCCGGAGCGGCCTCGGGGTCGAACAGGCCGCGCTCGCGACGGGCGGCCATGGCCATGCCGACCGCGTTGCCGACGCCGTTGCCCAGCGGGCCCGTCGTGGTCTCCACACCGTCGGTGTGCTGGTATTCCGGGTGACCGGGCGTCTGCGAGCCCCAGGTACGCAGCTCCTTGAGGTCGTCGATCTCGAGCCCGAAGCCACCCAGGAAGAGCTGGCAGTACAGGGTCAGCGACGAGTGGCCGCACGACAGAACGAAGCGGTCCCGGCCGGCCCAGTGCACGTCACCGGGGTTGTGGTTCATGACCTTCTGGAACAGCAGGTACGCCGCCGGCGCAAGGCTCATCGCCGTCCCGGGGTGTCCGTTGCCCACCTTCTGCACGGCGTCAGCGGCGACGACACGGGCGGTGTCGACGGCGCGGGAGTCGAGATCGGTCCAGCCGGCGGGGTAGAGCGAGGCGTCAGACATGTGACGGACTGTCCTTTCGATGGGTCCTGTGTACGGGTCCGAGCCTACCGTTGCGGGATCGTGACATGCACGCCCCACCCTGCGGCGGGCGGGGTGATGGCCCCGTGTCCCGCTACCTTTCCGGGGTTACGCCACGCGTCAGCAGAGGAGGGGCCGTGATCCAGGAGTCGATGGAGGCCGCCCAGGCCCTCGGCGACGGCGAGCTCGGCCTCGACGACGCCACCAGCGTCGTCGGCCTGGGCATGGCCGCACTGAACGCCTTCCTCGATCCCGCCGGTGCGCTCGTCGGAGCGGCGCTCGGCCCCCTGCTCGACTGGGTCGCCGCCAACGTCTCGTTCGTGAAGGAGCCGCTCGACCTCCTGCTGGGCGACCCGCCGGAGATCATGGGGTACGCGGGCACGTGGGGCCAGGCCTCCCAGCACCTCGCACAGATCGCCCAGCAGCACTCGAGCGCCGTCGCCGAGCAGATCCCGGGCTGGACCGGTGGTGCCCGGGACGCCTACCTGCAGGTGCAGGCCAACGTCTCCAGGGCACTGGTCGCGAGCGCGAAGCTGGCCCAGACCATGGCCCAGGCCGTTCAGGTCGCCGGCACCATCGTGGCCGTCCTGCGCGAGCTGATCTGGGGCATGGTCAAGGACCTGGTGATCTCGCTGGTCACCAACGCGGTCATAGCGGCCGCCGCCGCCATCCCCTCGCTGGGGTCTTCGCTGGCGGCCTACACGGCGTGGGCGTCGGCGAAGGTCAGCCTCGTCATGGGCAAGATCTCGATGGGCATCTCGAAGGTCTTCGGCAAGCTGTCGAAGCTGACGTCGAGGATCGGCCCGCTGTCGCGCATGTTCGCCAAGGCCGCAGCCGCCTTCGAGAAGATGGGCGCGAAGTTCTTCAAGGCGGCCGGTCGCATGCCCGACGGCACGAAGATCCCTGACGTGGATGCCCCGGACCTTCCTGGCACCAGTTCCGCGGGGATGGACCCGACGACGGGTGGGGCGCCCGGCTCGCCCACCGGTGGAGCGCCCGATGCGCCCACGGCCCCGGACGCCCCCAAGCCCGAAGCTGGTGGCTCCGTCCCGCCGGGCGGCACACCGCCCGTCGACACGCCGGACTCGCCCGACGCGCCCAAGGGGCCGACACCGGCGAGCCATCCGCCGTTCGGCGACCCGGAACGCATCGCGGACCCGGGCTCGCCCGTCAACAGCGGCGACCATCCCTACCTGAAACCGACCAGCGACGTCCCGGAGACCCAGGGGATCCCCGGCAAGCCCGACGGTCCGATCGGTGCCAAGGGCCCGTCGGAGACGCCGAAGGGTTGGCAGCCGCTCACCAAGAAGGACCTCAAGACGTTCGGCGAGACGCCGCGGCCGGAGATCTGGCCGAAGGGAGAGACCCGCTACCGCGTGGTGGGGGATAACCAGTGGCCCGGTGGCCAGTTCTGGACCAAGGAGCCACCGCTCAGCAACGACTACCTGCGTTCTGACCTGGCGGTACTCAACGAGTGGAACGGCGACCACGGCCTGGTGTCCTACTCCCCGACAGAGGACCTCCACGTCTGGGTGGGGCCGGCAGGGCCCCAGATGGCGACGGGGTCCGGCCCGGGTAACCTCGTCCATCTGCCTGGTGGTGGTGAGCAGGTCTTCGTCCCGCTGGGGACGATCCCCAAGTCTGATCTGGGCAACCCCGATCGCTGGTGGATCCAGAGCAACCCGTGGGGAGATGACTGATGAGTGGACAGGGAGTCAAAGCGATCCTCGGTGCCGCCGACGCGCTCTACGAGCACCTCGACACGCTGGGGGAGCCGGGAGCACGCCTGGTCTCTCGCACCCGGCAGTGGCGTGACGGGATCCTTCGTGCGTCCGACAGCGAATGGGCCCGGTTCTACGCCGACGCACTCACCGCCAAGCTCGCGTCAGGGATGGACTGGCAGCTGGGACCGGAGGAGGCCCGAGCTCGCGAGCTCCTCGAGCACCTGACCGAGGTCGTCGACCGCTTCGAGCCGTCGCCGTGGGCCGACGTCGATCTGCGTTCCGTCCAGGCCGAGGAGGGCATCGGTCAGGCAGACCTGGTGCAGGAGCAGGGGCAGCCGCCGCTCCACCGCTGAGGCCTGCCGATGCCCGCCATCAGCCGCACGGCTCAGGCCGGCGTCGCCCGTCTGGCGAGCTCGACGTTGTCGTCCTCGGTCTGCTGATAGGCGTCGCGGGTCTTGGCGAGACCCTCGGCCGTGGTCGAGACCGCGTGCGTGGCACCGTTGATGTAGTCGGCGCCCGCCTTGGTGATCAGCGACATCACGCCGGTCAGCACCGGGCTCATCAGCACGCCGTACATCGTCGGGTTGGGCGGCTTGGCCACCGCGCCGACGATCGCGCCGACCGACGAGGCGAGCTGGCCCATCGTGTCGGCGTGCTGGGAGATCTGCTGGATGTCGATCGTCTCGTCGGCGCTCATGGGCGGTCCTCTCGTGCGACGTCTGCGTAGCCGAGGTCGTCGACGACCCCGGCCAGCCGCTGCTCGGCCTTGGTGCGGGCGGCGGCGTACGCCTCCATCACCAGCCCGCCCACGCGCTCGGGGGGCACCTGGCGCACGGCGTTCTTGAACAGCAGGCGCTCGACGCGGCCGCTGGTGCCGACCTCGACGGTCAGCTCGGGCGTCTCGTGGGTGCCGACGATCGTCCGCGACGCCTCGGCCAGCTCGTCGGCGTTGGCGCTGATCGCCTGCACCTGCGCCTGCAGGTCGTGCTGCCAGGTCGTCGGGTCGCCCTGGGGGCTCAGCCGGCGGAACTCGGGGTGGTCGACGAAGCGCTGGAGGTCGTCGGGGGTGTCGTCGAGCATCGACAGCAGCGACTCGAACTGTGCGTCGATCGGCAGTTCGGGGAGCTCCTCGGCCTCGTCGACGGTCACCTCGACGCCGCCGGCACCAGGGACGGGCTCGGTCGGCTCTTCGGGTGCGTACGCCATGATCTGGGCGTCGAGCCCGCCGGAGCGGCTCGCGACGGCGGAGGTGAGGGCCCGCAGCGCCGCCTCGTAGGCGGTGGTCGCGTCCTGCGACAGCCTGACGGGGTTCACCGCGGCCCCGTCGGCGACGACGAGCTCGTCGAGCACGCCGCCGGGGGAGACGCGTACGCGGACGTCGCCCTGCTCGGCGGTGACGCCGAGGGAGGCCAGCTCGTGGGAGCGGGAGGTGGCGTCGGCGTACATGCGCTGGGCTCGAGCCATGAGGTCCGCGGCGTAGCGCTCGGCGTCGAGGGGCGTGGGGTCGACGGGCATGGAGGGCACGATACCGAGCAGCGGAGTCAGACCACCCCCGCTGCAGGGCGGGAAGTGCGGATTTCCGCACGATCCGTCGTAGACTCGGGTCTGATTACGTCCCTGACCAGAATCGAGAACCTGACCCGTGTCGCGTCTGCATGCCGATCCCGCGCCCACCGTCTCGACGTCGGCCGACGTCGCCGCCGGGGCCGCGACGTGGCTGGACGTGGTCAAGGCGTACGTCGCCCTGACCAAGCCGCGGGTCATCGAGCTGCTCCTGGTCACGACCGCGCCCGCGATGTTCCTCGCCCAGAAGGGCATCCCCGACCTCGCGCTGGTGCTGTGGACGCTGCTGGCGGGCTGCCTGTCGGCGGCGTCGGCCAACACGTTCAATTGCGTGCTCGACCGTGACATCGACGAGAAGATGCGGCGCACGCGTCGTCGCCCGATGCCGCGCCACCAGGTGTCTCCCGCGGCCGGCACGGCGTTCGGTGTGGTGCTGGCCATCGTGTCGACGGTGCTGTTCGTGCTGTTCGTCAACCCGCTCTCGGCGGTGCTGGCGCTCGCGGCCAACGCGTTCTACGTCTTCGTCTACACGATGTGGCTCAAGCGCTCGATGTCGCAGAACATCGTCTGGGGCGGCATCGCGGGCTGCTTCCCGCCGCTGATCGGCTGGACGGCCGTCGCCAACTCGGTGTCGCTCGCGCCGTTCATCCTGTTCGCCATCGTCTTCTTCTGGACGCCGCCCCACACCTGGGCGCTGGCGTTCCGCTACCGCGAGGACTACGCCAAGGTCGGCGTACCCATGCTGCCGGTGGTCATGTCCGCGCCGAAGGTCGCCGTACGCATCCTCGTCTACTCGGTGCTGACCGTGCTGACGTCGCTGGTTCTGTGGCCGGTGGCCCAGACCGGCTGGCTCTACCCGGCGGTCGCAGCCGTCGGCGGCGCGGTGCTGCTGGGGGAGTCCTGGCAGCTGCTGGTCCGCGCCCGCGCAGGCAAGCTCGACGCCGAGCTGAAGCCGATGCGCCTGTTCCACTTCTCCAACAGCTACCTCGCGGTCATCTTCCTCGCCGCCGCGATCGACCCGCTGATCTTCCACTGACCCGAACCTCGCAGACCTCCAGACAAGAGGCCGCGTCCGCCCAGCCGGTGGCCTGCGACTGGATGGTCCAGGACGGTTTCATCACGCGTTCATGAGCGCGCAGCGGCTCAGCGCTGGGACTCGACCCCGCGTACGCCCCACAGCAGGTTCGCCGCCAGTGCGGTGACGACGGCGACACCGATCATGTGCAGGGCGACGATCCAGATCGGCAGGCCGTTGAAGTACTGCAGGTAGCCCACGAGCGCCTGGAAGGCCGTCGCGAGGGCGAGCCACACCGCCGCACGCGAGCGGGTCTTCCACCAGGCCAGCGCCAGCGCGGCGCAGACCGCCCAGACCGACCAGGCGTGGGCCTTGGCGACGACCTCGAGGGTGAAGCCGGTGCGGACGGCGTCGGCGTCGCCGCCGTGGGGTGCCGAGCCGGTGACCAGCGTGCCGAGCACGACGGCGACCATCATCAGCCAGAAGGCCACCTTCGCCCACAGCGCGCCCGCGGGCGCCACGGACTCGGGGGTCAGGCGGTACGCCCGGCGCACGAGCAGCACCAGCAGCACGATCAGGGCGATCGACACCAGCAGGTGGGACGCCACGACGTACGGGTTGAGCTGGGTCAGCACGGTGATGCCGCCGATGAGTGCCTGGGCGGGGATGCCCATGGCCGCCCAGAACGACAGGCGCCGCAGGTCGCGCCGCGGCTCGCCCTTGTCGCGCAGGCGCATGGCCGCCACGAAGGTGCCGATCGCCAGCGCGACGAGCACGAACGTGAGCATGCGGTTGCCGAACTCGATGGCGCCGTGCAGGCCCATGCCCTGCGGGATGAGCGACTCGTCGGTGCACTTGGGCCAGGTCGGGCAGCCGAGGCCGGACTTCGTCAGGCGGACAAGTGCACCGGTGAGGATCAGGCCCATGTTGCCGACGAGGCTGCCGACGGCCCACAGGCGCATGTGGCGCCAGCCGGCCTCCTCATCTGTCGAGCCTGCGGCGGGGGCCTGGGTCATGACGTCCATCGGAACACCTTTCGAGCGACGAGTGAGCCGACGACGGCCCAGATGGCGAGAATGGGGAGCGACCACCACGCGGCGGTCCCGGCGGCACCCTCGCGAAACGCCTCGCCGAGGGCGGCGGTCGGCAGAGCGGCGACCACCCCGTGCAGCACCGGCGGGTAGGCGTCGGTCGGCCAGATCACCGCGCCCAGCGCGAGACCGGCCAGGTAGACGAGGTTGGCCAGGGCAAGGGTGATCTCGGGCTTGAGGACTCCCGCCATCGCGAGGGCGAGGGAGGCGTACGCGGCCGACGCGAGGACCGCGGCGACGAGGGCCACCAGCAGCGACCCCGCCGTGAACCCGGGGCGCCAGCCGAGCAGCAGCGCCACGACGATCAGCACCGCGACCTGACCGAGCGCGATCAGGCCGAGCCCGAGCGCCTTGCCGACGACGAGCCCGCTGCGCGTCAGCGGGGTGGCCGCGAGCCGCTCGAGCACGCCGTAGCTGCGCTCGAACCCCGTCGCGATCGCCACGGACGTGAACGCCGACGACCACAGCGCAAGCCCGAGCACCGACGGGGCCAGCGTGTCGATGCGGAGCCCGACGCGCGCGCCGAGGAAGTGGCCGCCGACGAGGATCGCGACGGGGATGACCAGGGCGAGGAGGATCTGTTCTCCGTTGCGCGCCAGCAGCGTCGCCTCGGTGAGTGCGTGGGCGCGGACCCGCTGGGGGCGGGGGGCCGGGCCGGGGGACGGGGAGAGGTCGAGCGAGCTCATGCGGCCCTTCCGGGGCGGGTCAGCTCGAGGAAGACGTCCTCGAGCCGGCGGCCAGCGGTGACCTCGGTGAGGGGCCCGTGGACGAGCGCGCGGCCGGCGTCGATGATGACGACCTCGTCGGCCAGACGTTCGACCTCGTCCATGTGGTGGGTGGTGAGCAGCACGCTCACGCCCGCGTCGCGCAGGCGCTCGACGAGGTCCCAGACGCGGTGGCGCACGTGGGGGTCGAGGCCGGCGGTCGGCTCGTCGAGCACGACGACGCTCGGGCGGCCCACGATCGCGCCGGCGAGGTTGACCAGCTGCTTCTGGCCGCCGGACAGGCGGCGATAGGTCGTGCGGGCGAACCCGTCGATGCCGAGCTCCGCGGCCAGGGCGTCGACGGGCAGGGGCGTGGCGTACAGCTTGGCGAGGTAGTGGAGCAGCTCCAGCGGGCGTACGCCGGACCACGCGCCCGTCGCCTGGGGCATGACGCCCAGCAGCCCGGCCGCGGTCGCCTCGGCCGGGGGGCGGCCCAGGACGCGTACGCGACCCTCGTCGGGTTCCAGCAGGCCGGTGCAGCAGCGGATCGTCGTCGTCTTGCCCGCGCCGTTGGGGCCGAGCAGGGCGGTCACGCGGCCGGGCTCGGCGAGGACGTGGAGGCCGTCGAGCACCGGGTGGCCCCCGAGGGCCAGGCGTACACCGGTCAGCTCGAGGGCGGCGGGGGAGTCGGGCACCCGGTCAGTCTAGACCGCCGTCATCGCCGGTTCCCGCATCTGTGGGGTGGGGTGTGCTCCACATCTCGATGAGCCATCGACGGGTCCGCTGGTGGCGTCGGACCCGCACGTCGAACGGGAACCGGCCGATGCCGGAGAACAGCACGGTCTTCGCGGGAACGCCCACAGCCCAGAAGATGATCTCGTGCTCCCACGGGGCCTCATCGATGCCTTGGAGGACGACCGATCCGGTCTCGTCGACCGAGCTGGGGCCGAAGTCGTCGACCGGGGGTCCGTCGATGTGGCAGCGGACGGGGGTGTGGGTCTGGTCGTGCTGGTCCAGGGCTCCGAATGCGACGAAACCGGGCCCGAACTTCACGGGGGTGGGGTACAGGTCGGTCTCGGAGATGGGGCCGCTGAGCAGTGTGAAGCCGAACGCGGTGGGGACGGTGCATTCCTTGATCACGAGGTCGGTCCTCCAGGGGTGTCTCAGGGGGCTTCTATGACTTCCAGGGTTCGGAATCGAAGGTACTGTTCGGTCGGTCGGGTCGGCCGTCGTCGGTTCCCGCATCGGCGAGGTGGGGCGCGCTCCACATCTCGATGAGCCACACCCGGGTCTCCTGGTGGCGTCGGACCCGCACGTCGAACGGGAACCGGCCGATGCCGGAGAACAGCACGGTCTTGGCGGGAACGCTCACGGCCCAGAAGATGATCTCGTGCGCCCATGGGGTGGCATCGGTGCCTTCGAGGACGACTGATCCGGTCTCGTCGACCGAGCTGGGGCCGAAGTCGTCGACCGGGGGTTCGTCGATGTGGCAGCGGACGTGGGCATGGGCTTGGTCGTGCTGGTCCAGGGCTCCGAATGCGACGAAGCCCGGACCGAACTTCACGGGGGCCGTGTATACGTCGGTCTCGGAGATGGGTCCGCTGAGCAGCGTGACCCCGAATGCGGTGGGGGCGGTGCATTCCTTGATCAAAGTCGGTCCTTCTCGTGGTCGTGTCTCAGGGCGCTTCTATGATTTCCGAGGTTCGGAATCGAAAGTGTATGGCGCCTCTTTCGAACCAGCCTGTGACGTACCGTTCGCCGGTCGGTCCGTCTACGCGAGGGGTCTCGTCAGATCGCGGGTAGCCGTAAGTGCTGTTCTCCCACCCCCGCGCTGACCACCGGTCGCGAATCGCTCCGCGAACGACGAATGCGCCACCGACTCGTGGTGCCCAGTAGATCGAGGCGGCTTGGCTGAAATGCTGCCCGCAACCGCCGTCCCTGAGCCCGCAGAACTCGTCACTGGTGGGATATCCAATGTCTCGCTCCCAGCCGAATCTTTCATACTTCTCAAGAATCGCCCCCCAAACCGGGTGGGCCCCCGCGGAAGCAGAGAAGTAGAGAAGGCCGTGCTGGAATCCTTGCACGCAGCCACCGTCGCGAAGTCCGCATCTCTCCTCCTCTGTGGGGAATCCCAATGGGCTCCTCTCCCAGCCCAAGGATGCCCATTTGGTGCGAATCTCTCCCCATATGGCGTGGGCGCCGGTTCCCGGTGAGTAGTAGATACTCCCCCTCTGGAAGTGTTGGAAGCAGCCCTGTTCCTGCAACCCACAGGCCTCGTCGGTCACCGGGTATCCGAGTGTGCCGCCCTCCCAGCCCAGCTCGCCCCATTTCTCCCTGATGGTGCCGCCAATGGAGTGGACGCCTGAATCCGGTGAGTAGTAGAGGCTGCCGTGCTGAAATTGCTTGAAGCACCCGTTGTCCCGGAGACCGCAGTGTTCCTGAGTCGTCGGCTGGCCAAGAAATGATGATCCGGCGCCCATTTCTTGATATCTGAGGTCGATCTCACTTGGGTCGACGCTGACGTCAAAGGAGTCTCCGGGGAGTATCCGTTGGGGATAGTATCCTTTGGTGTTCAAGTGCGCGCCTCCGGCACTGTTTTCCTCCAGGGGAATGGCGCACCGGCTGAAGCTGCCAGGGCCGGTTCTATGGGGGTCGTTCATGTTGCACCAGTTGAAGGATCTGGCGGGCCCTGTTCCTGAGTCCGCCCCTTGGGTCGTGGAGGCGAACGGGTACTCGTCACAGCTGACGGGGCCCCTGGGGCAGGCTGCAGCGCGGTTCGCGTTCCCCACGTCTTTGGTGGCACGGGTGAGCCGTGCGGGGAGTCCGCTGGCCAAGGCGTAACGGATGTGTCGGGCGTACTGTGGAAAAGGGGTTCCCGCGTGATAGGTCGGGATGTGGTATGTTCCTACCGCCTTCGGTAGAACGCAGCCCTCTTTATAGCCCTTTCCGAAGTGACCGCCGCCGTCGCAGCGGATAGGGTTGGCGTCGGCAGTCCAGTTGTACTCGTCCCCTGTCTCGGTGTCGCGCCACTTGAAGTCGGATATCAGTCCCACGCCCACGATTTCATACTCATTGGAAATCCCCACGGTTCCGGTCGTGATCATCTCGGCGGAGCCGGCTCCGAGCGAGTTCAGCTGCGAGGGGGTGGGGGTCTGACTGATGCGGTCTGCTCGAAGGATCAGGAGGTCGGCCTGGTGCCTGGCTCGATCGAATATCCAGCAGACCCGCTCGTCGGACTGATCTGAATCTTCTTCGTTGCTGTCAGGGAGTCATGGGCGACGGTAGTTTCGACGGTGACCGTGTATTCGGCGTGCCTGATCACTAGTCCGGTGTCGGAGTTGATGGTTTGGACGTCGACCAAGTCCCAGTAGCAGGATGCGAATCGCGACCGGTACGCGGTATTGGGGACTGCCGCGCATGGCGGACCAGCCCCTCTCGAGGCGGCGATCTTCTTGCTGGTCGCGCAGAGAATGATCCCCCTGACTCCTGATCGGCACCCCCCGGAGCCGAGGTTGGGGCTGCGTAAGCGGCCTTCTGTGGCATCCGGGCTGCGGTCAGAACTCACCTGGGGTCGAGGTGGGGGGGTATCCCTCGACACCCGCTTGGGCGGCGAGGTCACATCTGCATGAGCCGCAGGTGTGGTGGAGAGTGTAAGAGCGACGAGGAGTGAAAGGGGCAGCAACGCGACAGAGGCTCTCATCGTGGTCCTTGAGCGCATGGGGGTGGGGGGTGGGCTTCACCCTATCCGGCGTGGCTGGTTGAAGGCAACGGGTCCCTTTGGGCGGGTGGGTCTCGTGCAGCTCGACCGCAGACCGCAGTCAGGAACCCGGTCAGTCAAGACCGCCGCCGTCGCCGGCTCCCGCATCGGCGAGGTGGGGCGGGCTCCACATCTCGATGAGCGCCCGCACGTCGAACGCGAACCTCGCGTCCAAGGAGGCCAGGGTTCGGAACCCAGAGCATGGCTGCCTGGTGCCGGGTGTCGGCGGGTGAGGCTCACCTAAGTTGGACCCGAGGAACAATTAACGCAAGAATGGCGTTGTGAAAAGCATGCAGGAGACCGACGCCCCGCGCGTGCCGGCCGCCGATGCGGGTCACGACGACGCATCGACGCGCCAGCGCGTGATGCAGGCGATCATGCAGTCCGGGCCGTCCACGGCCGCGGAGCTGGCTGATCGGCTGGGGCTCACCCCTGCCGCCATCCGCCGCCACACGACGACGCTGATCGAGCAGGGCCACCTCTCGGCGCGCGAGCAGCGCGTCTACGGCGCGCGCGGCCGCGGCCGCCCGGCCAAGGTGTTCGTCCTCACCGACACCGGCCGTGCCTCGTTCCACCAGGCCTACGACGACCTCGCCATCGCCGCGCTCGCCCAGCTGGCGCGGGCCGGGGGAGACGAGGCCGTCGCCGAGCTGGCGCGGGGCCGCGTACGCGAGGTCGAGCAGCGCTACCGCAGCCTGCGCTTGGCCGACCCGGGGCGCAACCCCGTCGAGGTCCTGGCCCAGGCGCTCAGCGCCGACGGCTACGTGGCCTCGACGCGCCCCGCGCGAGCGGGCGAACAGCTCTGTCAGCACCACTGCCCGGTCGCCCACGTGGCCCAGCAGTTCCCCCAGCTGTGCGAGGCCGAGACCCGGCTGTTCTCCGAGCTCCTGGGCGTCCACGTCCAGCGGCTCGCCACCATCGCCCACGGCGACGGGGTGTGCACCACGCACATCCCGCACGTCACGGACGTCGAGATCGACATGACCAACCATCCGCGAAGCACGAACCACAGGAAGAAGGCCTGATATGACCCAGATCGATCGCCCGGAGGTCACCCAGGACGAACACCTGGAGGCCCTCAGCAAGTACGAGTGGGGCTGGCACGACCCCGACACGGCCGGTGCCGCGGCCAAGCGCGGTCTCAACGAGGCCGTCGTGCAGAACATCTCCGACCTCAAGTCCGAGCCGCAGTGGATGCTCGACCTGCGCATGAAGGGCCTCAAGCTCTTCGGCCGCAAGCCGATGCCGACCTGGGGCGCCGACCTCGACGAGATCGACTTCGACAACATCAAATACTTCGTGCGCTCCACCGAGCGCCAGGCGCAGTCCTGGGAGGACCTGCCCGAGGACATCAAGAACACCTACGACAAGCTCGGCATCCCCGAGGCCGAGAAGGCCCGTCTGGTCGCCGGTGTCGCGGCCCAGTACGAGTCCGAGGTCGTCTACCACCAGATCAACGAGGAGCTCGAGCGCCAGGGTGTCATCTTCCTCGACACCGACACCGCGCTGAAGGAGCACCCGGAGCTGTTCCAGGAATACTTCGCGACGGTCATCCCCGCCGGTGACAACAAGTTCGCCGCGCTGAACACCGCCGTCTGGTCGGGCGGCTCGTTCATCTACGTGCCCAAGGGTGTCCACGTCGAGATCCCGCTGCAGGCCTACTTCCGCATCAACACCGAGAACATGGGCCAGTTCGAGCGCACGCTGATCATCGTCGACGAGGGTGCGTACGTGCACTACGTCGAGGGCTGCACGGCCCCGATCTACAAGTCCGACTCGCTCCACTCGGCCGTCGTCGAGATCGTGGTGAAGAAGGGCGCGCGCTGCCGCTACACGACCATCCAGAACTGGTCGAACAACGTCTACAACCTGGTCACCAAGCGCGCCGTCTGCGAGGAGGGCGCGACGATGGAGTGGGTCGACGGCAACATCGGCTCGAAGGTGACGATGAAGTACCCCGCCGTCTACCTGATGGGCGAGCACGCCCGGGGGGAGACGCTGTCCATCGCCTTCGCCGGCGAGGGCCAGCACCAGGACGCCGGCTCCAAGATGGTCCACGCCGCGCCCCACACCTCGAGCTCGATCATCTCGAAGTCGGTGGCCCGCGGCGGCGGCCGCTCGTCCTACCGCGGCCTGGTCCAGGTCCAGGAGGGCGCCCACCACTCCGCGTCCTCGGTGAAGTGCGACGCGCTGCTGGTCGACCAGATCTCCCGCTCCGACACCTACCCCTACGTCGACGTCCGCGAGGACGACGTGTCGATGGCCCACGAGGCCACCGTCTCGAAGGTCTCGGACGACCAGCTGTTCTACCTGATGTCGCGCGGCATGGAGGAGGACGAGGCGATGGCGATGATCGTGCGCGGTTTCGTCGAGCCGATCGCCAAGGAGCTCCCGATGGAGTACGCGCTCGAGCTCAACCGCCTCATCGAGCTGCAGATGGAGGGCGCGGTCGGCTGACGCCGGCGTAGGCCCCCGCACCTCTCCACAGATCGAAGGAAAGAACCACACGTGACCACAGACACCCAGACGCAGCCTGCCGTCGCGGGCGCCGTCGAGACGGCCATCGCGTCGCACCTGCACCCGACGCCGTCCTACGACCTCGCCGACCACCCGGTGCCCGCCGGGCGTGAGGAGGTGTGGCGCTTCACCCCGCTGAGGCGCCTGCGCGGCCTCCTCGAGGCCGACGGTACCGGCGCGACCCTGAAGGTCGAGGCCCAGCTGCCACAGGGCGTGACCCTGACCAACATCCCGGCCGACGAGGCCCGCTCCTTCTGCGGGCACGCCCCCGGTGACCGCATCGCCGCCATGGCGGCCAGCCACGCCGGCACTGTGCAGCGTCTCGACGTGCCCGCGAACACCGAACTCACCGACCCCGTGGTCATCGACCTGCGCGGCGCCTCGGTCGACGACGTCGTCCACGCCCACACCGTCATCACCGTGGGCACCCATGCCCGGGCCACGATCGCCGTCCGCCACTCCGGCTCGGCGACGTACGCGGCCCTGACCCAGGTCGTCGTCGGCGACGGCGCGGAGATCACGTTCGTCTCGATCGCCGACTGGGCCGACGACGCCGTCCACACCGGCCAGACCTCCTTCACCGTCGGCCGCGACGCCAACGTGAAGAGCGTCTCGGTCTCGCTGGGCGGCGACCTCGTCCGCATCGCCGAGACGGCCGAGTACGCCGGCCCCGGCGGCTCGATCGAGCAGTACGGCCTCTATTTCGTCGACGCGGGCCAGCACATCGAGCACCGCCTGTTCGTCGACCACAACGCCCCGCGTACGCGCTCCAACGTCGACTACCGCGGCGCGCTGCAGGGCAAGGGCGCCCACTCCGTGTGGATCGGTGACGTGCTGATCCGCAAGGTCGCCGAGGGCATCGAGACCTACGAGGCCAACAAGAACCTCGTGCTGACCGACGGCTGCCAGGCCGACTCGGTGCCGAACCTCGAGATCGAGACCGGCGAGATCGAGGGCGCCGGCCACTCCTCGACGACCGGCCGCTTCGACGACGAGCAGCTTTTCTACCTGCGCAGCCGCGGCATCGACGAGACCGAGGCCCGCCGCCTCGTCGTCCACGGCTTCTTCGCCGACATCATCCGCCGCATCGGCGTCCCGGCCGTCGAGGAGCGACTCCTCGCCGCCGTCGAGGCCGAGCTCCAGACCACCGTGGGCGCGCCGACGCTCGCGCCCACCACCGAGAACAACCAGGAAGCCCGATAGCCATGACCAAGCTCGAGATCATCGACCTCCACGTCTCCGTCGACACCGAACAGGGCGCCAAGGAGATCCTCAAGGGCGTCAACCTCACCATCAACTCCGGTGAAGTCCACGCGATCATGGGCCCGAACGGCTCCGGCAAGTCCACGCTGGCGTACGCGATCGCCGGCCACCCGAAATACACGGTGACGTCGGGCCAGGTGCTCATGGACGGCGAGGACATCCTCGAGATGTCCGTTGACGAGCGGGCCCGCGCCGGCCTGTTCCTCGCGATGCAGTACCCGGTCGAGGTGCCGGGCGTGTCGGTGTCGAACTTCCTGCGCACCGCCAAGACCGCCATCGACGGCGAGGCCCCGAAGGTCCGCGAGTTCGTCAAGCAGGTCAACGACTCGCTGGGCCGCATGAACCTCGACAAGTCGTTCGGCCAGCGCTCGGTCAACGAGGGCTTCTCCGGCGGCGAGAAGAAGCGCCACGAGATCGCCCAGCTCGAGCTGCTGAACCCGAAGTTCGCCGTGCTCGACGAGACCGACTCGGGCCTCGACATCGACGCCCTGCGCATCGTGTCCGAGGGTGTGAACCGCTTCTCCGACCAGGGCGACCGCGGCGTGCTGCTGATCACCCACTACACGCGCATCCTGAACTACATCAAGCCGACCTACGTCCACGTGTTCGTCGACGGCCGCGTGGCCGAGCAGGGCGGCCCGGAGCTCGCGGCCCAGCTCGAGGCCGAGGGCTACGACAAGTACGTCAAGGCGGCGCAGGCGAATGCCTGACGCCCCGCAGGCCGACAACGTCGAGATCCCCGAGACCGTCCCGGTCGAGGGCGCGGACACCCCCGCGCCCCGAGGGCTCGACGTCGAGGCCGTACGCCGCGACTTCCCCATCCTGTCGCGCACCGAGGGGGACCGCCCCGTCGTCTACCTCGACTCGGCGAACACGTCGCAGAAGCCCCGCCAGGTCGTCGACGCCATCGCGGAGCACTACCTCGACCACAACGCGAACGTCGCGCGTGCCATGCACCTGCTGGGTGCGGAGGCGACGGAGGCGTTCGAGGGCGGGCGCGCCAAGGTGGCGTCCTTCATCGGCGCCTCGCGCTCCGAGGAGATCGTCTTCACCAAGAACGCGTCCGAGGCGCTGAACCTGTGTGCGCAGACGTTGGGTGCCTCGCTCGGCCCCGGTGACGAGGTCGTCGTCTCGGTGATGGAGCACCACTCCAACATCGTGCCGTGGCAGATGATGTGCCAGCGCACCGGCGCGACCCTGCGGTGGTTCGACATCACCCCCGAGGGGCGCCTCGACCTCGAGGCCGCCGAGCGCGACGGGCTGATCAACGAGCGCACCAAGGTCGTCTCGGTCACGTGGGTGTCGAACGTGCTCGGCACGGTCAACCCCGTGCGTACGATCGCCGACCGCGCCCACGCTGTCGGTGCCACCATGGTCGTCGACGCGTCGCAGGCCGTGCCGCAACTGCCCACCGATGTGGCGGCGCTCGGGGCCGACCTGGTCGCGTTCACCGGCCACAAGATGGTCGGTCCGACCGGCATCGGCGTCCTGTGGGGCCGCTACGACCTGCTCGCCGAGCTGCCGCCGTTCCTCGGCGGCGGCGAGATGATCGAGATCGTCAAGATGGAGGGGTCGACCTACGCCCCGCCGCCCCACCGCTTCGAGGCCGGTACGCCGCCCATCGCCCAGGCCGCCGGCCTGGGGGCCGCGGTCGACTACCTCACGGGGCTCGGCATGGAGGCGGTCGCCGCCCACGAGCAGGAGATCACCGCGTACGCGCTGGAGGGCCTGAAGTCGCTGGAGGGCCTGCGCGTCCTCGGGCCGATCGAGATGGTCGACCGTGGGGGAGCGATCTCGTTCACCATCGATGACATCCATCCCCACGACGTGTCGCAGCTGCTCGACTCGAAGCTCGTCGCCGTCCGTGGCGGCCACCACTGCGCGCGTCCGCTCCACGAGCGTCTGGGCATCCAGTCGTCGACGCGTGCCTCGTTCTACCTGTACACCACGCCGGCCGAGATCGACGCGCTCGTCGACGCGTTGGCGTACACGATCCGATTCTTCCGAGGGAGGTGACCATGAACGTCGAAGAGATGTACCAGGAGATCATCCTCGATCACTACCGCGAGAAGCACCACAGCGGTCTGCGTGACCCGTTCGACGCCGAGGTCCACCACGTCAACCCCAGCTGTGGCGACGAGCTCACGCTCCGCGTCCGCCTCGACGGCGACAAGGTCGCCGACGTCTCCTACGACGGGGTGGGCTGCTCGATCTCGCAGGCCTCGACGTCGGTAATGACCGACCTCGTGATCGGCCGCAGCGTCGACCACGGGCTGGGGCTCCACGACGAGTTCCTCGAGATGATGCAGTCCAAGGGCCGCATCGAGCCCGACGAGGAGCGCTTCGAGGACGCCATCGCGTTCGTGGGCGTCTCCAAGTTCCCCGCACGCGTGAAGTGCGCCCTGCTCGGCTGGTCGGCGTTCAAGGACGCCGCCCTCCGCTCGCAGTCACCCGACCAGACCGACGGTAAGGAATCCTGAGATGACCGACGCCACCCAGCCCGAGACCGCGACGGCCCCGCAGGCCGACGGCGCCGACGAGACCCGTCCCAGCGACCTGGTGAAGGACACCCTTCCCGACCAGGAGCCGCCGACGGCCGCCACGGGTGCCAAGCCCGACATGGAGCAGCTCACCGAGGCGCTCAAGGACGTCGTCGACCCCGAGCTCGGGATCAACGTCGTCGACCTGGGCCTCGTCTACGGTCTCCACGTCGACGACGACAACGCCGTCACCGTGGACATGACGCTGACCTCGGCCGCGTGCCCGCTGACCGACGTCATCGAGGCACAGGTCGACTCCGCGCTCGACGGGCTCGCCTCTCGCTCGGCGATCAACTGGGTCTGGATGCCGCCGTGGACGCCCGAGAAGATCACCGACGACGGCCGCGACCAGTTGCGGTTGCTCGGCTTCAACGTCTGATCCCGTAGCTCGCTCCACGGAACAGCGTGTCAAGCAGCTGATCGACTCGCGCCGCGCAGGCGCCGCTCGAGGGCACCGAGTTCCCATGCAGCACCTGTGGGGTGACCCCGTGCTGCGGTGGGGGGATCGGGTCCTCCTGCCCGGCGGTGCCGCCAGTGGTGGCGGCGGAGGCGGCGGCTGGTGCTCAGCGCAGCCCCTGACGGGCGGCGTCGGCGAACGCGGCGCTGACGGCGTCGAGCAGGGGGCTGTCGAGCTTCCACCGCTGCCAGAACAGCGGCACGTCGACCTGCTCACCCGCGGCCAGCGGAACGAGGTCGCCGGTCGCCTGCAGCGCGGGGATCATGCCCCAGCCCAGCCCCAGTCGTACGGCCTGACCGTATGTCGTCGACTCGGGCACGTAGTGCACTGGCGGGTCGATCCGGCCGGGCGTGTGCCGACGCGCCCAGAGCAGCTGCAGGTCGTCCGAGCGGTCGAAGTTCACCATGGGGGCCGCGGCCAGCGCGTCGGCGGTCACGCCGTCGGGAAAGTGTCGGGTCATGAACGCCCACGACGCCATCGGGTGGTAGGCCATCGTGCCGAGCGGCGTCGACGTGCAGCCGGGGACCGGGTCGGCGACCGACGTGACCGCGGCCATCGCCGTGCCGTCGCGCAGCGGGCCGGTCGAGCTGTCCTGGTCCTCGCGCCGCACGTCGAAGGTTACCGGCAGCCGTTCGGCCACGCGCTGCAGCGGTTCGAGGGCCCACGTCGCCAGCGAGTCGGCGTTGATGACCACCGAGACGACCGTGCGGCCCGCGTGGTGGCCGAGCTCGCTGAGCGCGTCGGCCCGCAGCAGCGCCTCCTGGCGGGCGAGCCGGAGCAGCACGCGGCCCGAGGCCGTCGGCTCCACGGGCTTCGTGCGGCGCACGACCGTGTGGCCGACCGCCTCCTCCAGTGCGCGGATGCGCTGCGACACGGCGCTCGTCGAGACGCCCATCACGTACGCGGCCCCCTCGAACGACTCCTCGTCGACGACGGCCACGAGCGTGGCGAGGTGGGTGGAATCGGGCATCGTCATGAAGAGATGCTAAACCCGATGAAGTAAGTTGAGTTCGCGCGGATCGCGACGGGCGTCTAGGTTCAGCCGCATGACCACCGAATCAGTGCTCGCCGCCCTCGCCGGGTTCGGCTTCGGACTGTCGCTCATCGTGGCGATCGGTGCCCAGAACGCCTTCGTCCTGAGGCAGGGCCTGCGACGCGAGCACGTGTTGCCGATCGTGGCCATCTGCGCGCTGTCCGACCTCGTCCTCATCGTCGCCGGTGTCGCCGGCATGGGGGCGCTCATCTCCCAGATCCCGTGGCTCATCTGGGTCATCCGCTTCGGCGGCGCCGCCTTTCTTCTGGTGTACGCGGTCCTCGCTTTCCGCCGGGCGCTGCAGAGCGAGCGGCTCGAGACAGACACCGGTGGTGCGGGCATGACACTGCGGCGGGCCGTGCTCACCGTGCTCGCCTTCACGTGGCTCAACCCGCACGTCTACCTCGACACCGTGGTCCTCCTCGGCTCGGTCGCAAACTCCCACCCGGGTCACCGGTGGGCCTTCGCCGTCGGCGCGGGCATCGGCAGCATCCTGTGGTTCACGGGCCTGGGCTACGGCGCCCGCGCCCTGAGCCGCGTCTTCGCCCGCCCCCGTGCCTGGCGCATCCTGGACCTGGTCATCGGGCTGATCATGCTCGTGCTCGGCGTACGCCTGCTGATCGGCTGACGCGTACATGTGCCACATCATGAACAACCGAGCAGTGCCGGTGAAGCCCTGGCCTGTGCGGGCCGCATGAGCGGCAAAAAGTGACAGGAGAGCGTGTGACCGATGCAGCAGAAGTTCCGCCGCACCTGACCACGGGCCACAACCCGAACTCCCAAGCGCGTTCTCACCGCCAGCCTGGTCGCCGCAGCCCTCACGATGATCACCGGGCTGGCGCTGACGCACGAGACCCGCGAGTCGTGGTGGGCCTTACCGCGCCGCTAGCCTTGCGGCATGAACATGCGCGAGATCGACGTCGCCGAGCTGGGTGAAGGCGTACCGTACCGGCTGCTGACCGGCCTGGTCATCCCGCGCCCGATCGCCTGGGTGAGCACGGTGGACGAGCAGGGGCGCACCAACCTCGCGCCCCACTCGTTCTTCACGGTGGCCTCGGCCGATCCGCCGGTCGTCCAGTTCACCTCGGTGGGCCGCAAGGACACCCTCATCAACGTCGAGGCGACCGGCGAGTTCGTGGTGAATCTGGCCTCGCGCGCCCAGCTGGAGCAGATGAACGCCTCGGCGGCGTCCCTCCCGCACGGTGAGTCGGAGCTCGCCCACGCCGGGCTGGCCGCAGAGCCCGCCGTCCGAGTGCGGCCGCCGCGCGTCGCCGGCGCACCCGCCGCGCTCGAGTGCGTGCGGGAACGCGTCATACCGGTGGGTGACTCCCACCTGGTGCTCGGCACGCTCGTGCACGCGGCCGTGGCAGAAACGGCTATGGACGGGGACCGGCCGGTCGAGTCGGCGCTCGACCCGCTCGCGCGGTTGTCCGGCTCCCGTTACGTCACCTTCGGTGAGGTGGTGTCGCTGCGGCGACCGGACTGAGGCCTCGCCGTCCGGCGTTCAGCCCGTGCGGCGCATGACCAGGTGGGGGAGCCCGCGGGCCACCGCGTCCGTCTCGTCGACGTCGGCGAAGTCGTCGAACCGTTCGGTGGTGAGGGGTCTGGTCGTCAGCGACTTGGCACGATCCTCCTCCACGGTTCAGCTCGGCGACCAGGGCTGCACGTACGCGTTGCCCTCGCGCCCCTCGGCCGCGAAGCGCAGCGCCATGGCGTCGGCGCCGTCGAGCTGCTCGCGGATGATGTCGGCGTGACCCGCGTGACGGGCGAACTCGTCGATGTGGTGGGCCAGCAGCAGGCGCGTGGACTGCCGGCTCTCGGTGAGGATGCCCTCCCACGGCTGGGGCGCGGCGATCATCTCGGCGGCGGGATCGAGGGCCCGCATCGACTCGATGTAGGTGTCACGGACGGTGTCGAAGCGTTCGAGGAGCACGTCGATCGTCTCGTCGGGCGTCGGGCGGAAGCTGCCCATGAACTCGGCGGCGCCCTCGGTCGAGCCGGGCTCGCTCTCGCGGCCGCCGGTCTGGGCCGACATGACCCACGTGCAGTGCTTGACGATGCCGGAGATCGACAGCTCCGACCGGCAGGGGGTGGAGCGGGCCTGTTCGTCGGCCAGGCCGTGGGCCGAGTTGCGGATGCCGTCGAGCATCTCGGCGATGTGGCCGACGAGGACCTCGGACTCGGTGAGGACTGCGGGATGCATGGGATCTCCTTCGGTTGTTTCCCGGGGTGTCGGGAAGGTCGGTTCTGGTGTCGTCAGCGGTGGGCGTACAGGTCGCGCAGCAGCGAGACCTCGGCGCCGTGGTGGATGACCTCGCGGTGGATGTGGAGCACGAGGTCGAGCATGGACAGGTCGCTCCAGGGGCCCGGCTCGCCGTTCGGCTCGGCGAGCGCCGCCGCATCGAGGCCGGCGACGCCGGTGACCCACGCCGCGTACTGCTCGTCGAGCTGGCGCAGCGCCTCGTCGGCCGTCGCGGCCCACGACCACGTCGTGTAGTCGGCGGCGGGACGGCCGAAGTGGTTCGCGTTGCGCATCGCGAGCACGCCCACGACGACGTGGCCGAGACGCCACGCGATCGTCGTGACGGGCGCGGGATCGGGCTCGGGAACGGCGAAGTCGATGGTGGTCGGCTCGCCGGGGCGGATGTTCCACGCCCCGGGCACCGGTTCCCACAGGTACTCCTCGTCGGTCAGGCCGTCGAGGCGCGGACGCAGCTGGTTCTCCCAGTGCCACTGCAGCTGGAAGAGGGCGGCACGGGTGATGTCGAGTTCGCTCATGTCCCTCACTCTGAAGGGCATATAGGACAGATCCTGTCCGCAGGATCTGACATCCTCTTCCCATGACCGGACCGACGCAGCGCGCCCTCACGCTGCTCAGCCTGCTGGAGGCCCGCGCGGTGTGGCCCGGCCCCGAGCTCGCCGAGCGGCTCGGGGTCACGACCCGCACCGTGCGCCGCGACGTCGACCGGCTCCGCGAGCTGGGCTACCCGGTCGAGGGCGACCACGGCGCCGACGGCGGCTACCGGTTGGGGCGGGGTACGCGGCTGCCACCGCTCGTGCTCGACGACGACGAGGCCGTCGCGGTCGCGGTGGGACTGCGACAGGCCGCCGCGGGAGGGCTGGGCGGCATCGAGGAGGACGCCCTCCGGGCACTCGCCAAGCTCGAGCAGGTGCTGCCCTCCAGGCTCGTGCCGGTCGTGCGCGCCATCGACGACGCCACCGCCGCGCTCGACGTCCGCTCCGGCCCCCAGATCGATCCCGAGGTGCTCACCGGCCTGGCGCGCGCCGCGCACGGGCGGGTACGGGTGCGCTTCGCGTACCGCAGCGGTGACGGGCGCGCCGGCGCACGCCATGTGGAGCCCCACCGGCTGCTGACCACGGGCCGGGTCTGGTACCTGTTCGCGTTCGACCGCGACCGCGACGACTGGCGCACCTTCCGGCTCGACCGCGTCTCCGACCTCCACGTCACGACGTTCCGGTTCTCCCCGCGGCCCGCGCCGGACGCCGCGGCACATCTCCAGCAGCGGCTGCGTACGACCCCGCAGTGGCCCGTCACCGCCGTCGTCCGCATCGCCGCCCCGCTCGACCAGGTCGAGCGGCGCATCCCCCGCTTCCACGCCACGTGCGTCGCTGAGGGGGACGCGTCGACCCGCGTGACGGCGGGTGCAGACGACCTGCCGTCCCTCGCGCGACACCTCGCGCTGGCCGCCCTCGACCTCGGCGCCGGGCTGGAACCGCTCTCGCCGCCCGAGCTCGGCGACGCGCTCGCCGACGTGGCACGTCGGGTCGAGGCCTTCGGGTCGGCGGGAGTCGTCGGTGGTGCTCCCTAGTCCGGGGAACAGGTCGACGAAGGAGCGGGACATGCGGTTGAGGACGGCACAGAAGGACAGGGCGGCCGGGGTCGTGGTCGCCACGGCGGCGGGGGACGCGCTCGGTGCGGGCTACGAGTTCGGGCCGTCGGGGCTGCCCCCGCCTCCGAGCGTGACCCCGACTACGAGGGCTACGACAGGCGGCCCGTCCAGGTCGCCGACCCGACCGACGAGGGGGTCGTGCTCGGCAACATCGCTGCCCTGCGCCGTCGCCCCGGCGTCGACGCCGTGGTGTCACCGGCGCGTGTGGCCGCGGTCGATGCACCTCAGGTGCCCGCCGGCGACTGGGACCAGGTCTTCCTCGTCGACGACGCCGACCCTGCCAACAACCCCAACCTCCACTTCGTGCTCCACGACGCGGCTGAGGCCGTGGCCCAGCTGCGCTCAGAGGGCAAGCGGGTCTTCCTGCACTGCGTCGAGGCGCGCAGCCCGACGCCATCGGTGGCCGCGCTCCACGCGGTGCGCCAGGGGGGCCTCGCCGTCGACGACGCGGTGCGTGCGGTGGCCGACGTCCTGCCCACTGCCGGCCCCAAGCCGTTCCTCACCGAGGCGATCAGGCGCTGCGCAGGTGCGCCGGCTGGCTGAGCCGGTCAGCCGGCCTCGGTGAGCGCCTCGATCAGCACCTGCAGGTGGCAGTGCTCGGGGTCCTTGACCGCGGTGAGCAGGGTGGCCACCTTGTGGCCCTCCAGCTGTCGGGCCAGTGCCCTGGCCGCACCGGAGTCGTCGAGCTCCGCGAGATAGCGGTTGCGGAACTCGTCGGCCACGTCGTCGTCGGCGGTATGGAACCACTTCCTGAGCTCGTTGCTCGGCGTGGCGTCTTTGGCCCACAGGTCGAGGGCGGCGCGCTCCTTCGACACGCCTCGCGGCCACAGTCGGTCGGCGAGCACGCGGAACCCGTCGTCGGGGCGCGCCTCGTCCTGGACCCTGCGTGCGCGATAGCTCGTCATGCGCCCATTCTCGCGCCTCGCGGATAGGTGTCTGTGGGCCGCTGTGACAGAAATGTCGGACCCCTTCGATTGAATGGTTCACGCGTTCGAATAGAAGGGAGTCGCTCATGTCCGTCGCCGTACCGCCCGCCCCCGCGGAGATCGACCAGATCGACCAGATCGATCAGATCGACCAGCCCGACCAGACCGACTCCGGTGCCATGCGCCTGTCCGAGGACGACGCCACGGCGCTCGCCGCGGTCATCACAGGACAGGCGGCCGCTCAGGCCCAGCTCGACCATGCGCTCCTGCTGAAGGTGGCCGAGTTCGACGAGGGGGAGGGGTCCCGCTGGTTCGCCGACATCCGCGACACCGCCCACTGGCTCTCGTGGGCCTGCTCGATGGCCCCGTTGACCGCCCGGGAGCACGTACGCGTGGCCCGCGCGCTCCGTCTGATGCCACAGACATCACGGCTGATGGCCGAGGGCCGGCTGTCCTACTCGAAGGTGCGCGAGATGAGCCGCGTGGCCGGCGTCGTCGACGAGTCCCGGCTGTGCGAGCTGGCGCTCGCGATGACCGCAGCCCAGCTCGCACGAACGGTCCGTGCGTTCCGCGCCGACCGCGGCACCCGCCTGGCCCAGGAGGCCGCGCGTCGCTTCACCTGGCGCGAGGACGCCGACGGCATGGTCCGCATGAGCGTCGCCCTGCCCGCCGACGAGGCTGCCATCCTCCGCGGCGCCATCGATGGCGCCGTGGACGACCAGATCGCCGGTGGGGAGGCGCCCGACCGGGCGCTCGCCGTCGTCGACGTGGCCCGTCGGGCGGTGGCGGAGCCCTCCCGGTCGGACGCGGAGCGCGCGATCGGCGCCGAAGGCACGGGCCGGCGAGATCCGGGTGAGGCCACAAGCCCCGGGGCAGCACACGGCCCCTGCCCGTCCCCGGTCCGCACGGAGTCTTTGGTCGTGGTCCACGTGGATGCAGCGGTCCTCGAGTCGGCCGACGCGAGCATCGATGTTCCCGCGGGAACCGCGTACGCGGAGGCGGGCGGTCGGATCGAAGGGGCGACGGCGTCCAGGCTCCTGTGCGACGGATCGGTCGTGGGTGCCCGCGTCGACTCCACGGGTGCGGTGCTCTCGTTCGGCCGTCGCCGCCGACTCGTGTCGGCGGGTCAGCGCATGGCGTTGACCGTGCGCGCGAAGGGCATGTGCCAATACCCCGGCTGCACGGTCACCCACCGGCTCGACGCCCACCACGTGGTGCCGTGGAGCCTGGGCGGTCCGACAGACCTCGACAACCTCGTGCTGCTGTGCCGTTTCCACCACACCTGTGTCCACGAGGGTGGTGTGACGGTCGAGGACGACGCCGCGGCGCCGGGCGGCCGACGCTTCCGGCGATCCGACGGCACGCCGGTGCTCGCGCCGGGTGACCCCGGCTGGTGGGCCGTCGACCACGAGCGCCAGCTGTTCGGGCTCCTCGGCGCGCTCGACCGTGCGTCACAGGACGACGACCGGATCTCCCCGGTCGGTGGCGGTGCCGGGTTCTCCCTGGCGGAGTGCGTCGACGCGCTGCACGCAGCTCGGACGCCGAGGTCTGGAGAACCACTGGGCTGAGCCGCCCGCCGCTCGCGTCTCGTCGGCGCCTGTCGCCCCAGCCCCCGCGGGCGGCCGTACCGCCTTCCGTCGTCCTGTCGGCGGTCGTCCCGGCATTCCGGGTGTTCCCGCGGGAACCAGCCGGTCGGCCACCGGTTTGGTCCCGGGGTCCGCGTACGGAATCATGGCCGGGTGCTGAGTGTCCGAGACCTAGAAGTGCGCGCGGGAGCGCGCCTGTTGCTGTCCCCGGTCTCGTTCCAGGTGTCGCCGGGCGAGAAGGTCGGCCTGGTGGGCCGCAACGGCGCTGGCAAGACCACCATGACCCGGATCCTCGCCGGCGAGGGCCAGCCCGCCGGCGGTGACATCACGCGTACGGGCAAGATCGGCTACCTGCCGCAGGACCCGAAGACCGGCGACCTCGAACAGCTCGCGAAGGACCGCATCCTGTCGGCGCGCGGGCTCGACCAGATCGTGCAGCGGATGCGGCGCTACGAGGACGAGATGACCGCCGACGAGCCGGCGGCACGCGAGAAGGCGATGGAGCGCTACTCCCGCGCGCAGGCCGAGTTCGAGGCGGCCGGCGGCTATGCGGCCGAGTCGGAGGCCGCCCGCATCTCGTCGAACCTGAACCTGCCCGACCGCATTCTCACCCAGCCGCTGCGTACGCTCTCGGGCGGCCAGCGCCGCCGAGTCGAGCTGGCGCGCATCTTGTTCTCCGACGCCGACTCCCTGCTGCTCGATGAGCCGACCAACCACCTCGACGCCGACTCGATCCACTGGCTGCGCGGGTTCCTCCAGACCTATCCGGGCGCCGTGGTGATGATCTCCCACGACACCGGGCTGCTGGAGGCCGTCGTCAACAAGGTCTTCCACCTCGACGCCAACCGTGCCGAGCTTGACGTCTACTCGATGGGCTGGAAGCGCTACCTCCAGCAGCGCGAGACCGACGAGAAGCGCCGCAGGCGCGAGCGCCTCAACGCCGAGCGCAAGGCCGACCAACTCCTCACCCAGGCAGCCAAGATGGGCGCCAAGGCGACCAAGGCCGTCGCCGCCCAGCAGATGGCCAAGCGCGCCGAGAAGTTGCTCGCCGGCATCGAGGGGGAGCGCGTCCAGGACAAGGTGGCCGCGATCCGCTTCCCTGAACCCAAGCCGTGCGGCAAGACGCCGCTGATGGCGAAGGACCTGTCGAAGTCGTACGGCTCGCTCGAGGTGTTCATGGCCGTCGACCTCGCCATCGACAAGGGCTCGAAGGTCATCATCATCGGCCTCAACGGCGCGGGCAAGACCACGCTGCTGCGCATCCTTGCCGGCGTCGAGACCCCGGACACCGGCGAGGTCATCCACGGCCACGGACTGCGGATCGGCTACTTCGCCCAGGAGCACGACACCATCGACACCGACCGCACGGTGCTGCAGAACATGGTCTCGGCCTCGCCCGACATGAACGACACCGAGGTGCGCAAGATCCTCGGTTCGTTCCTGTTCTCCGGCGACGACGTCGACAAGCCTGCCCGCGTCCTGTCGGGCGGCGAGAAGACCCGCCTGTCGCTGGCGATGCTGGTGGTCTCCGGCGCCAACGTGCTCCTGCTCGACGAGCCCACCAACAACCTCGACCCCGCGTCCCGCGCGGAGGTACTCGAGGCGATCCGGACGTACGCCGGCGCCGTCGTCCTCGTCACGCACGACGACGGCGCGGCCGAGGCACTCGACCCCGACCGCGTGCTGATCCTGCCCGACGGCGTGGAGGACCTGTGGGGTCCCGAGTACGCCGAGCTCATCTCGCTCGCCTGACCCGTCGGGCGGTGATTGCCCGCTTCCGCCGGCGGGCGGGGCCAAGGTCGAGGGGCGGGGGCTAAGGTCGAGGGGTGACCCTCGAGCATCAGACGATCACCGTCCAGTCCGCCGACCCCGCACAGAACCCTGAGGCCCTCGCCTGGCTGCGTGCGGTGCGCCAAGGATTCCTCGCCGACGCCCCGACGCAGCGCTTGACGCAGCTGGCCCTCGAGCAGGCACACGCCGACGGCTGGCGCATGCGGGCAGTGCGTGACAGCGAGGCCCCGGCGTATGCACTCGACGAGCCCGTGGCCACCTTTGTGACGTTCGACAAGACGCTGAACGTGGGGCCGCTGGTGCCGGTCACCTGCATCAGCGATGTCACGGTGCGCGCCACGCACCGTCGCCGTGGGCTGCTGCGCGCGATGATGACCGACGAGCTGCACCAGGCCAAGGACCGCGGCCACGTGCTCGCTGCGCTGACCGTCACCGAGGGCAGCATCTACGGGCGCTTCGGCTTCGGGCCCACCACCCATGTCCACCAGGTCGAGGTCGACACCTCCCATGGTTTCGGCATGCGTCACGAGCCGGGCGGGCGCGCGTACGCAGTGGACCAGCCGACCGCGACCCGCCTCGGCACCGAGCTGTTCGCCCGCCTGCACGCCCGGCGGTTCGGCTCGATCGACCGCCTGGCGCGCTACGCCGAGCTGTGCTCCGGCGAGATCGACCCGCGGACCTCCGAGCCCGACACCCGGCGCCGCAACGCGGTGCACGTGGGGACCGACGGGCAGGTCGACGGGTGGGTCGCGTACGGGCCCGACGGCGAGAACCGCGAGACCCTGGTGATCCACGAGTTCCTCGCGCTGGACGCCGACGCCTATCTCGCGCTGTGGCAGCTCGTCGCCTCGATCGACCTGGCACGGCGCGTTCGCTGGGGTGCTGCCCCTGTCGACGATGTCTTGCCATGGGTGCTCACCGACCCGCGCGGCTACCGCGTCACCGGTCGCAAGGACCTGCTGTGGACGCGCGTGCTCGATGCGCAGCGTCTCCTGGCCGAGCGCGGGTACGCCGAGGTCACCGGGCGGCTCGTGCTGGCCGTGACCGACCCGCTGGGGCACGCCGAGGGCATCTGGGAGCTTGCCGTCGAACGCGGGGCCGCCACGGTGCGGCTGTCGGACGAACACCCCGACATCCGCTGCACCGCCGAGGAGCTCGGGCCGCTGGTGCTGGGTGGGGTCACGGCGCGCCAGCTCGTCGCCGCAGGCCGCATCGAGGCCTCGGCCGACGCACAGACCACGGCCGACACGCTGTTCGAGTCGCTCGGGGTGCCTTGGACCTCCACGTTCTTCTGACGGGTTAACCTGACGCATCGACGAAGGGAACCTTCCATGGCCGCACGACTTCCCCGGGGTGCTCGCGTCACCGGCGCCGCCCGTGAGGCGCTCAGCTCGGAGCTGACCGCCCGCTACGAGGCGGGGGGATCGATCCGGTCCATGGCCGGCGAGCTGGGGCGTTCGTACGGCTTCGTCCAGGCGCTGCTGAAGGAGACGGGCGTGATGCTGCGTACCCGCGGCGGGGACACCCGGGGCGCCCAGGCGGTCGCGGCCCGTCAGGCCACCGAGGCCGCGGTCGAGAAGGTACGCGCCGAGCTCGCCGCCCGCAGCGGTGAGACCGGCACGGGCGCGACGGCCGACGAGGTCGCCGTGGTCGTAGGGCCCGATGCCCAGTTCCCGCGCAATGAGAGGCCGGAGGTGGAAGAGCCCGTCCCGCCCGTGGTCCATCCGCCCGTCATGGCCGTCGACGAGACGGTCGAGCAGGCGCGGAGGACCGGGGCGAAGGGTGCCGGGAAGGCTGCGAAGTCCGAGATGCCGGGGAAGTCTGGCAAGAGGGACGCGAAGAGATCCGATCAGAGGGACGACCAGGACGCGAAGAGCAACAAGGACCCTGAGAACAAGAGGGAGAAGTCGGACAAGAAGAAGTCGGACAAGGACGCGAAGAAGTCCCACAAGAAGGACCAGAAGAAGTCCGCCAAGAAGGACCAGAAGAAGAAGTCCGGCAAGAAGAAAAGCTGATCAGGCGTACACACTGACGTCCACCGCGAGCCGCGTCCGCGTCGGGTGCCAGGTCGCCTCGCCGTCGCGGTGGAACGCGTTCGGGCCCATCATCACTAGGTCGCGCACGTCTTCGGCCGACAGATCGAGGTCGGCGACGACGGCATCGCGGGACCGCAGCTCCAGATGCCCCTCGGCGGAAAGGTCGAGCCGCTCCAACTTGTCGGCCTCGACGTCCAGCAGCCCCAGCTCGGCGCGCAGCGACGCGAGGTGCTCGGCGCGCGGCGTCACCACGACGACCCTGCCGCCCGGGGCGAGCAGCCGCCGGAACTCCGCCATGTTGCGCGGCGCGAAGACCGCCAGCACCGCATCGGCCACGCCGCTGCGGATCGGCAGCCCGGCCCACGTGTCGGCGACCACCGCACCGATGCGGGGCAGGCGTGCGGCGCGGCGGCACGCGTACGCGGAGACGTCGCCCGCGACACCGCGACCACCGGTGGCCGTGATCACGGGCTCCAGGTGGAGCCCCGGACCCGCGCCCGCCTCGACGACGACCTCGGCGGGACCGACAGCGGCGACGAGCGCGTCGTCGACGGGCCGGTAGTGGCCGCGGGAGAGGAAGCCCACCCGCGCCGCGACCATGGCGGCGGTGTCGGCGTGCCGAGGCGCGGCATGGCCGAGCAGGTTCACGTGCCCCTGACGGGCGAGGTCGTACCGGTGCCCGGCCGGGCAGCCGAGCGTGCGGGCGTCGAGAGCGAGATCGCCCGAGCAGGCCGGGCAGATCAGCAGGTCGGCGACGTCAGCGATCACGATCGGTTTCCACGGGGACATCCGCGTCGTCCGCTCCAGCAGTACCGGCCCCGGCGGCTTCGGAGGGCTCGACGGCCTTGGCGGGCTCGACGGCTTCGGCGGCGTCGCGGGCCGCGCGGAGCACGCGCTCCTTGCGCCGCTCGCGGATGTCGGCGCGGATGAAGAAGATCACGCCGACGATGCCGACGATCGTGAACAGGAACCACTGCATCGCGTACGAGAAGTGGGGGCCCTCGTCGAGCTTGGGCAGCGCGAGCGGTTCGAACCCACCTTCCTGCGGGACCGACGACTCGGTGAGCGACACGTAGCCGTCCACCACGGGATAGGGGAGCGTCCTGCCGATCGCGGGCGCGTTGACCAAACGCACCTGGAAGTTGTTGGGGTCGATCGCCCCGCGCTTGCCGTGCTCGCTGCGGCGCACGTGGCCGGTGACCGTCACCTGGCCGGAGGGCGCGGCCGGCAGCACGTCGGGTATGCGGGAACCGCTCGGCACCACCACGAATCCTCGGTCGACCAGAACCGCGCGACCGTCGGCGGTACGCAGCGGGGTGACGACCTCGTAACCCTGCACGCCGTTGTTGTAGCGATAGCGGACCTGGTACTGGTTCTGGGCGTCGTAAGCGCCGGTGACCGTCACGCGTCGCCACTGCTGGTCGTCGCTGATCGGGCCGCCGAAGACCTCGGCGAATGAGGCCGGCGGGAGCGCCTGGTTCGCGACGACCGTGGCGTTGCGGTGACGTCGCTCGTCGAGCCGGCGCAGCTGCCACTCACCGAGGTTGATCATGACGACGCCGAGGACGGCCATGAAGACCACTAGGGCGACCCATCGCTTCCACAGACCTCGCACCTGTCCACCCTACGCGGTGGGCGAGGGGATCAGGGCGCGTCGACCTCGTCGTCGTTGGCGAGCGCGATCTCCGTGGCGCGTGCAGCAGCGGCGCCCAGGGACTGGCCCCGGCCCACGGCGACCCCGACGAGGAACGTGGTGAGCGGGGCGGCGGGGCGTACGACGTTCTGGGCGGCGTCGCGGGCGAGGTCGAGCAGGATGTGCATCTGGTCCTCGTCGAGCTGGTAGCCGCCGGTGTCGATCGTCCCCGAGAGCTCCTCCAGCCACTCGGGCAGGGTCTTGTTCTCCGTGGCCATCTGTTCCTCCGTGGGTCGGCTGCCCCCCGATCCTCGCACGGGCGCCCAACCGGTGGTCGGCCGCCCCGCCGGTCCCCGGGGACCGGGCTCCCTCGTCACTGCCTAGACTGGGCGTCCCATGACTGATCCCGATCCGCGCCGAGCGCGCCCGGTGCCCCGGCCCCTCGTGGACAAGCACGGCCGGACCGCGACCGACCTCCGCGTCTCGCTGACCGACCGCTGCAACCTCCGCTGCACCTACTGCATGCCCGCCGAGGGGCTGACTTGGCTGCCCCACGACGACGTGCTCACCCACGACGAGCTCCTGCGGCTGCTCCGCATCGCCGTCGAGAGCCTCGGGATCACGACCGTGCGCCTGACCGGCGGGGAGCCGCTGCTGCGCCCCGACCTGCCCCGGCTCGTCGGTGATATCGCCGCGCTCGAGCCGCGTCCCAAGATCGCGATGACCACCAACGGCATCGGGCTGGCCCGTCGCGCCGACGAACTCGCACGTGCCGGCCTCGACCGCATCAACATCTCGCTCGACACGCTCGACCCCGCGACGTTCAAGCAGATGACCCGTCGCGACCGCCTGTCCGACGTGCTCGGGGGCGTCCGGGCCGCCCGTGCGGCCGGTCTCGACCCGGTGAAGATCAACTCCGTCCTCATGCGCGGCACGAACGACCACGAGGCCGCCGGCCTGCTCGCGTGGGCGATCGACGAAGGCGTCCACCTCAGGTTCATCGAGCAGATGCCGCTCGACGCCCAGCACGGTTGGACGCGCGACGGCATGGTCACCGCCGATGAGATCTTTGCCCGGTTGCGCGAGCGGTTCACGCTCGACGAGGCGCCGGGCGACCGCGACGCGCGGGGGAGCGCGCCGGCGGAACTGTTCCGGGTCGACGGCGGCGACGCCCGGGTGGGCGTGATCGCCTCGGTCACCCGCCCGTTCTGCGGCAGCTGCGACCGCGTACGCCTGACCGCCGACGGGCAGCTGCGCAACTGCCTGTTCTCGCGCACCGAGAACGATCTTCGTACGCCCCTGCGTGCCGGTGCGTCCGATGCGGAGATCGCCGATCAGTGGGTGCGGGCGGTGGCCGTGAAGCTGCCGGGGCACGGGATCGACGACCCAGGCTTTTTGCAGCCCGACCGGCCGATGTCGGCGATCGGCGGCTGATCGCCGACATCGGCGTCGGCGTCAGTCCTCGTGGTCGAGGACCGTCGGCCTGTCCGGGCCGGGCGACGGCTCGGATGCGAGCGCCGGCCGGTAGGGCGTGTGGTGGACGACCGGGGTGATCTGGCCGCGCTTGTCGATCGCGTTGGCCAGCAGCACCGCGATGCCGGGCAGGAACGCGGCACAGGCGAGCAGGACCCAGCGCCAGGGCCCGCCGATCAGAGCCATCCCGACGAAGCAGAGCACGCGGATGCTCATCGTCATCACGTAGCGCGCCTCCCGCGACATCAGGTCGGACGAGCGTCCGCGGCGGGCGGTGGTGATGACGGCATCCGGGGTTTCGGCCCGAGTCCGCGTGAACACTGCCATTCGGGCAGTGTACGCCGCGTCCCGGACGGTGTTTTCGTGACTCATCGGTAATCGGTAACGTGAACGCACGCGCCCCGCTCGCCCTCGCGCGGTGCAGGACCGCCACATCGTGAACCCAGCCGCACCAGGAGCCCGCATGACCACCCAGACCCCGCGTACCGTCCTCATCACCGGCGGCAGCAAGGGCATCGGGCGTGCCATCGCCGCCCGCCTGCAGGCGTCGGGCCACCGGGTGGCGGCGACCTACCGGAGCGGCGACGTGCCCGAGGGTGTCTTGGGCGTGCAGTGCGACGTGACCGATGCGGTGGCGGTCGACCGTGCGTTCGGCGAGGTCGAGGAGAAGCTCGGCCCGGTCGAGGTCGTCGTCGCCAACGCCGGCGTCACCGCCGACGGCCTGATCGCCCGCATGCCGGACGAGGCGTGGGACAGCGTCGTCGACACCAACCTGAAGGGCTCGTTCCACGTCGCCCGCCGCGCCGCACGCAACTTCCAGCGCAAGCGTTTCGGCCGCTACGTGTTCATCTCCTCGGTCGTCGGCCTGCTGGGCTCGGCCGGCCAGGTCAACTATGCGACCTCGAAGGCCGGCCTGGTCGGCATGGCCCGCTCGCTGGCCCGCGAGCTCGGCTCCCGCAACGTGACGGCCAACGTCATCGCACCGGGTTTCATCGAGACCGACATGACCGCCGTGCTGTCCGAGGACCAGGTCAAGGCCTACCAGGCGCAGATCCCGCTCGGACGCCTTGGCCAGGTCGACGACATCGCCGCGGCGGTGGAGTTTCTGGCCTCCGACGCGGCCGGCTACATCAGCGGCGCCGTGGTCCCCGTCGACGGCGGCCTCGGCATGGGCCACTGACCCGGCCGGCACACGACTCATCCCGGCAGAGCAGGAGAAAAGACATGGGAATCCTCGAAGGCAAGCGCATCCTGGTGGCCGGCGTCACCATGAACACCTCCATCGGGTACGCGGTGGCCCGTGTCGCCCAGCAGGAAGGTGCGACGGTACTGGTGTCGAACTTCGGCCGGGCGATGAGCCTGACCAACCGCGTCATCCAGAAGCTCGATCCCGTTCCGCCGCTGCTGGAGATCGACGTCACCGACCCCGGCCACCTGGCGGGGCTGCCGGCGAAGATCCGTGAGCACGTCGACGGGCTGGACGGCATCGTCCACTCCATCGCGTTCGCCAACCCCGAGACCGCCCTGGGCGGCAACTTCCTCACCACGCCGTGGGAGGACGTCGCCAAGGCGGTCCAGGTCTCCGCCTACTCGATGGCCTCGCTGACGATGGCCTGCAAGGAGCTGATGGGAACCGGCGCATCGGTCGTCGGGCTCACGTTCGACGCCCGGGTGTCGTGGCCCGCGTACGACTGGATGGGCGTGGCCAAGGCCGCGCTGGAGTCGACGTCGCGCTACCTGGCGCGCTACCTGGGTCCCGAGGGGATCCGCGCCAACGTGGTCGCCGCCGGGCCCGTGGAGACGCTCGCGAAGAAGGCGATCCCGGGCGCGGCCGACTTCAATGACATCTGGGGGGAGCGTGCGCCGCTCGGCTGGGACCCGACGGATGCTGGGCCCACCGCCCGCGCCGTGTGCGCGCTGCTGAGCGACTGGTTCCCCGCGACGACCGGCGAGATGGTCCACGTCGACGGCGGCCTGCACGCAATGGGTGCCTGATGGGCGTCGAGGCACGGTTCCTGGAAGGCCCGAACCTCTACTTCCCGCGCCCCGCGGTCAAGCTGACGATCGGCGCGTCGGCGCTGCTGGCGCTGTCGGTGCCGCAGGCGAAGGCGTTCGCCGCGGAGCTGGGGCTGCGTTCGACGCGCCCCGGCCAGCCGGGCGGGGAGCTGCGGCGGCGCTTCACCGCACGCGTCGTCTCGGTCGCCGTACGCCTGATCGCGCGCGGCGCCGGGGTGACTCGGCTGGCCGTCCGCGCACGGTTCGGCACCGGTGACGACCAGCTCGTGGTGGCCGTTCCCTGGCGCTTCGGCGGTCGCGTACGCGCACTGGGGGCCGCGGTGGGGCTCGTCGTCGACGCCGCGGCAGATTCGGCAGGGGTCGTCACGGCCATCGAGGAAGGCGTACGCCTGGTCGCGGAGGCCCCGCGTGGGGCGGCGCCGAGCGTGCTGCGCCCCCGCGTGCCCGTGGTCGCGGTGACGGGCACCAACGGCAAGACGACGGCGTCACGCATGCTCGGCCACATCGCCCGCACCGCCCGCCGCTCGGTGGGCTGGTCGTCCACCTCGGGAGTCTTCCTCAACGGGGAGCTCGTGGAGGCCGGCGACTACTCCGGGCCCGGTGGGGCCCGCATGGTCCTGGCCGAGAGGGGGATCGATCTGGCGGTGCTGGAGACCGCGCGCGGTGGCATCTTGCGCCGCGGGATCGGGGTCACCCACAACAACGTGTCGGTGGTCACCAACGTGACCGCCGACCACCTCGGCATGGACGGTGTCGACACCCTCGACCAGCTCGCGGAGGTCAAGGCCGTCGTGCCGTCGATCACGCGGGCCGACGGCTGGTGCGTCCTCAACGGCGACGACCCGCGGGTGTTCGCGATGCGCGGCCAGACGAAGGCGCGTGCGTGGGTGTTCAGCCGTGACGCCGACTCGCCGCACGGGCGGATGGTCCTGGACGAGGGGGGCCGGTTCACCACGGTCCTCGACGGGTGGATCTGCTGGCAGGGCGCGGGTGCCGACCCGGTCCCGGTGGTCGAGGTCGCCGCCGTGCCCATGACGCTGGCCGGGTTGTCGCGGGCGAATGTCGAGAACGCGCTTGCCGCCTCGTCGGCAGCGCTGGCGCTGGGCTTCACCGCGGCCGAGGTCGCCGCCGGCCTGATCGACTTCGACCCGGAGCGGGACAACCCCGGTCGCATGAACCTGTGGACGCTCGACGGGGTCACGATCGTGTTCGACATGGCCCACAACGAGGCCGGTCTGGCCGCCATGCTCGAGATCTGCCACGGCCTGCGGCACCCCGGGGCGAGGCTGCTGCTGCAGATCGCGGTGGCGGGCGACCGGATGGACGAGGTCGCGGTCCGCATGGGGGAGATGGCCGGCCTCAACGGCGAGGTCGTCGAGGTCGCCCAGAAGGACCAGTACATGCGGGGGCGTGAGCAGTCCGAGATCAACGAGCTGTTCGCGCACGGCCTCGCGGCGGCGGGCCAGCAGGTGGCGGCGTACCACGACTCGGAGATGCCGTGCCTGCAGTCGTTGCTCGCCCAGGCGCGGCCCGGGGACGTCATCGGCTTCATGACCCATCAGCAGCAGGCGGAGATGACGGCGTACGTCGCGGGGCGGGGAGGACGCCCGTGCTCGCCGGAGCAGGTGCGCGAGCTGGTGGCCGACGGTGCTCTGGCTCACGGCTTCGTGGTTCCCGGTTCCACGAGCTGAGGGTTCTCGAGCGGGGCGGGGCGCGTACGCCCGCACGCGCGTTATCTTCCTGAGATTTTTTTCACGAGGTTCTAAGTCGATTGCTCTGGTGCTGGAAAAGTCGACATGGATACGTTGGAGGGGTAGGCGCATCCACAGTCAGGAGCAGAGATGAGCAACACCCACGACACCCCGCACGGCGACGACCGCAAGGAGATAGCGAAGGAGCACGCCGCCGATCTCAAGGACCACGCGGTGGGAGCCGGTCAGGACCTCGGTCAGCAGGCAAAGGCCGAGGCGCTCGGGGTCGCGCATGACGCCAAGGCGGAGGCCCGTGGCCTCATGGACACCGTGCTCGGTGAGACGCGCAGCCAGGTCCGCGGCGGCCAGTCGCGGATCGCCGAGGGCGTACGTGCCTTCGCCGCCGAGGTCGGCGAGATGGCCGACGGCGGCCAGCACCAGGGCCAGGCCTCGCAGGTCGCCCGCACGCTGTCGAGCAGGGGCGAGGACGTCGCCCGCTGGCTCGAGGCCAACGAACCGGAGGACATGCTCCAGAGCGTGAAACGCTACGCCGCACGCAACCCCATGACGTTCCTCGCCATCGCCGCAGGGGCTGGTCTGCTGGTCGGCCGCTTTGCCCGTGGCTTCCAGGCCGAGGCCTCCGACGACCGCGACGACCCGCGCGGCTTCTACGGGCGCGACGCCCGCTTCGAGCGGGGCTACGACCCTCGCGGCTACGACCGTTCGTTCGGATACGAGGACAGCTACCGCAGCGATTCGCAGGGTGGCTACCCGCAGGCCGGCTACGAGCGTCAGGCATCGTCGTTCGACCGCCCCGCGGCGGCCCCCGGCTACCAGGCCGAGCCCGGCGCGCAGGGCCAGGCCTGGCACCATCAGGGCGACGCGTACGGCGACCAGGCCCCCGGGTTCGGTGACCGTCGATGAGCGAGCGCGTCAACTACGAGCCGGGCCGCTCCTACGAGCGCCAGGCCGAGGGCGACAACCGTGACCTCGGCACGCTGATGGGCGACATCAGCCGCGACGTCTCGACTCTCATGCGACAGGAGGTCGCCCTGGCCAAGGCCGAGGTGGCCCAGTCCGCGAAGCGGGCCGGCACCGGCGTCGGCATGTTCGGTGGCGCGGGCGTGGCCGCACATTTCGTGCTGCTGTTCCTGTCGTTCGCCCTTTGGTGGGCCGTCGCCCACCTGCTGAACGGCGAGAAGCCGATGTTCGGCTGGTCGGCCGTCATCGTGGCCGTGGTGTGGGCGATCATCGCCGGCATCCTCGCCGCTTTGGGCAAGTCCAATCTCGACAAGGTGGAGGGCGCTCCTCGCACCGCTGATTCCGTAGGCAAGATCCCGAACGCCCTGAAGGGCGAGGAGGCCAAGAACTCATGACCACCAGCAACGACCCCGAAGAGATCCGTCGCGACATCGAGCGCACCCGCGCCAGCCTGAGTGACGACGTCAACGCGCTCGCCGACGAGGCCAAGCCCGGCAACATCGCGAAGCGTCAGGTGTCCTCGGCGGGTGACAGCATCCGCGAGGGCGCGCAGAACCTGAAGGAGAAGATCATGGGCTCGGACGACAGCTACGACTATGACCAGGGGCGCGGGCGCGACCGCGCCGCCGAGGCCCAGTACGCCGCCGGCTACCTGCGGGCCAAGCAGGGCGTCGGCGCGCAGGGCCCGTCGATGGGTGACCGTGCCCAGGACGCCCGCCAGCAGGTGAACCGCGCGGCGGACGACGCCCGTCGTCAGGTCGCCGACGCCCCGCGCAGGGTCCGGCGCGGCACGCAGGGCAACCCGCTGGCCGCGGGCCTCATCGCCTTCGGTGTCGGTGCGCTCCTCGGTGGCCTCGCCCCGGCCACGCGCCCCGAGCGCCGTGCCGTGGCCGAGCTGAAGGACCGGGCCGAGCCGTACGTCGACCAGGCCAAGGAGCAGGCCCAGGAGGTCGCGCAGGAGATGAAGGAGAACCTGCAGGAGCCCGCGCAGCAGGCCGTCGCCAACGTCAAGGACTCGGCCGCCGACTCGGCGACCACGCTGAAGGAGCAGGGCCAGTCCCACGCCCAGGACGTGCAGGCCCACGCCCAGGACGCGAAGGACGACGTCCAGAACGCCTGATCCATCGCCCCGCACGCGGCCCCCGTCCGAACCGGCGGGGGCCGCGTCGTGCGTGGGCGGCTTCGCCGGACGCGGCGGCTCAGATCTCGGGCTTGAAATCCGGGTCGGCGATCTGGTTGTCGAGGCCGCTGGCGTCCTCGTTGGCGCCGGGATGGGCCTGCTTCGAGTAGTTCTCCAGCGCCGACTGGACCTGCGCGTGCTGGTCGACGCACAGCACGACGAGGTCGCCCGGGTTCGACACGGCCATGGCTCGGCGTACGGCCTCGAGCTCGTCGAGCACCACCTCGACCTGGCGGCAGCGTGCCTCACCCGACTCCATGGCCCCGCGTACGCCCCGTTCCGACAGCGCGGCCGTCTCGCCCGGGCGTCGACCACGCGGGTTCGCGTCCTCGCGGAGGACGACGGTGTCGAAGTGGCGTGCGGCGATGGTGCCCATCTCCACCAGGTCGGCATCCCGTCGATCACCCGCCGAGGCGATCACGCCGATGCGCGAGACCCGCTCGACCTCGGTCGATGCGTCCATCTGCTCGCCGGTGCGGTCGACGAAGTCGCCGAGCATCCGCAACCCGGGCGGGTTGTGGCAGTAGTCGATGATCACGGTGCGGCCGTCGACCTGCATCTCGTTGAGGCGGCCCGGCGCCAGGTAGTAGTTCGTGGAGAACGTACGCAGGCCCTGGCGGATGTCGTGCAGGGAGGCTCCCGCGGCGAACGCGGCCGCCGCGGCGGCCATGGCGTTCTGGACGTTCATCACCGCGCGCCCGCCGAACGTCGACGGCAGCAGGTGGGTCCAGGCTATCTGCATGGAGCGCCGCCCCTCGCGGACGACGATCATGTCGCCGAGCTCGCTCGAGTCGAGCATGACGGCCCGGCCACCCTGGCGGCAGTGGTTCTCGACCATCTCGTGGACCTCGGAGCCCGGCTTCGCCATGGTGAACCACACGACGCGGCCGGCACAGTGGCGGCGCATTCGGCGCACCAGCGGGTCGTCGGCGTTGAGTACCGCGAAGCCGTTGCGGGGGACCGCCTCGACGACCACACGCTTCACGTCGGCGAGCTGGGAGACGGTCTCGATGCCGCCCAGCCCGAGGTGGTCGGGCTGGACGTTGAGCACCACTGCCACGTCGTTCTGCTCGTAGCCGAGGCCCTCACGCAGGATGCCGCCGCGGGCGACCTCGAACACCGCGAAGTCGACGCGCGGGTTCTGCAGGACCATCTTGGCCGAGCGCGGCCCCGAGGCGTCGGCGCGGATGATGAGGCGCTCGTCGACGAGCACGCCGTCGGTCGAGGTCATGCCGACCTTGCGGCCGATGCCCTTGAAGATGTGCGAGATCATGCGGCTGGTGGTCGTCTTGCCGTTGGTGCCCGTCACCGCGACGATCGGGATGCGCGCCGGCGTGCCCGGCGGGAAAAGCATGTCCACCACTGGCTTGGCGATGTACTGCGGGTCGCCGATCGTCGGGTGTGTGTGCATGCGGAAGCCCGGCGCGGCGTTCACCTCGACGATCCCGCCGCCGGTCTCGCGGACCGGCTGGGTGATGTCGGGGGCGATGAAGTCGATGCCAGCGATGTCGAGGCCCACCACGCGGGCGGCCTCTTCGGCGATCTCGATGTTCTCGGGATGGGCCTCGAACGTGCGGTCGATCGAGACACCACCGGTGGACATGTTGCCCGTCAGGGTCAGCTTCACCATCTCGCCGGCCGGCGGCACGTCGTCCATCGCGTAGCCCTGCTCGCGCACCAGCTCGACGGCCGCGCGGTCGACCTTGATGCGTGTCAGCACCTTCTCGTGGCCCACGCCGCGCCGGGGATCCGCGTTGGTCTCCTCGACGAGCTCGGCGACGGTGTGCCTCCCGTCGCCGACGACATGGGCGGGGACGCGCTCGGCGATCGCGGCGATCTTGCCGTCGATGACGAGGCAGCGGTAGTCCTTGCCGGTCACGAACGTCTCGACGATGATCCCGCCGCGTCGGGACTCGGCGTGGGCGACGGCGTACGCCTCCCGCACCTCGGCCTCCGAGCCGAGGTTCAGGCACACCCCACGGCCGTGGTTCCCGTCGAGCGGCTTCACGACGACCGGGTAGCCGAGGCGGTCGGCTGTGCGCACGGCGTCGTCCTCGGTCCGCACCGACACCGACTTCGGCACCGGCAGGCCCGCCGACGACAGCAGAGACAGCGTCAGCTCCTTGTTGGAGGCGATGTCGACCGCGACCGACGAGGTGTTCGACGTCATGGTGGCGCGGATGCGCTTCTGGTTGACACCTTGGCCGAGCTGGATCAGCGACGCGTTGTTGAGGCGGATCCAAGGGATGTCACGGGCGACGGCCTCGTCGAGGATCGCCTGGGTGGACGGGCCGAAGGCCGTGCGTTCGCCGCGCACGATGAAGCGCTCGAGCTCGGTGGCGAAGTCGAACCCGTCCTCCGGCGAGATCAGGTGGTTGAGCAGGCGCACCGCGAGGTCGCCCGCGGCCAGGCCGACGTTCTCGTCGGCGTACGCGTAGATGACGTTGTAGCGCCCGGGATGGTCCTTGAGCTCGCGGGTCTTGCCACGGCGTACGTCGTGACCGACGACCTGCTGCAGGGCGATGGCTACGTGCTCGGCGACGTGACCGAGCCACGTGCCCTCGTGGAGGCGTTCGACGAAGCCGCCGCGGTGGCCGCGCGAGCACGTGTGGTTCATCAGCCCGGGCACGAGCTCGAGGAGCTGGTCGGTGAGCCCGGGGACGAGGTTGGTCGGGTACTGCTCGAGGACGCCGAGGTCGACGACGAGCTGGATCACCTTCTTGTAGTGCCAGACGTTGGGGCCGCGCAGGACGCGCCTGGAGATGATCGTCAGGTCGGGACGGATCGCGTCCTGCGCGGTGGTGGGGATCTGCGTCATACGGTCCTCCTGGGGGAGCCGGTGGGCGGAGGTCAGTGGTTCCTGCGTCGCTGGTTGCGACGGTAGGTCGTCGGGTTGGCGCCCTCGGAGTTGATGTCGCGTGCCAGCTGGCGCAGGTCGGCGTTGGCGCGGTCGACCTCTTCCTGCTGGTGGGCCGGCAGCGGCTCGTCGTCGACGTGACGGCGGCGCGTCGTCAGGTCGAACTTCTCGCCCGCGGGGAAGACGTGGAGGCGGGCGCCCGACACCATGAGTGGCGCGGCCTGGTGGGTCGTGGGGGCGTTGGAGACCATCTCGTGGCCATCGATGACCGTGACGCTGCCGCGGCCGACGACCGACATGATGCCGTCGCGGAAGACCGCGGCGGTGTCCTCGTCGACGCCGATGCCGAGCAGCGACGGGGACTGGGCGACCAACGCCAGAAGGCGTCCGTAGCGGTTGCGCTGCTGGAAGTGCTGGTCGACGACCACGTCCCGCACCAGGCCCAGGCCCACCGAGAGGTGGCTCATGCGCTGCTTGGGCGTCGCGCCCGCCGCGCCGAAGGCGATCATGTGGTCGGCGACGATCGACGCGCCGGCCGACGTGCCGCCCACGGTCGCCCCGCGTCGGTGGGCGGCGACGATGGCATCACCGACGGCGGTGCCGGTGATGATCGACGACAGCTTCACCTGGTTGCCGCCGGTCATGAACACGCCCGTCGCGTTCTCGATCTTCGCCACGAGGGCGGGGTCGGCGGCCTCCTCGCGCGACTCGGGCCGCACCCAGTCGACCTCGGCGGCGCCGATCTGGGTGAACACCGCCTGATAGACCTCGACCACCTCGTGGCCCAACGACGAGGCGGTGGGGATGACGACGATGCGGGCCTTCTTCCCGCCCGCCGAGGTCAGGAACGAGCGGAGGACGGTACGCCGGCGCAGCTTCGCCTCGGCGCCCCCGATGGCGTAGACGGCCCCCGGGCCAGAGTTCTTGGTGGTCATGGTGGGACCACACTAGTGGGTGGGCGTGAGGACTGACACCACCGCGCACAGCGCGACGGAGGCGGCGTCGCGCAGCTCGCGCAGCGCCGTCGTGCGTACGCCGATCGCGTGGCTGTGGAGCACCTCGGTGTCGTCGTCGAGGCCGGCCTCGGCCGCCTCGAGCAGCAGCAGCGCACGATGGGCCAGGCGCTGGGCGCGAGCCCCGTACGCCGCCGGCAGCACGGCCTCGGGGAGGTCGGGCCGCGCCCCGGAGGCCAAGTCGAGCTCGGTGAGCGCTCGGGTCGCGCGCAACACGGTCTCGGACAGCTGCCGCTCGGCCTCCTGCGGGGTGGTGGCCAGCAGGGGGCGCTCGGCCCGGTGGAGGCGCCACTGGATCGCGGGGCCGACGCGCTGGGGCACCCAGGCCAACCCGCCGTCGGCGTGCACGACCGCGGCCCCGGCCTCCAGCGCGGCAGCGGTGAGAACGGCGGGCCCCCGGAGCGGCAGCAAGTGCCCGGGGCGGGGGAGGGCCAGCACCCAGTCGCCGGGGTGCAACAGCAGCACGGCGGCCAGCGCGTGGTCGAGCTCGTTGGCACGGATCGGGTCGAGGCCGACCAACCCGTCGGGGTCGGTGACGTGGTGGGCGGCGTCGTCGTCGACGACCGCGCGCGCGACGACCTCTGCGCTCGCGGGGGCACGACGTACGGAGTTCAGGTGGGCGGTGAGCCGCACCGCGGGGAGTACCGGCACCCGCCCAAGGTATCCAGCGGTAGTGTGCAACGCATGGCCGCAGTCGTTGATCTTGCCGATGTCAGCATCGTCCGTGGGGGAGCCACCCTGCTGGACGGCATCAACTGGACGGTGGACGAGACCGACCGCTGGGTGGTGATCGGACCCAACGGCGCCGGCAAGACCACCCTCCTGCAGGTGCTGGGTGCCCAGATCCACCCCACCGCTGGCGTCGCCGGGCTTCTGGGCGAGGTGCTCGGCACCGTCGACGTGTTCGAGCTGCGCCCGCGCATCGGCGTCACCTCTGCAGCTCTCGCCGACCGCATCCCCAAGGGCGAGGCCGTCCGCGACGTCGTGGTGTCGTCGGCGTACGCGGTCATGGGTCGCTGGCGCGAGGAGTACGACGACATGGACCACGAGCGTGCTCTGGAGCTGATGCAGCAGCTGCGCGTCGACCACCTGGCTGACCGCACCTTCGGAACCCTGTCCGAGGGCGAGCGCAAGCGTGTCCAGATCGCCCGCGCGTTGATGACCGACCCCGAGCTGCTCCTGCTCGACGAGCCCGCCGCCGGTCTCGACGTCGCGGGGCGCGAGGCGCTCGTCGCGACTCTGTCCGAGCTGGCGGAGGACCCGTACGCCCCCGCCTCGGTGCTCGTCACCCACCACGTGGAGGAGATTCCGGCCGGCATGACCCACGCGCTCCTGCTCAAGGAGGGGCGGGTCGTCCACGCCGGACCGATCGCCGAAACGCTCACCTCCGAGACGTTGTCGGAGACCTTCGACATGCCGCTCACGATCACCCACGACGCCGGCCGCTGGTCGGCGCGCGCGGCCCGCTGAGCGCGTGGGAGTCGTCGAGTTCCTGGTCATCGCCCTCGCGGGCGCTGCCGCCGGCTTGATCAACACGGTCGTCGGCTCGGGCACGTTGGTGACGTTCCCGACGCTGCTGGCCTTCGGTATCCCCCCGGTCGTCGCGAACACGTCGAACTCCGTCGGCCTGACCGCGGGCGGCCTGTCGGGCACCTTTTCGATGCTGCCCGAGCTGCGCCCCCAGAAGGCGCGGATGATCCGGCTCGGCATCTGCTCGCTCATCGGCGGGACGATCGGCGCGATCCTGCTGCTCACGCTGCCGTCGGCCGCGTTCGACGCCATCGTCCCGATCCTGATCGGGCTGGGCTGCGTGCTGGTCGTGCTGCAGCCCTGGCTGGCCAAGAAGGTCGCCGCGCAGCACGCGGCCCTGGACCAAAGCGGCGACCCCCGCGAGCCCTGGTGGACCTACCCCAGCGTGATCGGTGCCGGCGTGTACGGCGGCTACTTCGGCGCGGCCCAGGGCGTGCTCCTGCTGGCGATCCTCGGAATCGGCCTGCCGCACGAGTCCATGGCGCGCGTCAACGCGGTCAAGAACGGGTTGGGGACGGTCGTCAACGGCACCGCCGCCGTCGTCTTCGTCGTCGTCGCGTTCAGCGGGGGATCGCCGATCGACTGGTGGGTGGCCCTCGCCATCGCCCTCGGCTCGATCGTGGGCGCCCAGGTCGGCGCGCGCGTCGGCCGCCGCCTGCCGCCGGTGGTCTACCGCGTGGTCATCGTGGGCATCGGGGTGATCGCCATCGTCGACTTCTTGATGCAGCAGTGATGCGCGTCGACATCACGTCCGCGGGCGACCCGCGGCTCGCCGACTACGTACGCCTGCGCGACACCTCCCTGCGCCGTTCGCTCGAGAGCGAGCACGGGCTGTTCATCGCGGAGGGGGAGAAGGTGATCCGTCGCGCGTTCGAGGCGGGTTATCGCCCGCGGTCCTTCCTGCTCGCCGAGCGCTGGCTGCCGGGGCTGGCCGACGTGCTCGAGCGTTGGCCCGACGTGCCGGTCTTCGTCGTCACCGAGGCGCTCGCCGAGGAGGTCACCGGCTTCCACGTCCACCGCGGGGCGCTCGCGTCGCTGCACCGCGAGACCAGGCACACCGTCGACGACCTGCTGGCGCTGCGCCGTCTCGTGGTGTTGGAGGACATCGTCGACCACACGAATGTGGGCGCGATCCTGCGCGGTGCGGCGGGATTGGGCTGGGACGGCGCGCTCCTCGCCCCGAGGGCGGCCGATCCGCTCTACCGCCGCTCGATCAAGGTCGCCATGGGTGCGGTGTTCTCCCTGCCCTGGGCGCGGCTTGACGACTGGGCCGACGCCGTGGCGATGCTGCAGCGCGCCGGGTTCCGAGTCGTGGCGCTCGCGCTGACGCCCGACGCCCGACCGCTGCACGTGGTGGCCGCCGAAATCGGGGCCGACGAGAAGGTGGCGATCCTGCTGGGCACCGAAGGGGACGGGCTGTCCCACCGGTGGGTCGGCGCCGCCGACGACGTGGCCGTGATCCCCATGCAGGCCGGCATCGACTCGCTCAACGTCGCCGCCGCGGCGGCCGTGGCGTGCTATGCGCTGCGCTGAGTCGTGACCCGTCCGCGCGGTTCAGCTGGCGGGCTGCTTCGGCGTGATCGGCCAGTCGTCGAGGTAGCGCTCGGCCAGCGCCTCGTGCTGTGCGTACAGCTGCTTGCGGGAGCGCTTCGAGAGCCGGTCGCCGAAGACCGTGCCGTGGAGATGGTCGGTCTCGTGCTGGAGGCAGCGGGCGAAGAACCCCGTGCCGACGATCTCGACGTCGTTGCCGTCGATGTCCTGGCCGCGGCAGATCGCGTGGTCGGGACGCGCCAGCGACTGGTAGGCGCCGGGCAGCGAGAGGCAGCCCTCGTCGACGGCCTCGAGACGGCGGTCCTTGCCCTCGGGCAGCTCGACGGTCGGGTTGCACATGACGCCGACGTGGTGGTTGCCCTGGTCGTCCGGGCAGTCGTAGATGAACACCGACAGGTCGACGCCGATCTGGTTGGCCGCCAGGCCCACGCCGGAGGCGGCATCGAGGGTGGCGAACATGTCGCGGACCAGGTCGCGCAACTCGTCGTCGAACTTCTCGACCGGCGCGCAGGTCTTGTGCATCACCGGCGTCCCCCAACGGGTGATCGGGCGGACCTTGCCGCCCGTGGTCAGGTCGTCGATGTCGGTCGTCATGCGAGCATCGTAGATGATGGTTGACATGGCCGAGGATCACGACGAGGCGGGGCTGGGGGAGGCGTACGCCTCGTTGCTCGCGACCTACCTGCGCCATCTCGACGCCGAGCGCCACCTTTCCGCGCATACGATCCGCGCGTACACGGGGGACCTCGAGGGACTGCTGCTCCACCTGCAGCGGCTCGGCCACGACGACCTGTCGTCGGTCGACGTCCGCGCCCTCCGGTCGTGGCTGGCCAACCAGCAGACCCGCGGTGCCGCGCGCACCACGCTGCAGCGCCGGGCCGCGGCGGTACGCGTGTTCTTCGCCTGGTGCCGCGACACCGGGCGCATCCCGACCAACCCCGCCCAGACTCTGAGGTCGCCCAAGCTCGCCAAGCGCCTGCCGCCCACGCTGGAGCGGGCCGAGGCGACGGCGATGCTCGACGGCGCGCTGGCCCGGGCCGCCGAGACGCCCGGTGCGGTTGGGCGCCGCGACGTCGCGATGCTCGAGATGCTGTATGCCAGCGGCATCCGCGTCGCGGAGCTGTGCGGTCTCGACCTGCCTGACCTCGACCACGACCGCCGGGTCGTGCGCGTCGTCGGCAAGGGGAACAAGGAGCGCGCCGTGCCCGTGGGCGCCCCCGCATGGAAGGCGCTCGAGGCCTACCTGGCGCTGCGCCCCGAGCTTGTCGTCGCCACCAGCGGCAACGCGCTGTTCCTCGGTGAGCGAGGCGGCCGCATCGACCAGCGCGTCGTGCGTCGCGTCGTCCACCGCGCCCTCGGGGCCGTCGAGGGGGCGCCCGACCTCGGCCCGCACGGGCTGCGCCACGCCATGGCCACACACCTCCTCGAGGGTGGGGCCGACCTGCGCAGCGTGCAGGAGATGCTCGGGCACGCCTCGCTGGCGACCACGCAGGTCTACACGCACGTCACCAACGAACGGCTGCGGGCCGCGTTCGAGCAGGCCCACCCGCGCGCCTGAGATCAGCCCAGCCACGTCAGCGGGTCCACGAGGCGGCCGTCGATCCACAGCATGAAGTGCAGGTGGCAGCCGGTGGAATAGCCCGTCGATCCCGACAGCCCGATCACCTGGCCCTTGGTGATCCGTTGGCCGGGGGAGGCCGTCCAGCGAATGGCGTGGTTGTAGGAGCTCTTCACCCGGTGGCCGTCGACGACACCGTGGTCGACCATCAACCGGTTGCCGTAGCCGGCGTTGAAGTAGGCCGCCTCGACCACCCCGTCGTGGATCGCGCGCAGCGGCTGTCCGCAGCCGGTGCCGTAGTCGACGCCGTCATGCAGCTTCCACACCTTCAACACAGGGTGGAGCCGCATCCCGAACCGCGAGGTGACGGGTCCGGAGCCGGGGATCGCCGCCCCGTGACCGCCCCGCGCGTACGTTCCGTCGCCGGCCGGCTCCGGTGGGGGAGCGGCCCGCTCGCGGACCCGTTCGGCGACGCCCACCTCCGCGGACCCGGGCAGCAGGCGTACGCCGGCCCCGCCGCCGATCAGCAGCATCGGGTCGAGGTAGGTGTCGCCCAGACGGAGACCGAGGTGGAGGCACGCGTGCAGCACGGCGGTGGGGCAGTGGCCACCCTCCAGGACGCCGATGACCTGGCCGGCGCGCACCCGGGTGCCGACGGGCACCGACGCCGAGACCGGTTCGTAGGTCGTGCGCACCGCCCCATGGACGACGGCCATCACGGGGCGCCCGGCGATCGTGCCGGCGTACGCCACCTCGCCGTCGGCGGCGGCCACCACCATCTGGCCCGCGCGCCCGGACACGTCGACCCCGCGGTGACCCGACAACCAGCGCTTCGCCGGTGGCTGGAAGGGCCGGACCACGTCGCCGCCGATGATCGGCAGCCGTCCCCGCGGCAACGGCGGCAGCTCGGTGGCCGTCGCCGGCGGTGCGGTCGCGACGACGAGCGCGACGACGAGCGCCACGGCGGCGCAGCACACGGAGAAGATTCGTCGGATCACCTCCCGACATTGGTCCGTGACACCCCTCGGGTGGTCACTGCGGAGGCGATCTGTGGACAACCCGGGGCGAGCGGGCCTGTGGACATCTCTCGGTTGGCCTTCGCGGCGTCGCGCGACGTATGATGACCGACGGCAGTCCGGCGATCCGGACTGACTTCGCATGCAGTCATGCCCGCCGGGGGCGGGGCACCGCGCGTGGTCCGGAGTGATCCGGTGCGTGGGGCGACTGCGTCAGGCGGCGCCGACGGTCGGCGCCGGAAGAACCACAGGGGCGCGAGCGCGCCCGAAGGAGGAACGGCCATGGCCGTCGTCACCGCCCGCCAGCTGCTCGAGAGCGGCGTCCACTTCGGACACCAGACCCGTCGGTGGAACCCGAAGATGAAGCGCTTCATCTTCACCGAGCGCAACGGCATCTACATCATCGACCTGCAGCAGTCGCTGACCTACATCGACCAGGCGTATGCCTTCGTCAAGGACACCGTCGCCAAGGGCGGCCAGGTGCTCTTCGTGGGCACCAAGAAGCAGGCCCAGGAGGCCATCGCCGAGCAGGCCACCCGCGTCGGCATGCCCTACGTCAACCAGCGCTGGCTGGGCGGCATGCTCACCAACTTCCAGACGATCTCCAAGCGCATCTCGCGCCTCAAGGAGCTCGAGGCCATGGACTTCGACAAGGTCGCCGGTTCGGGCCTGACGAAGAAGGAGCTCCTCATGCTCAAGCGTGAGAAGATCAAGCTCGAGAAGGACCTCGGTGGCATCCGTGACATGGCCCGCACGCCTCAGGCCGTGTGGATCGTCGACACGAAGAAGGAGCACCTCGCCGTCGATGAGGCCCGCAAGCTGCGCATCCCGATCATCGGCATCCTCGACACCAACTGCGATCCCGACGAGGTCGACTTCGCGATCCCGGGCAACGACGACGCGATCCGTTCCGTCGCGCTGCTGACCCGCGTCCTCGCCGACGCCGTGGCCGAGGGACTTCTGGCCCGCTCCGGCGGCGGCGAGTCGGGCCAGGCCGCCGAGGCCGAGCCGATGGCCGAGTGGGAGCGCGAGCTCCTCGCCGGCGGCGAGCAGGCGAAGGCCGACGAGGCCCCCAAGGCTGATGAGGCCCCCAAGGCTGACGAGGCCGAGGCCGACGAGAAGGCCGAGGGGGCCGAGGAGGCCCCGGCTGCCGACGCCACCGCCGAGGCTGGCAAGGTGGCGCCCGAGGCGCCCGCGGCGAAGGCCGACGAGGCCAACTGATCCACCCGGCCGCGGCCCCTCGCGGGCCGCGGCCAGTCCATGCCGCCCGCGGCACAGTCCCTGACCGCTACCGAGATTTCACCGACCTTCTGGCGAAGGCAACACAGACAAGGAACACCACAGATGGCGATCACCGCTGCTGACGTGAAGAAGCTCCGCGACGCGACCGGCGCAGGCATGATGGACGCGAAGAAGGCCCTGACCGAGGCCGACGGCGACTACGACAAGGCTGTCGAGATCCTCCGCGTGAGCGGTCAGGCCAAGGCCGCCAAGCGCGCCGACCGCGAGGCCTCCAACGGCCTCGTCGCCGCCTCGGGCAACGCCCTGATCCAGCTCGCCGCCGAGACCGACTTCGTCGCCAAGAACGCCGAGTTCATGGCGCTGGCCGACGACATCGCCAAGGCCGTCGACTCCGCCAAGGCGCACGGTGTCGAGGCCGCCAACGCGGTCGAGCTCGACGGTGGCAAGACCGTCGCCGAGGCCGTCCACGAGCTGGCCGTCAAGATCGGCGAGAAGCTCGAGCTGAAGGACGCGGCCTGGTTCGAAGGCCCGACCACGCTCTATCTCCACCGCCGCGCCTCCGACCTGCCGCCGCAGGTCGGTGTCCTGGTCGAGGCCGAGGGCGGCGACGAGCAGCTGCTCCATGGGGTCGCGCTCCAGATCGCGTCGATGCGTCCGCAGTACGTTTCCCGCGACGAGGTCCCCGCCGATGTCGTCGAGGGCGAGCGCCGCGTCGCCGAGGCCAAGTCCCGCGAGGAGGGCAAGCCGGAGGCCGCCCTGCCGAAGATCGTCGAGGGTCGCGTCAACGCGTTCTTCAAAGATGTCTGCCTGGTCGACCAGGCCTCGATCACCGACGACAAGAAGTCCATCGGCCAGCAGCTCGAGGCCGCCGGTGCCAAGGTCAAGCGCTTCGCGCGCTTCGAGGCCGGCGCCTGATCGGTCGCCGAACACGTACGCGGGGCGCCGCGGGGAGAGATCCCCGCGGCGCCCTTCGCCGTCGTCGGAAGCGCCGGTTCGCCTATCCCCAGCAGGTGCGGGATGATGGTCTGAGCAACTGAAGCCCCTCGGAAGGAAATCCATGCCGGCGTACAAGCGCGTTCTCCTCAAGCTCTCCGGAGAGGCCTTCGGTGGTGGTCAGATCGGAGTCGACCCCGATGTCGTCGCCTCGATCGCCAGACAGATCGCCGAGGTCGTCAACCAGGGTGTGCAGGTCGCGATCGTCGTCGGCGGCGGCAACTTCTTCCGCGGCGCGGAGCTGCAGCAGCGCGGCATGGAGCGTGACCGCGCCGACTACATGGGCATGCTCGGCACCGTGATGAACTGCTTGGCCCTGCAGGACTTCTGCGAGAAGGCCGGTCTGGACACCCGCGTCCAGACCGCCATCACGATGGGCCAGGTAGCCGAGCCGTACATCCCGCGCCGGGCCGAGCGCCACCTCGAGAAGGGCCGCGTTGTGATCTTTGGCGCGGGCTCGGGCATGCCCTACTTCTCGACCGACACCGTCGCCGCGCAGCGCGCGCTCGAGATCGGCGCCGAGGTGCTGCTGATGGGCAAGCAGGGCACCGACGGTGTCTACGACTCCGATCCGAAGACCAACCCCGAGGCGAAGAAATACGACGACCTGTCCTACGACGAGTTCCTCAACCGTCACCTCAAGGTCGCCGACGCGACAGCCATCTCGATGGCCCGCGACAACGACCTCCCGATGATCTTCTTCTCGCTCGACACCGAGGGCAACATCGGCCGCGTTGTCGCGGGTGAGAAGATCGGTACCACGGTTCACGCCTGACGCACGCAGCACGACCGCCAACCACGCCGCGGGGAGCCCCGCGCAACACCCGGAAGGAACGATCACGTTGATCGCCGACATCATGGCCGAGGCCGAGATGAAGATGGAAGCCGCCGTCGAGCACGCGAAGGAGGAGTTCGCCGCGATCCGCACCGGCCGCGCCCACCCCGGCATGTTCAACAAGATCATGGTCGAGGCGTACGGCCAGTCGATGCCGCTGCAGCAGCTCGCCACCGTCCAGGTCGCCGACGCCCGCATGGTGATGATCCAGCCGTTCGACAAGTCGACGATGGCCGCCATCGAGAAGGGCATCCGCAACGCGGACCTGGGCGTCAACCCCGCCTCCGACGGTCACCAGATCCGCTGCTCCCTGCCCGAGCTCACCGAGGACCGCCGCAAGGAATACACCAAGCTCGCCAAGAACAAGGCCGAGGACGCCCGCATCTCGGTCCGCAATGCCCGCCGCACCGCCAAGGACGCGATGGACAAGCTGGTCAAGGACAAGGAGGTCGGCGAGGACGAGGTGACCCGCGCCGAGAAGCAGCTCGACGCCGCCACCAAGAAGCACACCGACCAGATTGACGACGTCCTCAAGAACAAGGAAGCCGAGCTGCTCGAGGTCTGAGCAGAGGTCCGCATGACCACCGGGACACCGACCCCCACGACGGCGCCCACGCATGGCCGCGCCGGCAGGAACCTGCCGGCGGCCATCGGCGTGGGCGTCGCGCTGGCGGCCGCGCTCGTGGTCACGCTGACCTGGTGGAACCTGGGCTTCGTGCTTCTGGTGGCCGCCGCGCTCGCCGCCGGCTCGGTTGAGCTCCACAAGGCGCTCAAGCGGCTCGAGATGCACGCGGAGATCGTGCCGATCGTCCTGGGCACCATCGCCATCGTCACCGGCTCATACTTCGCCGGCCAGGCCGACCACCGCATCGACATCCCGTCGAACACCCTCATGCTGGGCCTCCTCGGGCTCACCGCGCTCGTGACTCTGATCTGGCGCATGCCACGGGGCGCCGACGGTTTCGTGCGCGACGCGGCCGCCAGCATGCTGATCATCGCCTACCTGCCGATGCTCGGCTCGTTCGTGAGCCTCATGCTGGCGGGGCAGGAGGGCACCATGCGCGTGGTGACCTTCATCGCGGTGGTGTGCATGGGCGACATCGGTGGCTACGTCGCCGGTGTCCTGTTCGGCAAGCACAAGATGGCCCCGCGTATCTCGCCCAAGAAGACCTGGGAGGGTTTCGCCGGCTCGATGCTGTTCGGGATCCTCACCGCCGTCGGGTTCTGCGTCTGGGGGTTCGGCGTCGCGTGGTGGGGCGGGCTGCCGCTCGGCGCCGCGCTCGTCGCCGTCGGCGCCTGCGGCGACCTCATCGAGTCCCTCATCAAGCGCGACATCGGCATCAAGGACATGTCGTCGTTCCTGCCCGGCCACGGCGGGGTGATGGACCGGCTCGACTCCTTGCTCGTGGCCGCTCCCGTCGCCTGGCTCGCCCTCTATCTACTCGTCCCCGGAGGCTGATATCACCGAGAAGATCAAGTTCACCGACAAGCCGCTGCCGCTGGTGTTCGAGGCCCCCCGACGCGGCAAGCCGCCGCGCCACTGGGCGGACCTCGAGCCCGCCGACCGCACCGCCGCCCTCACCGATGCCGGCCTGCCCCCGTTCCGCGCCAAGCAGCTGTCGAAGCACTACTTCGAACGGTTCACCACCGACCCCGTCGATTGGACCGACATCCCGGCGGCCATGCGCGACCAGCTTGCCCAGACGCTGTTCCCGAAGCTGCTCGACCCGGTGCGCACGCTCGCCTGCGACGGGGACACGACGGTCAAGACGCTGTGGCGCCTCCATGACGGTGCGACCGTCGAGTCGGTCATGATGAGGTACGCCCGCCGCGGCGACTCGCCCGACGACCTCGCCGACGACGACGGCAGCACACCCGGAGAGGGGAGGCACATGCGTACGACGATGTGTGTCTCGTCCCAGGCCGGCTGCGGCATGGCGTGCCCGTTCTGCGCCACCGGCCAGGGCGGGTTGCAGCGGAACATGTCCACCGCCGAGATCGTGGAGCAGGTCGTGGCGGGCTTCCGCGCGCTCGCCCGCGGCGAGGTCGGCGGCGGGCCTGGGCGGGTCAACAACATCGTCTTCATGGGCATGGGCGAGCCGATGGCCAACTACTCAGCGGTCATCGGTGCGGTGCGTACGCTGACCGCCCCGCAGCCGGACGGGCTGGGCATCTCCGCCCGTGGCATCACGGTCTCGACCGTCGGTCTGGTGCCCCGCATCAAGCAGCTCGCGACCGAGGGGATACCCGTCACGCTGGCCGTCAGCCTGCACGCCCCCGACGACGAGCTCCGCGACGACCTGGTGCCGATCAACACCCGCTGGAGGGTGGGCGAGGTCCTCGACGCCGCGTGGGAGTATGCAGCGACGACGCGGCGCCGCGTGTCGATCGAATACGCCATGATCCGCGACATCAACGACCAGGCCCACAGGGCGGACCTGCTGGCGCGTGAGCTCAAGAAGCGTGGAGACTGGGGCTGGTTCCACGTGAACCTGATCCCGCTGAACCCTACGCCGGGCTCGATCTGGACGGCCTCGCGTCGTGCCGACGAGCGCGAATTCGTACGCCGCCTCGAGGCCCACGGCGTACCCGTCACCGTGCGCGACACGCGAGGTCAGGAGATCGACGGCGCCTGCGGACAATTGGCCGCCGACGAGCGCGGGTGATCGACTCCGTCCCGAGAAACACAACACCAAGGGGGTTTGGCGATGGACGCCGCTCTGCAGACCACTTTTGACACCGTCGTCAACCGCAACCCCGGGGAGGCCGAGTTCCACCAGGCCGTCCGCGAGGTATTCGAATCGCTCGGCCCCGTGCTCGAGCGCAATCCCCAGTACGTCGACGCCGCCGTGCTCGAGCGCATCTGCGAGCCGGAGCGCCAGATCATCTTCCGTGTGCCGTGGACCGACGATCAGGGCCGCGTCCAGATCAACCGCGGGTTCCGCGTCGAGTTCAACTCGGCGCTCGGCCCCTACAAGGGCGGCCTCCGCTTCCACCCCTCGGTCTACCTGGGCATCGTGAAGTTCCTCGGCTTCGAGCAGATCTTCAAGAATTCGCTGACCGGCATGCCCATCGGCGGTGGCAAGGGCGGCTCCGACTTCGACCCGAAGGGGCGCTCCGACGGGGAGATCATGCGCTTCTGCCAGTCGTTCATGACTGAGCTGTACCGCCATCTTGGCGAATACACCGACGTCCCCGCCGGCGACATCGGCGTGGGTGGTCGTGAGATCGGGTTCCTGTTCGGCCAGTACAAGCGCATCACCAACCGCTACGAGGCGGGTGTGCTGACAGGCAAGGGCCTGACCTGGGGCGGCTCCCTCGTGCGCACGGAGGCCACCGGCTATGGCACCGTCATCTTCGCCAACGAGATGCTGCGTACGCGCCGGGAGGAGCTCGACGGCCGCCGCGTCGTGGTGTCGGGCTCGGGCAACGTCGCCATCTATGCCATCGAGAAGGCCCAGCAGCTCGGCGCAAAGGTCGTCGCCTGCTCCGACTCCCAGGGCTTCGTCGTCGACGAGGACGGCATCGACCTCGAGCTCCTCAAGCAGGTCAAGGAGGTCGAACGGGCACGTCTGAGCGTGTACGCCGAGCGCCGCCCCAACGCGAAGCATGCGACGGAGGGCTCGATCTGGGACGTGCCGTGTGACATCGCGCTGCCGTGCGCGACCCAGAACGAGCTCGACGAGAACCACGCGCGGATGCTGGTGGACAACGGCGTCATAGCCGTGGCCGAGGGGGCGAACATGCCTTGCACGCCGGAGGCGGTCGCCATCCTGCACGAGGCCGACGTCCTGTTCGGCCCGGGCAAGGCCGCCAACGCCGGTGGTGTGGCCACCTCGGCGCTGGAGATGCAGCAGAACGCCTCGCGCGACTCGTGGGCCTTCGAGTTCACCGAGGAGCGCCTGCGCCAGATCATGGTCGACATCCACGATCGCTGCGCGGAGACCGCGGACGTCTACGGCCAGCCGGGCAACTACGTCCTGGGCGCCAACATCGCCGGCTTCACGAAGGTGGCCGACGCCGTCTTGGCGATGGGTGTGATCTGAGCAACACCCCCTGATGGGTGGTCGGTGACCCTGCGTCGAACACAATGCACTGCGGCGGGATCCGTGGAGTCCCGCCGGAGGGGGACTGTTCATGGGCCGAACGAAGCCCGTCGTCGCCGCGCTCGCAGCGGTGCTGGTGGTCGGTGGGTGCGGTACGCCGACCCCCACGCAGGAGGCGGCGCCCCGCTCCACGGGTCGAGCCACGAAGTCGACCGCCCCAGCACCTGTCGCCACGCCGACGCCGACCCCCACGCGGGCTCCGCGTACGGCGTCGGTGGTGATGAACGGTGACCTGCTGTGGCACAACACCCTCTGGTTCGGGGCCAAGGAAGACGCGGCTCGGCAGGGACGCAGGGGCTCCGACGACTACGATTTCACGCCGCTGCTGTCGGGCATCCGGTCGGTGGTGGAGGGCGCGGACCTCGCGATCTGCCACAACGAGGTGCCGGTGTCGAAGCCGGGCGGTAGCTACTCGGGCTATCCGGCGTTCAGCTCGCCCCCGTACACGCTCGACGCGGTGAAGGCCATCGGCTACGACATGTGCACCACGGCCTCCAACCACAGCCTCGACAAGGGATTCGACGGGCTGAAGAACACGCTCGACCAGATGGACGCGCGTGGGCTGAGGCATGCGGGCACTGCGCGGACGAAGGAGGAGGCCGACACGCCCACGGTGTTCACGACCGCGGCCGGCGTGAAGATCGCCGTCATCGAGGGCACCTACGACACCAACGGCATCCCGCGCCCCACCGACAAGAAGTGGTCGGTCCCGACGATCGAGGCGAGCTATCTGCTCGGCCAGGCGAGGAAGGCCCGACAGGGCGGCGCCGACATCGTGATGGTCGCCGTCCACGGCGGTGAGGAATACCAGAACGCGCCCAACGAGCAGCAGAGGTCGCTGGCCGAGAAGCTCACCGCCTCACCCGACGTGGACCTCGTCTACGGCCACCACGTGCACGTCGTGCAGCCCATCACCAAGGTCAACGGCAAGTGGGTGGTCTATGGCCTGGGCAACCTCGTCGCCCAGCACAAGACCGATGTGCCGATGGGCTACGAGGGCATCACGACGCGCTTCGTGTTCGCCGAAAAGCCGACCGGCGGCTTCGAGGTGAAGGAGGCCGAGTGGTATCCGACGCTGGTCACCCACTACAGCACCGGGTCGCCGGCTCGCGTGGGCTTCGTCAATGAGCAGCTTGCCGCGGGCAAGGGGGACACCGCCCGTCTGAAACAGGCGAAGTCACGCACCGAGAAGATCATCACGATGCTCGGTCTCGCCGACGGGCTGGTGCAGAAGTAGGTCAGCGGGCCAGCAGGTCGGCCACCTCGTCGAGGGAATCGACGAGGTGGACGTGCTGCTCGACCGGCCTGCCGGCGGCGAGCGCCCGGACCAGTGGCCACGCCGGCAGCTTCTGTGTCCAGTGGTCGTGGCCCACCAGCACAAGCGGGACGATCGTGGCCGGGTCGCTCGCATAGTAGTTCGGGGTCATCGCCTGGAACACCTCCTGAACGGTCCCGGCGGCGCCCTCGAGGTAGACGATGCCGGCCCCGCAGCGCTGCAGCAGCACGTCCTCGCGCAGGGCGTTCGCGAAGTACTTGGCGATGTGGGTGCCGAACACGTTGGGCGGCTCGTGGCCGTAGAACCAGGTCGGCACGGCCAGCGACACCGGCGCGTGGTCGTCGGGCCAGCGCCGGCGCACGTCGAAGGCGGCACCGGCCCACGCCCCGATGTCGGGGCGGAACGACGGCACGCGGGCCAGAATCTCCAGCGCCTCGTCCAGGCCATCGCGACCGGCGAACCACGAACCCAGGTTCGCGGCCTCCATCGCACCCGGACCCCCGCCGGTGAGGATCGTCAGGCCCTCGGCGGCGAGGCGCTGGGCGAGGCGGGCGGCGTTCGCGTACGCGGGGGTGTCGCGAGCCATCGCGTGGCCGCCCATGATCCCGACGACCCGGCCGTGGTCGACGTCGACCTCGTCGAGGGCATCGCTGATCGCGTGGTCGTGCAGGGCGGTGGCGAGGCTGGCGGCCGCACCCGGCGTACGCCCCTGTGCGCGGGTCCACGCATACACGCGCGCGTCGAGCGAGCGCTCGTAGGGGAACGCGTCGTAGAGCTCGTCGGCGGTGTAGATGTGGCCGCGGTAGGGGTCGAACGGCACGTCGGGGATCCGGGGGAACAGCAGCGCGCCGCGGTCGGCCAGCGTCTCCGCCACCCCCGGGGCGAGGTCGCAGCCCAGGAACGCCGCGCCGGCGACGTCGAGGTCGGCCAGCTCGGTCGTGCGCTCGGTGAGGTCGATCGACTGGACGAACCAGCCGTGCATCGACCGCGCCGTGGCGGTGTGGCGGTCGAATGCCGCGAGGGTCTCGATCTCGAGGGTCATGGGACCCATTCAAGCGCAGGGGCCCGCCGACGGCGACGGCCCCGGGCCGGAGCCCGGGGCCGTCGCGGCGAACGGTGTCAGGTCATCGGGTGACGGCGTCGAGGGCGTCGATCATGCCCTCGCCGTAGAACCCGTTGTTGGTGACCGGGCCGGTGCACTGCTGGTCGGCGGTCGGGTAGGCCGTCGGGCAGGCGTGGTCGTCCGCCTGCTTCTTGATCATGTCGATCAGCTGGGCCGGGGTGGCGTCCGGGTGGGTCGACTTGAGCAGCGCGAGCACGCCGGCGGCGTGCGGCGAGGCCATCGACGTGCCCGACTTCGGGCCGTACTTGCCGCCGGGGAGGGTCGACAGGATCGCGCGGCCGGGGGCGCCGACGTCGATGACGCCCTCGCCGTAGTTGGAGAAGGGAGCCTTCTCGCCGAACTTGTCGATCGCCGACACCGTCAGGACGCCCGGCAGCTCGGCGGGGATGTCATGACAGGTGCTGTTGATCTGGCGCTCGACGGGCGTGGAGTCGTTGGGCGACCCCTCGTCGGTCGTCTTGTTGGCCAGGTCGTAGTAGTTGTTGCCCGCGGCGGCGGCGTGCACGACGCCCTTGCCGGTCGAGTACGCCACGGCACGGCGCACGGCCTCCTTGGCCGGGGCCTGATCGGCCTGGTCGCCGCACCAGAACTCGAACGGGTCGACGAAGTAGGAGTTGTTCGTCACATCCATGTTCTTCTCGGCCGCCTGGACGAAGCCGCAGATGGCGTACTCGGGGTAGATGAAGCCATCGTCACTGACGACCTTCACCGATGCCATGCGGACGTTCGGGGCGACGCCGACCATCCCGACGCCGTTGCGGGCGGCGGCGATCGTGCCGGCCACGTGGGTGCCGTGGTCGGAGGTGGTGGGCTCCCAGCCCTTGGCCGACGGCTGGCCGGCACCGGTGCAGTTGACCGAGGCGGCGACATCGATGTTCGGCTTGAGGTCGGGGTGCTCGGGGTCGATGCCCGAGTCGAGGACACCGACGAGGACATTGCGCGAGCCGTCGGTGATCTTGTGGGCCTGGTCGGCCTTGATCATCGTCATGTCCCATTGCTCGGTTTCCATGGGGTCGCCGGCGGCCGCGGGCGAGGCGGCGCCTTCGGCGTCGCCGTTGAGCATCTCGGCCTTCTTCTTGTAGCCCGACGCGCCACCCTTGTGGCCGTTCGACTGGCCGGGGGTGCCCTCGACGACCGGGGTGGTACGCGTGGGGCCGGCCGACTCGACGGCCTTCTGGGCGCGGACCTTCTTGAGGAAGTCGGCCTTGGTCGAGTGGGCGATGACTACGCCGATCTGCGGCCACGACTGGACGACGGCGCCGCCGGACTTCGTGATGGCTCGCTCGGCGAGCCGCACCTGGCCCGGGTTGGCCTTGGTGTTGACGACGTAGCTCATGAGGCGGCCGTCGGACATGTCGACCGGGACCGGGGTGGAGGCGTTGGGGGAGGCGTTGGCGGCGACGGCCGGCAGCACCATCACGGCGGCAGCGGCGGCGACGACGCCGGCACGGCGCAGGTTGTTGAACTTCATCGATCTCCTCGTCGGTGAGGGGCGCCCGACGATGGCTGGGCACCTCACATGGTGGGTGCACAGTAGCCATGCGCGGTGGCCGGGCGGAAGCGTCGACACGCGTTCAATTTTTCAAGTTCGAGACTCGTCCGGTGGGCACGTACGCTCCTGGGCATGAGGTACGCGGGTCTGGTCCTGGTCGCGGTGCTGCCGCTGTGTGCCTGCGGCGGCGTGCCCGCGGTGGCGGTTCTTCGCCCGCGAGCAGCGGCCGGTGACCTCGCCCTGGTACGACGGGGCCTACCGCACGATGATTGATTTCGGCTGCTCGAGCGCGCCGTACTACGCGCCGGACGCGCGATGTCCCGGACGGCAGGGCTTCCATCACGGCGTCGACGTGGCGATGCCCTGCGGTGTCCCGCTCAGGGCAGGGGTCGAGGGGACCGTGGTCCTGGGCGGCCTGGGGTCGGCGTACGGCTCGAAGGCCTTCCGCATCCGCACCGGTGACCGGGACGTCGTGCTCGGCCACGTCGAGAAGGTCCTCGTGCGCGACGGCCAGCGCGTGCGGGTGGGCGACGCCGTCGCCCACAACGGGGACCTCGGCGCGCCCGACGGGTGCCACCTCCACCTCGAGGTACGCCCCCGCGGCGAATCGGTCTCGTCGGCCGTGGATCCCATGCCCATTGCTCGTCTGGTTCCCGCGGGAACCTGACCGGCCCGCGCGGCCTCGCCGCGGCGTAGCGTGGGACGACGGGAGCTGGGGAGCCCGCGTCCTGCCAGGTCTTCGAGCGCCACGTGCAGACCACGTCCGTCGTCCACCTGGGGGCCGTCGCAGGTCTTCCGCTGGGAACGCCAGGGCTGCGGCTGCAGCCGGGCGCGCACGTTCGCCCCAACCGGCCCGGCCCTGAGAGGATGGTCGGGTGCGAGACATCGTGATCCTTGGCAGCACCGGCTCCATCGGCACCCAGGCCCTCGAGGTGACCGCCGCGCGGCCCGACGACTTCCGCGTGGTCGCGCTCGCCGCGGGCGGTGGGAACATCCCGCTGCTGGCCCGGCAGGTGCTCGACATCCAGCCGGCCGTCGTCGCGGTCTCGCGCCCGACCGTCGTCCAGGACCTGCAGCTGGCCCTGTACGCCGAGGCCAAGGAACGCGGCTGGAACGCCGGCGAGGTCACCCTCCCGAAGATTCTCGCCGGGCCCGACGCGGCGGCCGAGGTCGCAGCGATGGACTGCGACGTCGTGCTCAACGGCATCACCGGCGCCGCGGGCCTCGAGGCCACCATGGCCACGCTCGCCGCCGGCACCACGCTGGCGCTGGCCAACAAGGAGTCGCTCGTCATCGGCGGACGCCTGGTCACCGAGGCCGCGGCCGAGGGCCAGGTCGTGGCGGTCGACTCGGAGCACTCGGCGATCGCCCAATGCCTGCGCGCCGGCCGCCGAGATGAGGTGCGCCGCGTGATCCTCACCGCCTCGGGCGGCCCGTTCCGCGGCATGACGCGCGACCAACTGGTCGACAAGCGCCCCGAGGACGCGATGAAGCACCCGACGTGGGACATGGGCCGGGTCATCACCATCAACTCCGCGACGCTGGTCAACAAGGGCCTCGAGCTGCTGGAGGCGGGCCTGCTCTACGACATCGACCTCGACGACATCGTGCCCGTGGTCCACCCGCAGTCGGTCATCCACTCGATGGTCGAGTTCCACGACGGGTCGACCATCGCCCAGGCGTCGCCGCCCGACATGAAGCTGCCGATCGCGCTCGGCCTGACCTGGCCCGACCGCGTGCGCAACGCCGCGTACCCCTGCGACTGGACGAAGGCGGCGACCTGGACCTTCGAGCCGCTCGACGACGAGACCTTCCCGGCCGTGGCGCTGGCCCGCCGCGTCGGCAAGCTCGGCGGAACCGCCCCGGCCGTCTACAACGCCGCCAACGAGGCCTGCGTCGACGCCTTCTGCGCCGGCACCATCGGCTTCCTCGACATCGTCGACACCATCGCCCGCGTCGTCGACGAGCACGAAGCGAACGCGTCGGGCGCTACCACCGGCGACGTAGGATCGGTCCTGGTCGGGCCCGACGCCGTCACGATGGACGACGTGCTGGCCGCCGACCGCTGGGCGCGTACGCGTGCCGCCCAGCTCGCCTCGACGCCGCAGGAGTAGCCGCACCGCATGGACACCGTCATCTACTTGACCGGCGCCATCCTCTTCTTCGCGCTCATCATGGCCTCGATCGCGCTCCACGAGATCGGCCACATGGTCCCGGCGAAGCTGTTCGACGTGAAGGTCACGCAGTACTTCGTGGGCTTCGGCCGGACGATCCGCTCGTGGCGCCGCGGCGAGACCGAGTACGGCTTCAAGTGGATCCCGCTGGGCGGCTACGTGAAGCTCGTCGGCATGTATCCGCCCGACAAGCAGGGCCACGTCAAGTCCGGCTCGTCCAACGTCTTGGCGTCGATGATCGACGCCTCTCGCGAGGCCGAGTGGGAGGACATCCGGCCCGAGGACGACGGGCGGCTGTTCTACCAGAAGAAGACCTGGCAGAAGCTCATCATCATGGCCGGCGGCCCGGTGATGAACCTCGTCCTGGCGTTCTTCATCATGTGGGGTGTCACCAGCATCCACGGCGTGTGGCGACCCCAGCCGGTCGTCGCCCAGGTGCAGGAGTGCATGGTCCCCGCCGACCGCAACGAGAAGACGTGCCAGCCCACCGACCCGAAGACGCCGGCGTTCCAGGCCGGCCTGCAGCCGGGCGACCGCGTCGTGGCGTTCAACGGCCAGCAGGTCACCGACTGGGCCCAGATGCAGACGATCATCCGCGCCAACCTCGACGCCGAAGCCCGCATGGTGGTCGAGCGCGGCGGCCAGCGGGTCGAGCTGCCCGTGGTGAAGACCGTCATCACCGGCGTCGCCGACAAGCTCGACCCGAGCAAGCGCGTCCAGGCCGGCTTCCTCGGCATGACACCGACGACCGAGAAGGTCCACGGCGGGCCGGTGTCGACGCTGAAGGACATGGGCGCGATGACCGAGCAGTCGTTGTACGCCCTGGCGCGGTTCCCCGTGAAGGTCTACAACGTCGCGGCTGACCTGGTCAGCGGCAAGCCGCGCGACCCGTACGGCCCCATGTCGATCGTCGGCGCGAGCCGTGCGGCCGGCGAGATCTCGTCGACCGACCAGATCACCGCTGCCGACAAGGTCGCCACGTTCATGAGCCTGCTCGGGGGTGTGAACCTGTTCGTGGCCCTGTTCAACTTCGTGCCACTGCTGCCGCTCGACGGCGGTCACATCGCCGGCGCGATCTCCGAGTGGTTGCGTCGCGTGGGGGCGAAGGTGTTCGGCAGGCCAGACCCGGGCCCCCTCGACACCGCGAAGATGCTGCCCATCGCCTATGTTGTGTTTGCGTTCGTCACCCTGTCGGGTGTCGTCCTGATCCTGGCCGACCTCATCGACCCGGTGAAGCTGTTCTGAGAGAGGAAAGAGCCACATGACCGACCTGGGAATGCCCGAGGCACCCGCACCCGTCCTGGCCCCGCGCCGCAAGACGCGCCAGATCCGCGTGGGTGACGTCCTCGTTGGCGGCGACGCCCCGATCTCGGTGCAGTCGATGACGACGACGCAGACGACCGACATCAACTCCACGCTGCAGCAGATCGCCCAGCTCACCGCCGCCGGCTGCGACATCGTCCGCGTGGCGTGCCCGAGCCAGGACGACGCCGAGGCGCTGCCCGCCATCGCGAAGAAGTCGCAGATCCCGGTGATCGCCGACATCCACTTCCAGCCGAAGTACGTCTTCGCCGCCATCGACGCCGGCTGTGCGGCCGTGCGCGTCAACCCCGGCAACATCAAGGCGTTCGACGACAAGGTCGGCGAGATCGCCAAGGCGGCCAAGGACGCCGGGGTGTCGCTGCGCATCGGCGTCAACGCCGGCTCGCTCGACAAGCGCCTGCTCGAGAAATACGGCAAGGCCACGCCCGAGGCGCTCGTCGAGTCGGCCGTGTGGGAGGCCTCCCTGTTCGAGGAGCACGACTTCCACGACTTCAAGATCTCGGTCAAGCACAACGATCCGGTCGTCATGGTGCGCGCCTACCAGCTCCTCGCCGAGCGTGGCGACTGGCCGCTCCACCTCGGCGTGACCGAGGCCGGTCCTGCGTTCCAGGGCACCATCAAGTCGGCGACGGCCTTCGGCGCGCTGCTGAGCCAGGGCATCGGTGACACCATCCGCGTGTCGCTGTCGGCCGACCCCGTCGAGGAGGTCAAGGTCGGCACGAAGATCCTCGAGTCGCTGAACCTCAAGCCCCGCAAGCTTGAGATCGTCTCGTGCCCGTCGTGCGGTCGCGCCCAGGTCGACGTCTACACGCTGGCCGAGAAGGTGACCGCCGGTCTCGAGGGGCTGACGGTCCCGCTCCGCGTCGCCGTCATGGGCTGCGTCGTCAACGGCCCCGGCGAGGCCCGCGAGGCCGACCTCGGCGTCGCCTCCGGCAACGGCAAGGGCCAGATCTTCGTCAAGGGCGAGGTCATCAAGACCGTGCCCGAGGCCGACATAGTCGAGACGCTCATCGAGGAGGCCATGAGGATCGCCGAGACGATGCCCGAGTCCGGCGAGCCCGAGGTCTCGGTCACGGCCTGAGCGCCGGATCGAGCCCACGATGGCCCTGCTGGGGCGACGCACCCGCGTACGCCAGCTCGACGAGCAGGACCGCGACGCGGTCCTGGAGATGCTCATGGGCGACCCCGTCGCCAATGTGTTCGTGGCCTCACGCGTGCTGCAGCACGGCGTGTCGAGGTGGCGGCTCGGCTGTCCCATCTGGGGCTTCTTCCGCGGCCGCGAGCTGGAGTCGATCTGCCATGCCGGCGCGAACATGGTGCCGGTCAACGCCCATGCCGAGGCCCTCGCCGCGTTCGTTGACAAGGCCGAGGGCGTACGCCGCTGCGGCTCGATCGTGGGGGAGTCGTCCCAGGCGCTCGAGCTGTTCCGCCTGCTGGGGGATCGCTGGGGGGCGACGTTCTCCCGGGCGCGCGAGGTGCGCGCCAGCCAGCCCGTCATGGCGATCGAGGGCCCGCCGGCGGTCGCACCCGACCCCCGCGTACGCCGAATCGACCGCTCGCTGCTGGAGCCCTACTTCGTGGCGGCGGTGAAGATGTACGAGGAGGAGGTCGGGGTCAGCCCGTGCCCGAACGGGGACGAGTCCCACTACCGCGCCTACGTCGCCCGCCTCATCGACGACGGCCACGCGTACGGGATCGTCTCCGACGACGGCCGGCGGGTGCTCTACAAGAGCGACATCGGTTCCTGCGGCCTGGGCGTGGGCCAGGTGCAGGGCGTGTGGCTCGACCCGGAGTTGCGCGGGCAGGGGCTGGCTGCGCCGGCTATGGCGGCGGTGGTCGAGCTGGTCCGCGAGGAGTTCGGGACCGTCTCCCTCTACGTCAACGACTTCAACACCCGCGCCCACGCGACCTATCGACGCATCGGGATGGCCGAGGTCGGCGAGTTCGCGACCATCCTCTACTGAGGCCCTCGAGGCGGAGCGCAGCCACTCGCTAGGCTTTCGCGTACGCCGATCCCAGGAGGAACCGTGAACACGCCTGACTTCGTGCTCTGCCTGTACCGCTCGACCGGGCGCTTCAGCGAGACGCTCGCGTTCCTCGAGGCGCTGGGCCTCCACCGGACCGTCCGCTGGGACTCCGACGGCAGCGCAATCCTGTGGGGACGCCGCGGCATGGTGGCCCTGTTCGACGCCAAGCAGGGCGACGGCCGCGCGCCGGTGGGCCAGACCCAGCTGTGCTTCGAGACCGTCGACCTCGACCTGGCCCGCGACCACCTGGGTGGCCTGGGTCACAGGATGGTCGTGTGGGACGACGAGGGGGAGCAGCGATCGGGCGGGCTGCAGGACCCGGCCGGCCGGGGCATCTTCGTCCGTGAGTCGATGCGCGACGCCGACGATCGCGGCTCCGAGTACGAGCGGCACCCGATCGACGTCGTCGCCGTCCGCGAGTCGGCCGACTTCGCCACCGACGAGGCGTTCTTCGGGGGCTTCGGCTTCGTGCGCACTTACGGTGACGACGCCTGGGCCTCGCTGGAAGATCCCACCGACGGTGGTGTGATCGGTCTCCACGCCCCGTGGGGTGCGCCGCAGGCCGACGGCGAGCGGTCGCCGGTCGGGGCGCCGGCCCTGGTCCACCTCGGTTTCCAGACCGACGGGGACCTCGCGCCGGTCGCCGAGCGCCTCGCAACCGCCGGGTTCGCGGCCGAGTACGCTGCCGACGGGCCACTCGAGAAGCTCGTCGTCACCGATCCCGACGGTGTACCGGTCGAGATCCACCGCCTCGCCTGAGCGGGACGGCCCACGGGCGCTGATGCGGGTGGCGCCGGCCGGGCGCTAGGGTGACGCGCGTACCTCGATCGCAAGGAGCCAGTCGTGTCTCACACCAGCGGGCAGCTCGCCCGGATGTCCCAGCTGTTCGTCCGCACTCTGCGTGACGACCCGGCGGACGCCGAGGTCCCGAGCCACCGCTGGCTCGTGCGCGCGGGCTACATCCGCCGCGTGGCGCCCGGCATCTACTCGTGGCTGCCGCTGGGCCTGCAGGTGCTGCAGAACGTCGAGAGGATCGTGCGCGAGGAGATGGACGCCATCGGCGCCCAGGAGGTCTCGTTCCCCGCCCTGCTGCCGCGCGAGCCCTATGAGGCGACGAACCGCTGGACCGAGTACGGCCCGAACCTGTTCCGCCTCCAGGACCGCAAGGGTGCCGACATGCTGCTCGGCCCGACCCACGAGGAGATGTTCACCCTCCTCGTCAAGGACCTGTACTCGTCCTACAAGGATCTGCCGCTGTCGCTCTACCAGATCCAGACGAAGTACCGTGACGAGGCCCGTCCCCGCGCCGGCCTGCTGCGGGGCCGTGAGTTCGTCATGAAGGACTCCTACTCATTCGACGTCGACGACGCCGGCCTCGATGCCTCCTACGCGAAGCACCGCGAGGCGTACGTCAGGATCTTCGACCGCCTCGGCTTCGAGTACGTGATCGTGAAGGCCACCTCGGGCGCCATGGGCGGTTCCCGCTCGGAGGAGTTCCTCGCCGTCGCCGAGAACGGCGAGGACACGTTCGTGCGCTCACCCGGTGGGTACGCCGCGAACGTCGAGGCCGTCGAGGTCGCCGCGCCGCAGCCGGTGGCGTACGACGACGCGCCCGCCGCCCACGTCGAGGACACCCCCGACACCCCGACCATCGAGGCGCTGGTCGCCGTCGCCAAGGAGAAGTTCCCTGACCGCGGGTGGAGCGGTGCCGACACACTGAAGAACGTGCTGTTCATGCTGCAGCACCCCGACGGCACGCGTGAGCCGCTGGCCGTGGGCCTACCAGGCGACCGTGAGGTCGATGCGAAGCGCCTCGCGGCCGCCGTCGAGCCCGCCGAGGCCGTGCCGTTCACCGACGAGGACTTCCACGCCTACCCGCTGCTGGTCAAGGGTTACCTCGGCCCCGGCGCGTCCGGCCCGCTCGGCACGACCGGCTTCGAGGGCCCCGAGGCCGCCAGTCGTGTCCGCTACCTCGTCGACCCGCGGGTCGTCGAGGGCACCCGCTGGATCACCGGCGCCAACGAGCACGGCAAGCACGTGTTCGACCTCGTCTGCGGCCGCGACTTCACCCCCGACGGCGTCCTCGACGTCGCCGAGGTCCGCGAGGGCGACCCAGCCCCCGACGGCTCCGGCCCGCTCACGCTGGCCCGCGGCATCGAGATGGGCCACATCTTCCAGCTCGGCCGCAAGTACGCCGACGCGCTGGGGCTGAAGGTGCTCGACTCCAACGGCAAGCAGGTCACGGTGACGATGGGCTCGTACGGCGTCGGCGTCTCCCGCGCCGTCGCGTGCGTGGCCGAGGGCACCGCCGACGACAAGGGCCTGTGCTGGCCGCGCGAGCTCGCACCCTACGACGTGCAGGTGCTCGCCACCGGCAAGGGCGACGAGGTGCTGGCCAAGGCCACCGAGATCGCCGAGGCGCTGGTCGAGAAGGGCGTACGCGTGCTCCTGGACGACCGCAAGGCCTCGCCGGGCGTGAAGTTCGCCGACGCCGAGGTGCTGGGCATGCCGACGTCGGTCGTCGTGGGCCGCGGCCTGGCCGACGGCCTCGTGGAGGTCCGCAACCGGAAGTCCGGCGACAAGCGTGAGGTCTCCGTCGACTCCGCCGTCGACGAGGTGCTGGCCGAGATCGGCCGGGCATGAGGATCGTCCGGGCATGAGGATCGTCCGCGGCAGCGAGGTCGAGCCCACGCCGTGGGCCAACGGCGGCGGACTGACCCGCGAGCTCGTCGACTCGCCGGCGGCCGGGGACGAGCCCCGGTGGCGGCTGTCGATGGCGACCTGCGAGGGCGTGGGGGAGTTCAGCTCCCTGCCCGGGGTCGCCCGGACGCTGATGCGTGTCACCGGCGCGATTCGGCTGTCGTTCGACGGGGGCGACTGGGTCCAGCTCGGGGACGAGGACCTGGGGTTCCGCGACACCGTCGTGCCGGGGGACGAGGCCGTGCGGCTGGTGCCCGACGGCGAGGCGACCGTGGTGGTCGTGGGGCGCTGACGTGCTCACCGTCGACCTGACCGAGGCCCGGAAGGCATTCCTTGGGGCGCTGGCCGCCTTCTTCGCCGCCGCCGACCGGCTCGACGACCACGCCCTGCTGGGCCCGAGCCGGGCGTACGGGTGGTCGCGGCTGGACTGCCTCGTGCACGTGCGCGTCGGGCTGGAGGAGATGCTGGCCGGCACGCCCGCGCTCACCGACGCCGGGCCCACCGTGGACGCCGCCTCCTACTGGACGGCGTGGGGCGCGGACGCCGACGACGACCCCGTGCCCGGCATCCTCTGGACCCGGCGGACCGCGAGCGCGTACGCCCGCCCCCGCGACGTGCTGGAGCACCTCGGCATGGTGGTCGCCGGGCTCGAGGGGGCCGCGGCGGCCATGCCGGACGCGGCGGTCCGGTTCCAGGGCCACGTGCTGACCACGGGCGACTTCCTCGCCACCTGGGCGGTCGAGCTGACGGTGCACCACCTCGACCTGGACCTGCCGGGCGACTCGGCGGGACCCGATCCCGCGGCACTGCGGCTCGCCCGGCGGACGGCGGAGGCCCTGGGGGGCGACGCCACGGCCGGCGACGACGACGTGCGGGCGGTGCTCAGGGGGTTCGGCCGGGCGTGACGCGGCGTCCGCGCAGCAGCAGCGCGGCGAGCACGGCGGTCGTGACGAACCAGGCGTCGGCGAGCAGGGTCGGCGCGTCGGGGGTGCGCCGTATGGTTGGCTGAGCGAGCGCAGGGAGTCGAAGCTGACCGCCGTGCAACAGGCACCGGGACTTCGCCGCGCTCGGCCGGCAAGAGGAGTCGTTATGGCGAAGGATTTCGGCCCTGGGAGCCGCCTGCTGGTGAGCCCCGGTTACACGCCCCTCACGCTGCTGCGCGCGAACGACGTCGAGTTCGTCGACGTGGACCGGCTGGGGCTCAGCCCCGACCTCGCGGACGAGGTTGCAGCCTGGGCGGAATCCTTCGAGTCGCTGGGGTGGGATCCGAGGACGCAGGAGCATCTGCCGCACGAGCACGTGGCCCGGGGCTGGGCGCTGGCGCGCCGTGTCGCCCTAGAGGTCGGGCCCGGGCTGCCGGTCTTCTGGGGCGACCAACTGGCGCTGGACGCGCGGGCGCCCGGGTGAGCGGTCCGCCGCGCGATCGCGAGGGGGGCGACCCCGACGGAGGTGAGGGCGATGAGCAGGGCGGCCGGGCGTTGCGACGTCGTCACGGCGCACCGCAGACGCCCGAGGTGCCCATTGGGACGAAGCTGGCCGCGCGCTGGACCGAGATGGGGCGCACGGCGCGGTCGACGAGGGCCCAGAGGGTACGCGGAGGCATGCCCGGAGCGTATCCGCCCGTCGGCGCAGCGGCCGGGGATCGCGGCAAAGGAGCGACCCCCCACCGTTCAGCCGGCCGGGGCAGGGGTTGGCCGCCTGCGGCGCCACAGCTGGTGGGTGCGGCCGGTCGGCGAGACCACGGCCTCGATGTCGAAGGACCCCGCGGCCGCCACGTCGCCGTCGAACAGGCGCTTCCTGGTGCCGATCGTGACGGGGACGACCACGAGGTGCATCGTGTCGACGAGGTCGGCGACCACAAATTCCCGAACCGTGGTGGGCCCGCCGCCGATGCGGACGTCGCGGCCCGGCGCGAGTCTGTGGGCCTCGGCGAGCGCCTCGGCCGGCGACGCGTCGAGGAAGTGGAACGTGGTGCCGTTCGCGAACTCGATCGGTGCGCGCTCGTCTTGGGTGAGCACGATGACCGGGGTCTGGAACGGCGGCTCGTCGCCCCACCAGCCGCGCCAGCCGTCGTCGGTCCAGGGCCCCGTCTGCGGCCCGAACTTGCCGCGCCCCATGATCTCCACGCCGATCCCCTGGCCCCACAGGCTGGTCATCGCGTCGTCGAACGTGAGGTCGTCCACCTTGTCGATCCCGTGGATCGCGCGGCCGTCGAAGCCCCGGGTCAGGGCGATGGCCTCCCCGAACGGCTGCTCGAGGGAGACGAACGTGCCCGCGGCGTACCCGTCGAGCGAGACGAACATGCCGGCGACGCGGACGACCGGGCGGGCCGGGGCGGGTTGCGGTGTGGTCATGCCGCCAGTGTCGCGGGCGGGCGGCGGGCAGGACTTCTCCGTTCGTGCGGACCCTGGCCCCGTGGTCCGGCGCGAGCTGGAGGGCTCTACGAGGGTTCCGGCTCGGTCACCCCGCTCCCGCGCAGGTGCACGTGGAAGAACTCGTCGATGCGACCCCACGCGTCGGCCGCCGACTCCGGCTCCGCACCGACGCCCACCAGCTTCGCGAGCGGCCGCAGCGGCAGGGGACCGTTGGGGCGGTCGTTGAGGAACGAGTGCCCAGCCCGCGCGTACTCCTTGACGTCGTACGGGACGCCGAACTCCTCCAGCGCACCCGCGAGTCGCTGGGCCGAGCCGCGCAGGCCCACGTCCCTGCTGCCATAGCTGGCGACGACCGGGCAGCTGCCGCGCAGCACCTCGAGGTCGTCCGGCAGGGTCCCGTAGTTCGGCGCGGCCGCCGCGTACCCGCCCTGCCCTGCGAGCACCAGCGCGAAGCCGCCGCCCATGCAGAAGCCGATGACGCCCACGTGGCCGGTGCAGTCGCGGGCGTCGAGGAGCCAGCGGCGCGCGGCCTCGATGTCGGCGAAGGCCCGGCCGCGACGCTCGGTGAGGGCGCGGAAGACCGCGCGTACGCAGCGCAGGCCGCCCCCGTCGCCGTAGAGGTCCGGCGCGATCGCGAGATACCCGAGGCAGGCCAGGTGGTCGACCTGGCGACGCAGGACGTCGTCGACTCCCCAGACCTCCTGGATGACGACCACCCCGGGCCACGGGCCGGGGGTGGACGGCGTCGCGACGTACGCGGAGAGCCCAGGCGAGGTGCCGGGGCCGGTGAGGGTGACACTCGTCATGCGGGCATGGTCGCACGCCGGCGGCCCGGGCATCGCGGCGGCCGGCCGACCCCCCCCGTCGCAGGAGCCGCTGGGATCGCGGGAAAAAAGGTGTGGACCACGCTTGCGTTCGAGCGCGCACCAACCCCTAGCGTCGAGGACATGGAGAACCTGAAGGTCGCCGACATGGCCCTGGCCCTGGCGTCGGGGCGGCTGTCCATCGAAGAGGTCAACGCGCTGCTGCCCGAGCCGACCACGCCCGGCACCCTCGGCATCGCCGAGGTCGCCGAACGGCTGGGCATCAGCGCCCACGCCATCCGTTACTACGAGCGGCTCGGCCTCGTCGAGGTCGGCCGCGACGCGCAGGGCCACCGGGCGTACGACACGGCGGCGCTGCGCCGCCTCACCTTCCTGGTGCGCATGCGCGTCTCGGGCATGGGGATGGCGGACCTGCAGCGCTACGTCGAGCTCATCGAGGGCGGCGACGCGACCGTGCCCGACCGGCTGGACATGATGTTCGAGCACCGTGACACCATCCGCCGCCAGATCGCCGAGCTCGAGCTGTCGCTCGCGGCGACGGAGTACAAGATCGCCACCTACGGCGGCCACCTCAGCGACCGCACGCGCGCGGGGCAGGTCCATCGCGGGGACGAGAACGAGGAGGACCGATGACAGACCGACGGATCGCCGACCTGCCCGTGGGCCCGATGGGGCTCGGCTGCATGGGCATGACCATGGCGTACGGCCGCCCCGACGAGGCCTCGGCGCGGCGTACGCTCGCCGCCGCCGTGGACGCGGGCGTGACCCTGTTCGACACCGCCGACATGTACGCCCGCGGCGCCAACGAAGAGCTGGTGGGCGACGCGCTGAGGCCCCACCGCGACCGCGTACGTATCGCCACGAAGACCGGCATCGCCACCTGGCCGGTGATCGGCCTGCCCCGCGGGCTCGACGGCCGGCCCGCGAGCATCCGGACCAACGTCGAGGGATCGCTGCGGCGGCTGCAGACCGACGTGATCGACCTCTACTACCTGCACCGGGTGGACCCCAAGGTGCCCGTGGAGGAGTCGATCGGCGCCATGGGCGAGCTGGTCGCCGCCGGCAAGGTGCGGGCGGTGGGCATCAGCGAGTGCACCGCCGACGAGCTGCGGCGGGCCGCGGCCACCCACCCGATCGCCGCGCTGCAGAGCGAGTGGTCGCTGTTCGAGCGTGGCATCGAGAGCGGCCCGCTGCAGGCGGCCCGCGAGGTCGGCGCCGCCGTCGTCCCGTACGCCCCCCTGGGCCGCGGCATGCTCACCGGCGACCCGAAGGCCACCACCGACCTGCCGCTGTTCGACTTCCGCCGGTTCCTCCCGCGCTGGCGCCGGGCGAACCTCGAGTCCGCGCTCGCGGCCGTCGAGGTGGTCCGCGCGGTGGCGGGCCGCCACGACGCCACGCCCGGCCAGGTCGCGCTCGCCTGGCTGCTGTCCCGCGGCGAGGACGTGGTCCCGATCCCGGGCACCTCGAAGCCCCACCGCCTCGCGGAGAACCTGGCGGCCGCCGACCTCACCCTCGACCCCACCGACCTCGCCGAGCTCGACCCGCTGGCGGCGACGCTGGCCCGCGTCCGGCGCACGTGGCAGGGCTGAGACGCCCCTGCCCACCCCGACCCCCGAACCTCCCCAACCACGAAGGAGATCCCCATGACCACCCTGGCGCCCGGACTGACCACCTCCGCCATCGGCTTCGGCTGCATGGCCCTGTCCCACGTCTACGGCTGCGGCACGTCCGACGACGAGGCCCGGCGTACGCTCGCCGACTCGCTCGCGGCCGGCATCACCTTCCTCGACACCGCCGACATCTACGGCGAGCCGCGCCCCGGCGAGACCGGACCGGCCGGCACGAACGAGGAGATGCTCGCCCCCTTCCTCGCCCAGCACCGCGACGAGGTCCAGCTCGCGACGAAGTTCGGCATCGCGACGAGCTTCGGCCGCGAGCCGGCCGACGGGCGGGCGACGAACGGCGACCCGGCGTACGTGCAGTCGGCCTGCGAGGCGTCGCTGCGCCGCCTCGGCGTCGAGACCATCGACCTCTACTACCAGCACCGGCCCGACCCCACGGTGCCGCTGGAGGACACGATCGGCGCCATGGCCGCCCTCGTCGAGCAGGGCAAGGTGCGCCACCTCGGCCTCTCCGAGGTCACCGCCGACGAGCTGCGGCGCGCGCACGCCATCCACCCGATCGCCGCCGTCCAGAGCGAGTGGAGCGTGTGGTCGCGCGACGTGGAGGCCAACGTCGTGCCGGCCTGCGCCGAGCTCGGCGTCGGCTTCGTGCCCTACTCGCCGCTGGGGCGCGGGTTCCTCACCGGGACGCTGACCCGCGAGCAGGTGGCCGCCGATGCCCGCGGACGCATGAGCCGGATCGGCGAGGGCTGGGACGCCAACCAGGCCGCGCTGGCCGTCGTCGCCGAGGTCGCCGAGCGCGTCGGCGCCACGAACGCGCAGGTCGTCCTCGCCTGGCTGCTCGCCAAGGGCCGGGCGTTCGGCCTGCCCGTCGTGCCGATCCCGGGGTCGAAGCGCGCCGAGCGGATGAGCGAGAACCTCGCCGCGGCCGAGCTGGAGCTCGACGAGGCCGCGGTGGCGCGGCTGGACCAGATCACCGACCTGGTGCACGGCGACCGCAACATCGCCACCGACCCGAGGTGGATCAGCTCCGGCCGCGAGTGAGCTGCGCCTGTGCGGTCAGGCCCGCGTGTAGTGGGCCACGTGGTCGATCTCGATGACGTTGTCGGCGGGGGTCAGGGCATTGGGCCTGCCCCCGTCGACCGTCTCGTAGGCCTTGGCCGAGCCGTTGGGATCCATCGCCCCGGCCCGGAAGCCGACCCACAGCTTCTTCGTGGTGACGTTCGGGTTGCGGACCTCCCCCCAGGGCTTCCCGTCGAAGGTGTAGCTGATCCGGTCACCCTCGATGGTCACGCCGTAGGTGTGCCACCCGCCCATGTCGGGGTTGTCGAAGAAGCAGGACTCCTGCTTGTTGTCGGCGTCCCAGTGGTAGGTCCCCATCACCTGGGGTCCGTCGACGCGGCCCTCGGCGATGTCGATCTCGGGCGGCCACGAGCCGTCGTTGGGGTAGAGGAGGAAGACGTAGCCGATGCCCTTGGCCCGTGGTAACCGGGCGCGGATCTCCCACCGTCCGCCCGAGACCGCGTAGAAGTCGCCGGACGACACGCCGCCCGAGGTCCACTGGCCGTTCTCGTACTTCGTGCGCAGCTTGAGCGTGCCGTCGGAGGTGAACACGTTGTCCACCGACAGCGTGCCCATGGCGCCGTTGCCGACCGGGCCGTTGTCCCAGCCGTAGCGGCCCCACCTGGTGGACTCGATCGGGGCGTCGAAGCCGTCGAAGAAGTCCTGGCGCCAGCCGGCGGGGTCGACGGGGTCGGCGTTCGCGGCGGCCGCGCGGGCCGCGGGCGCGGACGCGCGGGTCGTCGCGGCCTGCGGGGCGGGTGCGCCAGCCCGTTGGCCCGGGCTGCTCGGGGCGTCCGGCTGGCGGGTGTGCGGTTCACGGGCGGCCGGGGCGCCCGGGGCCGCCTGCGCGGCCCGCTGGGTCCCCGGGCCGGCGGCCTGCGGAGCCCGGTCGGCTGCCTGCGAGGGCCGGTCGGCGGACTGCGGAGCCCGGCCGGCGCGCTGGGCCGCCTGGCTGACCCCCGCCCGGTTCGGCGGCGGCTGAACGGCCCCGGCACGCGCGACCGGGCCGCCGGTGGCGGGCAGGGAGCTGCCGCGCTCCGGGAGCGCGGTGATCGAACCGCCGTCGGCCGTCTCGTGGGTGGGCACGAACGCGAGCGCGGTGGCCAGGCCGACGGGTGCGCCGGTGAGCACGAGGCAGCACGAGACGGTTGAGCATGGGGGTCCCTTCGCCGGGGGCCGGGGGTGGCTGCGAGCACCATAGCGACAAACCCTCCCGGGACGGACGGGAAGATTCGCGCGGGCGGCCCCCCGGGTCTGGCCCGGCGACGATCCCGCCCCCTCCAACGGGTCGCCCCCCGGTCGCCCGACCTGCTGGAATGGTGCCCATGGACCCGCGTCTCAGCTTCGTGACCCTGGCGGTCGCCGACCTCGCCGCGACCCGGCGGTTCTATCTCGACGGGCTCGGCTGGAGCGCCGCCTTCGACGACGGCGACGAGGTGGTCATGGTGCAGGTGGGCGAGCGGCTCGTGCTGTCGTTCTGGCACCGCGACGCCTTCGCCGCCGAGGTCGGTACGCGCCCCGCCGAGGGCCCGCCCCCGATCACCCTCGCCCACAACGTGCGGACGCCCGCGGAGGTCGACGCCGCCCTCGGGGCCGCCCGCGCGGCCGGGGCCCGCGACGTGCGCGCGGCCGAGCACCGGGTCTGGGGCGGCTACAGCGGCTACTTCACCGATCCCGACGGGTTCGCGTGGGAGGTCTGCTGGAACCCCGGCCCCCTCGGCCGGGTCGTCGTCCCCGACGTGGACCAGGGCGGGACGGTGCAGCCCTGAGCGGGCTGTGGTACGTGGCGTACGGGTCGAACACCGACCCGGCGCTGCTGGCCCGGCACCTGCCCGGCCCCACGCCCCCGCACCACCCGCTCGACCTCGACCACCCCCGCTGGTTCGGCGGCCGCTCCCGGCGCTGGGCCGGCGGCGTCGCGTTCCTCGGGCTCGCGCCGGCCGCCGGCGTCACGACCGCCTGCCGCGCGTACCTCGTCGACGAGCCTGGCCTCGCCGCGATCTTCGCCAGCGAGAACCTCGTGGCCGGCGCCTGGCCGGGCCTCGAGGGCTTGGCGCCCGGGCAGCACCGGCGAGCCGGGATGCCGCTGTCGGCCGACGGCACGCGGGGCAAGTACGACGCGGTCCTGCGGCTGCCCGACGTCGAGGGCGGTCCGGCGTACACGGTCACCACGGCGCGCAGGCTCCACCCCCGTCCGCCCGACCCGGCGTACGCCGCGGCCATCGAGGGTGCCATCCAGCGGCGCGTGCGCGACTGACCACCGGTTCTGCGTCAGACTGTCCGGGTGCTGCTGACCCTGCTGGAGCTCGACCCGTTCGCCCTACCCGTGCCGGTCCACGTGCTGGCGGGCCTGGTCGTGGCGGCCTTCGTCGCCGGCTGGGTCGATGCCGTGGTGGGCGGTGGTGGGCTCATCCAGCTGCCGAGCCTGCTCATCGGGCTGCCGAAGGACGTGCCGTCGCCGTACGTGCTCGGAACCAACAAGATCTCGTCGGCCGCCGGCACCCTGACGGCGACGATCACCTACGCGCGGCGAGTCGCGATGGACTGGCGTACCGTCGTCCCCCTGGTAGTGAGCGCCTTCGTCGGCTCGGCGATCGGCTCCTCGCTGGCCCGGCTGATCCCGAAGGCGGCGCTGACCCCCATCGTGCTCGTCGCCCTCCTGGTCGTGGGCACCTACACGCTGCTCAAACCCGAGCTCGGCCTCGTCCACGAGCCCCGGCACACTGGGCTGCGGCACTACGGGTCGGCGGCCGCCATCGGGGTCTCGGTCGGGGCGTACGACGGCCTCCTGGGGCCCGGCACCGGCTCGTTCTTCGTGATCCTCATGGTGGCCGTGCTGGGCTACGGGTTCCTCGAGGCCAGCGCCAAGGCCAAGATCGCCAACCTCGCCACCAACGTCGCCTCGATCGTCGTGTTCGGCCTGCACGGCGAGCTGCTCGTCGCCCTCGGCCTGCTCATGGCGGCGGCGAACCTGAGCGGTGGCTTCCTGGGCGCGCGTACGGCCATCAAGCGCGGCAACGGATTCGTCCGTACCGTCTTCCTGGTCGTCGTCGGCGCGCTGGTCCTCAAGCTCGGGTACGACACGATCCTGCTGCTCTGACCCAGGCGCTCCTGCTCCGACTCAGGCCCCTGCTGACTCAGGCGGGCCAGCCCGGCCACGTCGGCGCTGGGCCGCCGAACTGCAGCGCGAGCCGGCACGCCTCCTCGAGCGCGTCGAGCGCCTGTCGTCGCTGGACCTGGTCAGCCGCCGCGGCCACCCAGGCGCCCGCGAAGGGCTGGTACGCCAGCTCCATCGTCGCCAGCAGCTCGGCCGCGCGGCTGCGGTCGGTGGGCTGCACCGGCAGCACGTACGCCGGCTCGGCCGCCGGCACGCTCTGGCCGCGGCCCCGCAGCCAGGCCGTCAACCGGTCGCGCTGGTCACGGCGCCGGTAGAGGAGGTCCCAGATCTGGCCCGACTCGGATCGCCGGAACGCCGGGTAGGCGGACTGGTAGCCATAGACGAGCGCGTGGAGCTGGCGTACGACCTGCTGGGCGGCCTCGACGTCGCTCCACGGTTCCAGCGGCCGGTTCGCGGCGGCCGGCGCGGCGGGGCGCGGGGCGTCCGAGCCCACGATGGTCGCCGTCGACGACGCGTACGCCGCCATCGAGGCCCAAAGCAGCGCGGTCGAGCCCGTGGCCGCCGCAGCCGAGTTGCGGTAGGCGCCGGCCGCGGCGGCCAGCTTGTCGGTGACCGCACGCACCACGGCGGCACGGTCCCCGCGGGGGAGCTGGACCGATGGGGAGGGGGCGGGACGCACGGTCTGGCCGCGCCCCGGGGTCGGCTCGGCGGTGGGGCGCACGACGGGATCGGGTGCCCGCAGGGCCAGGAGGTGGGCGCCGTGAGCCGCGGCGGCCGCTTGGGCGGTCGCTGTGACGGCGGGGGAGAGGTTCCGGCCGGCGAGCTGGGTCATCATGGCCTGCAGCTCGGCCTCGGTGGACAGCGCCGCCTCCACACCGGCGAGGCCGGGGATCGGCGTGGGCGTCGGCTCCACGGGAGGGATGGTCGCGAACCCACGCATCCGGGGGTCGGACACCGAGCACCCGGAGGTCGCGAGCAGGGCGGACGCGGCGCCCCCGGCGAGCAGGAGACGGCGGCTGGTCACCCCGAAAACCTACCCCACCGGCTACACTGGCGCGAACAACTTCAGCCCACAATCGGATCGGCCCCCGGAGGTGCCACGTGAAGGATTCCTCGCTCACCGAGCTGCTGGAGCCGCTGCTGACCCGGTTCGACCTCGAGCTCGAGGCGCTCGACAACGTCCCGGCCGGTCGCCGCCGGGTGCTTCGCATTGTCGTCGACGGTGACGGACCCGAGGGCCACGGCCCCACCCTCGACGAGATCTCCGAGGCCACACGTGCCATCTCCGAGAAGCTCGACGAGACCGACGCGATGGGCGAGCAGGCATACACCCTCGAGGTGTCGAGCCGTGGCACGTCCCGCCCGCTGACCGAACCCAAGCACTACCGTCGCAACCACGGGCGTCTGGTCAAGGTCACTACCGTCGAGACCGAGCCGATCACCGGTCGCATCGTCGCGTGCGACGACGAGACGGTGACCCTCGAGATCACCCGTGACAAGAAGTCCGGCGGCAACACCCGCGAGACCCTCGCGTACGCCGAGATCACCAAGGCCCTCGTCCAGGTGGAGATGAACCGCAAGCCAAGGCCCGGCGAGCTCGACGACCCGGGCGACGAGGACCTCGACGACGACGTCGTCGACGAGGACGACGACCAGTCCGAGGAGGACAACTGATGGACATCGACATGAGCGTGCTCCGCACGATCGAGCGCGACAAGGAGATCCCCCTCGACGTGCTCGTCACCGCACTGGAGGAGGCGCTGCTCAACGCCTACGACAAGACCGACGCCCCGGTGAAGGGTGCACGCGTCCAGCTCGACCGCCGTTCGGGCAAGGTCACGGTGCTCGCCCCCGAGACCGACGAGGAGGGCAACGTCATCGGGGAGTACGACGACACGCCCCAGGACTTCGGCCGCGTCGCCGCCTCCACCGCCCGTCAGGTCATCTTCCAGCGTCTGCGTGACGCCGAGGACGAGCGCAAGTACGGTCGCTTCTCCGCGGCCGAGGGCGACATCCTCGTCGGCACCGTCCAGCAGGACCGCGACGCGCGCACCGTCCGCGTCGACCTGGGTGAGATCGAGGCAATCATGCCGTCGGCCGAACAGGTCCCCGGCGAGACCTACACCCACGGGCAGCGCCTGCGCGTCTACGTCGTGTCGGTGCGCAAGGAGCTCCGCGGCCCGCTGGTCGTCGTCTCGCGTACGCACCCCAACCTGGTGACCAAGCTGTTCGCCATGGAGGTCCCCGAGATCGAGCAGGGTGTCGTCGAGATCAAGGCCGTCGCCCGCGAGGCGGGCCACCGCACCAAGATCGCCGTCGTCTCCCACAACAAGGACGTCTCCGCCAAGGGCGCCTGCATCGGCCCGATGGGCCAGCGCGTACGCGCCGTGATGCACGAGCTCAACGAGGAGAAGATCGACATCATCGACTGGTCCGAGGACCCGGCGAAGTTCGTCGGCCAGGCGTTGTCGCCCGCGAAGGTCGCCAGCGTCACCGTCGTCGACGCCGCCGCCCGCGCGGCCAGGGTGGTCGTGCCTGACTACCAGCTGTCTCTGGCGATCGGACGGGAGGGCCAGAACGCCCGCCTCGCCGCCCGCCTGACCGGCTGGCGGATCGACATCAAGCCCGACACCGAGCCCGCCTCGAAGGACTGAGGGCCGTTCAGGCGAGGACTGCCGGGACCAGGAGCGCGAACCCGCCCACCAGGCAGGCGAGGTTCACCGCCCCGAACAGGAACGTCCACACGCCGGCCGGCACGTGCGTCAACCGGGCGAGCTGGCCGGCGTCCGACGTCCTCGTCCCCTGTCGCCACAGCTCCAGCACCGGTCGGGGCGCGGCCAGGAGCCACACCCAGCAGATCAGGTACGCCACCGCGGACTGGTGCACCGGCTCGAGATACCAGGACGCGGCGCCCACCGCGGCGGTCGTCACGAGCATGACCAGCAGGCCGTAGAAGTTACGGATCTTCAGCAGCATCAGCACGAACAGCACGACGAGGGCCCACAGCAGCCCCATCGCGTGGCCACGCGACAGCAGCCACGCCGACCCCAGCCCGAACAGGCCAGGGGCGACATATCCGGCGAGGAGCGTCGCGACCATGCCCGGGCCCCGGGCGGGGCCCCGTGAGACCGTCAGGCCGGAGGTGTCGGTGTGGAGCCGGATCCCGGTCAGGCGTCGTCCCGTCAGCGTCGCGACCAGCGCGTGGCCGGCCTCGTGGACGATCGTGACGAGCATGCGCGTCACCGGCCAGACCAGTACGACGAGGCCCAGGGCGACGAGGCCGAGCAGGGCCACCAGCTGCGATGACGGTACGGGCTGCACCGAGGTCGCACGGTTCCAGATCTCGCTGAGCACCCCTCCAGCGTAGGTTGCCGAACTTGCACGACCGCGCGATCGCAGGTCTAGCATGGCCACTCGTGAAGTCACTGTCCCACCCGGCGCGGGTGGTTCCGCTGGCCTTCCTGGCGGCGATCGCCCTGGGGACGTGCCTGCTGATGCTGCCGTGGGCGACGATGCCTGGAAGGCGTACCCACCTGATCGATGCGGCGTTCACCGCGGTGTCCGCGACCTGCGTCACGGGGCTCGTGACCGTCGACACCCCGACCCACTGGACCACCTTCGGCAAGGTCGTGATCCTGCTGATGATCCAGGCGGGCGGCTTCGGGATGATGACCCTGGCGACCTTGGTGGCGCTGCTCATCGGCCGCCGGGTCGGGCTGTCGACGAGCCTCATCGCGTCGTCGGAGGCCCACGCGAGCCTCGGCGAGGTGCGCTCCATGCCGAAGCGCATCGCCGTCGCCATGCTCGGCACCGAGGCCGTGGTGGCGGTCCTGCTGACGCTGCGGTTGCGCTGGGCGTACGCCCCTGACTGGGGGACCGCCGCCTGGCACGGGATCTTCCACGCGGTCTCGGGGTTCAACAACGCCGGTTTCGCGCTGTACAGCGACAACCTGATCTCGTTCCGCCACGACCCGATGGTGTTGCTGCCGCTGTGCTTTGCCGTGGCGGCCGGCGGTCTCGGGTTCCCCGTGTACTTCGAGCTGACACGCCACCGGAAGCTGTTGCGCTTCCGGACGTGGTCGGTGCACGCCCGCCTGACGGTCGTCGGTACGGCGATCCTGCTGGTGGCCGGCTGGGTCGCCTTCCTGCTCGTCGAGTGGCGCAACCCGCAGACCATCGGCGACCTGACGGTCTGGGAGAAGGTCTTCAACTCGGTCGCCGGATCGGTGTTCCCGCGAACGGCCGGATTCCAGACCGTCGACTACGCGCTGGTGCGCCCCGAGACGCTGCTGGTCCATTACGCGCTGATGTTCATCGGTGGCGGCTCCGCAGGCACCGCGGGCGGCATCAAGGTGGGCACGTTCTTCCTGCTCGCGTACGTCATCTGGTCGGAGGTGCGCGGCGAGTCGGAGGTGGTCGTCGGGCACCGCCGCATCTGCGGCGAGACGATGCGTCAGGCGCTGTCGGTCGCCCTGCTGGCGATCGGCCTGATCGCCTCGGGGACGTTCATCATCCTGCACGCGACCCACTTCCGTCTCGACGTGGTGCTGTTCGAGACCATCTCGGCGTTCGGTACGGTTGGTCTGTCGGCGAACCTCACCCCGCTCATGCCGCCGCTGGCCAAGATCACGCTGATGGTCCTCATGTTCTGTGGCCGTGTCGGGCCGATCTCCGCGGTGGCAGCCATGGCCGTCACGCGGCACACTCATCGCTATCGACTCCCGGAGGAGCAACCAATTGTTGGGTGACAGGAAGAGGAAGTCCCGCACGGGCACCGTCCTGGTCGTCGGGCTCGGCCGGTTCGGCTACGCCGCCGCCTCCCAGCTCGTCCGGATGGGTCAGGAGGTGCTGGCCGTCGACGAGTCCGAGACGCTCGTGCAGAAGTACGCCAACGAGATCACCCACGTGATCCAGCTCGACTCGACCGACCCGGACGCGCTGCGCCAGATCGGCGTGGCGACGTTCGACCAGGCCATCGTGGCGATCGGGACCGACATCGAGGCGTCGATCATGACGGTCCTCGAGCTGTCGCAGGCCGGGGTGAAGGACATCTGGGCCAAGGCCATCACGCGCAAGCACGGCGAGATCCTGGCGCGCGTCGGCGCCCACCACGTGATCTATCCCGAGCGGACCATGGGGCAGCGCGTGGCCCATCAGGTCGCCGGCAACATGGCCGACTACATCGAGTTCGACGACGGGTTCTCCCTGGCCCGCACCGAGGCGCCCGAACTGGCCTGGGACCGTCCGCTGTCCGAGTCGGTCATCCGCTCGCGCTACGACGTGACGATCGTCGGCATGAAGCGCCGCAACGAGGACTTCACCTATGCCCGCGCGGACACCGTCGTCCACCAGGGCGACGAGCTCATCGTCGCCGGCCGCACCGACCTCGTCGAGGCGTTCTGCCTGCTGTCGTGACCTGTGCCGCCGCCGCGGCTTCCCGGCAGACGAGCCCCCGGCGGCGGGGGCCGCTGCCTGCGGCTCCGGGAGTACGCCGCCGCAGGCTCGAGGGCCGCTGTGCCCGTGCCTGCGGCTCCGGGAGTACGCCGCCGCAGGCTCGAGGGCCGCTGTGCCCGACCTGTGGTTCGGTGTCAGCTGTGGTTGGCTGGGGGAGTGCAGCAGCAGCCCGAGCCCGCGTACGCCGACCCCGTCCGCACCTGTGTGGGGTGCCGCCGGAAGGCCGCTCAGGGCGAGCTCGTCCGACTGGTCGTGAGCGGCGGCGAGATCGTCGTGGACGCGTTCCCGCGGGGGCCGGGGCGAGGCGCGTACCTCCACCCGGTGGCCGGCTGTGCGGAGACCGCCCTCAAGCGGCGTGCGCTCCAGCGTGCGCTGCGCACCGACGCCGTCCCGGAGGCCGGACTCGCGGAGCGCGTGGCCACACATGCGAAGAGCGGCGATAAGGGTTAGACTGTCAGATGCGCTCCGGGCGTGTCCTCATGCCCGGCAACCAACTCCGCCCGTCCGGGCGGATCGATCAGAAGGTGGGCTGACGCTCATGACCACTCGATGAGTAACCAGCAATGAGCACGTTCGAAAACTAACTGGTCCGCGCATCCACGCGGGCCTGAAGGAGAGTAGTGGCCAAGGTCCGCGTCTACGAGCTCGCGAAGGAGCTCGGACTCGAAAGCAAGCAGGTTCTCGCGACGCTGAACGACATGGGCGAGTTCGTCCGTTCGGCATCGTCCACGATCGAAGCCCCGGTGGTACGCCGTCTGCGTGACCGTCTCGAGGCCGACAAGGCGGGCGACTCCAAGCCCGCTGCCAAGCCGGCAGCACCGGCGGCTCCCAAGCCCGCGACGTCGACGGCGAAGCCCGCCGAGTCGGCACCGTCGACGCGTCCGGCTCCCGCCACGCGCCCGGCGACGCCGAAGCCCACGGCCGGACCCAAGCCGGGTGCCCCCAAGCCGGGCGCCCAGGCATCCCCGGCCTCCCGGACGCCCGGCCCCAGGCCGGGTGGCTCGGCGCCCCGGCCCGGTGGCACCCCCGCACCGGGTCCGCGACCTGGCCCGCGTGTCCCCAAGGCCGCCGGTGGCGGTGCGACCGAGTCGACGCGTCCGGGTGCGCGTCCGGGTCGTCCTGAGCCCCGCACGGCCAACCAGCCCGAGACGCGTCCCGCGTCGTCGCCCCGTCCGGCCTCGCCGGCGGCTGGCGGTGCTCCCACGCCCGGGCCGCGCCCGGCGCCCCGCCCCGGGTCGACCGGTGGCCTGCCAGGCACCTCACCGCGCCCGCCCCGTCCGGGTGGCGCGCCGCGTCCGGGCAACAACCCGTTCTCCTCGTCGCAGGGCATGGGCACCCAGGCCCGCCGTCCTCGTCCCGAGGGTGGCGACGCCCGTCCGGGTGGTCCGCGTCCTGCGCCGCGCCCCGGTGCCGGTCAGGGCGCCGGTGACGGTGCCCGTCCGGGCCCGCGTCCGGGTGCCCTGTCCGGCATGCCGCGCCCCAACCCCGCGATGATGCCGAAGCACTCGTCGACCCAGCTCGGCGCGCCGGGCGGCCGTGGCCGTCCCGGCGGCGGCACCGGCGGTCGTGGCCGTCCCGGTGGCGGCGGCCCCGGTCGCCCCGGCTTCGGCGGCGGCCCCATGGGCGGTCCGCCCGGTGGTGGCGGTGGCCGCGGCCGTGGCGGTCGCGGGGGCTCGGGCACGCAGGGTGCCTTCGGTCGCGGCGGCCAGCAGCGCCGTGGACGCAAGTCGAAGAAGCAGCGTCGTCAAGAGTTCGACCAGATGGAGGCTCCGGCACCCGGTGGCGTCCGCGTACGCAAGGGCGACGGCCAGACCGTCCGCCTGCGCCGTGGCGCGTCCATCACCGACCTGGCCGAGAAGATCGGCGTAGACGCCGCATCGCTGGTCCAGGTGCTCTTCGCCTTGGGCGAGATGGTGACGGCCAACCAGTCCATCAACGACGACACGCTCCAGCTGCTCGGTGCCGAGCTCGACTACAACATCGAGGTCGTCTCGCCCGAGGACGAGGACCGCGAGCTGCTCGAGCGCTTCGACCTCGAGTTCGGTGAGGACGACGGCGACGAGGACGATCTCGCCCCGCGTCCGCCGGTCGTCACGGTCATGGGCCACGTCGACCACGGCAAGACCCGACTGCTCGACAAGCTCCGCTCGGCGAACGTCCAGGCCAAGGAGGCCGGCGGCATCACACAGTCGATCGGCGCCTATCAGGTCGAGACCGAGGTCGACGGCAACGAGCGCAAGATCACGTTCATCGACACACCGGGCCACGAGGCGTTCACCGCCATGCGTGCCCGCGGTGCCAAGTCGACTGACATCGCGGTTCTGGTTGTGGCCGCCGATGACGGCGTCATGCCCCAGACGATCGAGGCCCTCAACCACGCGCTCGCCGCGGAGGTCCCCGTCGTGGTCGCGGTCAACAAGATCGACAAGGAGGGGGCCGACCCGCAGAAGGTGCGCGGTCAGCTCACCGAATACGGTCTGGTCGCCGAGGAGTACGGCGGCGACACGATGTTCGTCGACGTCTCCGCCGTGACCGGCCAGGGTCTCGACGACCTGCTGGAGGCCATCGTGTTGACGGCCGACGCGTCGCTCGACCTGCGTGCCAACCCCGACATGGACGCCCAGGGCGTGACCATCGAGGCCCACCTCGACAAGGGCCGCGGCCCGGTCTCGACCATGCTGATCCAGCGCGGCACCCTGAAGGTCGGCGACTCGATCGTCGCCGGTCCGGCCCACGGCCGCGTCCGCGCGCTGATCAACGACCGCGGTGACAACGTCGACGAGGCGCCGCCCTCGATGCCGGTTCAGGTCCTCGGCCTGACCTCGGTGCCGGGTGCCGGTGACTCCGTGCTCGTCGTCCCCGACGACCGCACGGCCCGACAGATCGCCGACCAGCGCGAGGCGCGCAAGCGTGCCGCGATGCAGGCGATCGGTGCCCGCCGCAAGACCCTCGACCAGCTGTTCGAACAGCTGGAGAAGGGCGAGACCCAGGAGCTCTTGCTCATCCTCAAGGGCGACGGCTCCGGTTCGGTCGAGGCCCTCGAGGAGTCGCTGGCGAAGATCGACGTGGGCGACGAGGTCACCCTGCGCGTCATCGACCGTGGCGTCGGTGCGATCACCGAGACCAACGTCTCGCTGGCCGCTGCTTCGGGTGCCGTCATCATCGGATACAACGTCCGTGCCCAGGGCAAGGCGACCGAGATGGCCGACCGCGAGAACGTCGACATCCGCTACTACTCGGTCATCTACGACGCGATCGACGAGATCGAGGCGGCTCTCAAGGGCATGCTCAAGCCGATCTACGAGGAGGCCCAGCTGGGTCAGGCGGAGATCCGCGAGATCTTCCGCTCCTCGAAATTCGGCACGATCGCCGGCTGCATGGTCATCGACGGCCTCATACGGCGCAACGCCAAGGCGCGTCTGCTCCGCGACGGCGTCGTGGTCTACGAGTCCGACATCGCGTCGCTGCGTCGTGAGAAGGACGACGTGACCGAGGTCCGCGAGGGCTACGAGTGCGGCCTGACGATCTCGAACTACAACGACATCCAGATCGGCGACATCGTCGAGACCTTCGAGATGCGCGAGAAGTCTCGCAGCTGATAGAGGTGGTCGTACGCGACGGCGCCCGTCCCCGGTCGGGGGCGGGCGCCATCGCCGTTCGGTCGACGGTGGGAACCGGTGTATCTCCTGGGTCACGGAGAGGTGGAGCCTTCGCGGATCTGGAATGATGGGTTCCCATGAGCAACCCGCGCATCCTCAAGCTGGCCGACCAGATCAAGGTCATCACCGCCCAGATGCTGGAGCGGCGGATCAAGGATCCCCGCCTCGGCTTCGTCACCCTCACCGACGTGAAGGTGACCGGCGACTCGCGGGAGGCCACGATCTTCTACACCGTCCTCGGCAAGGACTCCGACGTGGCGTCCACCCAGGCCGCGCTCGACTCGGCCAAGGGCCTGATCCGGTCGACGATCGGCAAGCAGCTCGGGCTGAAGTTCACCCCGATCCTCACATTCCAGGCCGACGCGATGCCCGAGAATGCCCGCCAGATCGAGGAGCTGCTCGCCGCCACGCGTGCCCACGACGCCGAGCTCGCCGCGCTGGCGCGTGACGCGAAGCCCGCAGGCGAGGCCGACCCCTACCGTCACAAGGACGAGGACGGGCTCGCCGACGACGAGGACGACCAGGACGACTCGGACGAGGACTGACCCGGTGGCCGACCAGACCACCGCGTCCGGCATCGTCGTCGTCGACAAGCAGCCCGGCTGGACGTCCCATCAGGTCGTGGGCCGCTGCCGACGCCTGCTCGGCACGAAGAAGGTCGGGCACGCCGGCACGCTCGACCCGATGGCCACCGGTGTCCTCGTGGTCGGGGTCAACCGGGCCACGCGCCTGCTCGGGCACCTGATGCTGACCGAGAAGGCCTACGACGCGACCATCAGGTTCGGCCGGTCGACGATCACCGACGACGCCGAGGGTGAGGTCGTGGAGTCCCTCGGTGCGCCCGCGCTGACCCGCGAGCAGGTCGCGGCGGCGATGCCGGCGTACACGGGCGACATCCAGCAGGTCCCCACGGCCGTGTCGGCCATCAAGGTCAACGGCGAGCGGGCGTACGCGAAGGTCAGGGCGGGGGAGCAGGTCGAGCTGAGGGCCCGGCCCGTCACGGTCCACGAGCTGACGCTGCTCGACGTCCGCGAGGCCGAGCTCGACGGCGTACGCGTCGTCGACGCCGACGTGCGCGTCCGCTGCAGCTCCGGCACCTACATCCGTGCCCTGGCCCGCGACATCGGCCGCGACCTCGGGACCGGCGGCCACCTGACCGCGCTGCGGCGTACCGCGGTGGGGCCGTTCACCCTCGAACGCGCACAGCCCGTCGACGGCGACACCGATGCCGTCGACATGGTCGGCATCGACGAGGTCGCAGCCGCCTGCTTCCCGACGTACGCGGTCGACGACCGCGCGGCGAAGGCGGTCTCGTACGGGCAGCGCCTCGACATCGAGATCACCGGTCTGACCGCCATCATGCACGAGGACCGCTTCCTCGCCCTCTACGTGCCGGAACGCGAGGACGGCCCCGGGGCGAAGCCCGAGGCCGTCTTCATCTGACTCAGCGCCTGGTGATCCGGGCGCCGTCGCGCGGGTTCCACACGATGCGCCCGTAGTCGAACGTCTGGCTGCAACCGTTCGCGTCGCACCGTTCCCACTCGCGCGGGTAGCACAGCGAACCGGCCTCGCCGCCCTGGGAGAGGTACTTCTCGAGGATCGCGCCCCTCACGACCTGGGCCCCCGTGCTCGGTGACCACCAGATCGTGCCGCCCTGGAAGCGCTGCACGCACCCGGCGTCGACCAGATGACAGCGCTCATTGCCGAGCGGGTAGCCGAGGAAGCCCATCTCCCAGCGCTGCTGGGCGTACGCCTCGCCGATGGCGCCGAACACGCGGGCGGCACCGCTGCCGGGCGACCAGTACGCGAGCCCTCCCTGGAACCGCTGGGCACAGCCACCGTCGCGCAGACCGCAGAACTCGTCGGACGTCGGCAGCCCGAGCGGGCCACGTTCCCAGTCGGCTCTGGCCCATGCGTCGTGGATCGCGCCGCGCACGAAGCGGGTGCCGGTCGACGGGGACGTGTAGAGCGATCCGCCCTCGAAGTGCTGCCCACAGCCGAGGTCCTTGAGACCGCAGAACTTCTCACCGCGCGGGTAGGCCAGGAAGCCCCGCTCCCAGCCGAGCGATGCCCACCTGTCGCGGAGCGCCCCTTCGACGACCCTGGCCTCGTGGTGCCAGTAGATCGAGCCGTGCTCGAAGTGCTGCCCGCACCCCCCTCCGGGAAGACCGCAGAACTCGCCGGTCGTCGGGTAGCCCACCGGCCCCCATTCCCAACCCTGCGCTCCCCACCGGGAGAAGATCGCGCCGCGCACGAAGTGGGCGCCGGTGGCGGGCGACCAGTACACGTGGCCGCCGGTGAAGTCCTGGTAGCAACCTGCGTCCTTCAGACCGCAACGTTCCCCGGCCTCGGGCTGCCCGAGCGTGCCCTTCTCCGCGGCCAGCTCCTGCCAGTGGGTGTGGATGGCGCCGACGACGGCCACGGCCCGGTTGGGGGAGAAGCGCTGTGCGATGGAACCGCCCTCGAAGCGCTGGGTGCAGGGTTCGCCGTAGCAGTGCCGTGTCTCGGTCGGCAGCCCGAGCCGACCGGTTGCACCACCGGCGGCGTACCACTGGTCACGGACGACAGCAGAGAGCCGATGGAACCTCGTGCCGACCACCACGTTGGTGGCCTGCTCCAGGTCCTGGCGGCAGTGGGTCGGCGTGCAGATCTCGTTCGTCAGCGGGGCTCCGTCCCCGTCGGCCCTGGTGGCCTGCCCGAGGGGCGAGAGGTCACTGGTGCTGCGGGCGGGCGCGAGGCCCTGGGCGATCCGCGTCCCGCTGCCGGCCGAGACCCAGATCGGGTAGTCACCCGCGGGGAGGATCGGCGTCCGGAACGGGACCTGCACCGAGCCAGCGGGATCCGTCGTCCTGGGGACGAATCCGACCTCCCCCACGTCCTCGACCGTCGGGCGACGCGTGTGGAAGCCGCCGACGGCACGGACGGGGACGCCGCCGATCCCCGCACCTGCTGCATCCGTGACACGGCAGCTCAGCACGGCTGGACGATCGGCCCCGGCGACGATCGGCTGGCAGGTCACCCGTGCCGCCCACCCCTCGGGGCCGAGCCGGCGCATCTCGATGGGAGTCGGCGGGGTGTCCGCGGCCGAGATGCTGAGCGCGGGGGCGGCGCTCAGGCCTTCGGTCGGGAACTCGACGAGGACCTGCCCCTGGGGGGTCGAGGTGCCCTGGCCCAGGACCCGTCCCGCCTCGTCCCTGACCGAGAAGGGGCGGGGATCCCTCGCACCGGTGCCGAACACGTCGCATCCGACCACCGCGGTCGCCCGCGGCGTGTGGTCCACGGGGCGGCAGCGCAACGCCGGATCGGTGGTGGCCTCGACCGTGATCTCCGCGGTCTCGGATCGCACGTTGTGGGAGACGGCGACGGCTACGTACCTGCGTCCGGCGAGAGCGGCGAACGTCACGCGATAACCGTCGGGGGAGCTTGTCGTCGTCGCCCCGGGGACGTTGAGTAGGCGTCCGTCCGCACGCATCTCGTAGAGGGTGAGCCAGCTGTCGGCGTTGTCCCGTACACCCTGCGCGTCGGTGATGTTGCAGATGATCGAGTTCGTGGACTCCACAGGACCCCTCCACGTCGAGCAGATGACCTTCGGCAGACCCGTGCTCGCCGTGGGTGTGGGGGTCGGCGTGGTGGTCGTGGTGGTCGCGGTGGCGCGCGGGGTCGCCGTGCGACCGGGTGTGGCGGTCGACGCCGGGGTCGGGCTCGGGGTCTGTGTGGGCGCGGCGTGGGCCGGCGACCCCAGCAGGGGAAGCGCCAGTGCCAGTGCCACGGGGGCCAGGGCGGTACGGAGTCGCATGTCTTTCCTCGGGTCAGTGGATGCTCACATCCTTGTCCCGCCCCGCACGGAAACCGCTCTCCGTGCTCCAACCGTGACCAAACGCTCGACCCGGCGTCGAGGGTCGTGGAAGGACCGAGGGCCGGCACCCCGTGCGGGATGCCGGCCCTCGACCTGTCGTGCTGGTCAGAGCACGGATCAGTAGGTGCCGCGGTTGGCGTTCCAGGTGATCGTGCCGCCCTGGAAGGGCTGCGTGCACTGGCGTGCGCCGCCCACGGTGCCGCAGGACTCCGCGGCGAGCGGATAGCCGTAGCGGCCGGTCTCCCAGCCGTTGCGGGCCCAGTGATCCCTGATGAGGCCGGTGACGACCCGGGCGCCGGTGGCCGGCGACCAGTAGATGGAGCCGCCCTGGTAGTGCTGGCCGCAGCCGCCGTCACGCAGAGTGCAGAACTCGTCGGTGGTCGGGTAGCCGAGGAAGGAGTTCTCCCAGCCCATCGACGCCCAGCGGTCCTTGATGAGGCCGACGACGAAGTGGGCACCGGTGGCCGGCGACCAATAGATGGAACCGCCCTGGAAGTGCTGGTAGCACCCGCCGCCCTTCAGCCCGCAGGACTCATCGGTGACGGGATATCCCAGACGGGAGTTCTCCCAGCCCATGGAGGCCCACTTGTCCTTGATCATGCCGGTGATGAACCGGGCACCGGTGGCCGGCGTCCAGTAGATGGAGCCGCCCTGGAAGTGCTGGTAGCAGCCGCCGTCCTTCAGCCCGCAGGTCTCGTCGGTGATCGGGTAGCCGAGCCATCCGCGCTCCCAGTCCTGCGACCCCCACTTCTGGAAGATCGCGCCGCGCACGAAGTGGGCGCCGGTGGCCGGCGACCAATAGATCGAGCCGTTCTGGAAGTGCTGGTAGCAGCCGCCGTCGCGCATGCCGCAGTACTCCGGGGTCGTTGGGCCGCCGAGCTGGCCGCTGACCGTCTGCCACTTGGCCTCGATGGCGCCACGGACCAGGAAGTTGATCGTGCTGTCGACCGGCGCCCAGACACCCAGGTAGCCGTTGACCTCGGCGGTGTTGTTCGAGCCGCGCACGGGGACAGCAAGCTTGCCGGTGGCGTCTGTGGTCAGGACCTGGGTCGACTTGCCGAGCACGTCACGGAACTTCTGGTTCGCGTGGTCGCGGCCCATGTCGACGACGACGGTCTGGTTGACGGCGGGGTCGGTGCTGATGACCGTGGCCATCCCGGTCGCGCGGTCGGCGCCCAGACGGACGGTGGCAGCCGTCTTGTCCGAGAACTCGTACGCGCGCTGCTCACCCTTGGCGTACGACTTGCGGGCCTTGAGGAGCGCGTCGATCTCGTCGTAGTAGGGCGTCTTCTCGGCCATGTACGCTCCGTCGGTGCGGAACATGTCGCCGTAGTAGACGGTCGGCGTCGTGGCCTTGTTGGTCAGGATGGCCGCATACATCGCGGGGACGTTGCGCGGCGACCAGCGCTTCTGGGAGGAGGGGGCGGCGAGGTCGGCGTTGTACACCTGGATCGCGCGGTTCTCCTTCTCCTTGGTCCACTCGGCGTCGAAAGACCGGCACCTCGTCGGGCCGCCGGTGCAGCCCGGCGTGTTCGCGGGGATGCCGTTCTGGTCCATGAAAACCCGGTTGACGAGGTTCTTCTCCTGGTCATGGTTGTTCACGAACGACCAGTTGGGACGGAAGTCGCCGCCCTCGGGCTTCGTGCGGTCACCGCTGCGCTGAGCGTCGGAGAAGCGCCACAGGTTCATCACGGGATGGGTGGCACGGCTGAGCGAGTCGTGGAGGACCGCGAAGCCCCAGGCGTCCATCTGGAGGATCTGGTTGCCGGTGGCGTCGACGTACTGGTTGCCCTGGGCGTTCTGGTAGGTCTCCAGGTAGTCCATGTAGCGCGCCGGGTCGCCGCCGAACTTCGCGCGGGTCTCGGCGGAGATCATGTCGAGGATCTTCGTGTCGTAGTGGCCGGCCGCGTCGATGCGGAAGCCGTCGACCTTGTACTGGTCGAGCAGGAACTTCACCCAGTTGCGCTGCTCGGCCTGGACGGTCGGGTTCGAGTTGTCGAAGTCGTTGCCGACGAGGAACTCGGCGTTCTTGACGAAGCCCTGGTTGATGGTGTGGCCCTTGAAGCGCACCTGGTCGAGGTCGTCGATGCCGCTGTCGATGTTCTGCAGCGACGGGTCCTCGCCCCAGTAGTTGTACTTCGTGCCGGGCAGCGCCTGGGGGTTGGCACGGTAGTCCTGCAGGCGGTTGACGAAGGCGTCGCGGCAGTCCCAGATCGACGTGGAGCCCGCGCCGTTCTTCACCGCGTTCTCATCGGCGAAGCCGCACTTCGCCTTCGCGTACGTGACGAAGGCCGGGTCGTTGACGAGGTAGGGGCGCCAGTTCCCGGCGGACAGCTCGTACGCGTCGTGGGCCGACAGGTAGCCGTCGACGGTGTTGTGGCCGAGCGAGGTGTTCAGCCAGGCCGGTACGTTGTTGTCGGCGGCGTTGGGCTGGTCGACGCGGTAGGGGCGGCCGTCCGGGCCCTTGAGGGTGTCGCCGAAGCCGATCTGCTGCAGCGACGTGCCGTTCCAGTGGCTCTTGTTGAACTCCTTGATGGAGCCGTACTTGGCTTGGCCGGGGCCGCCGCCCTTGGTGTAGGGGAGGTAGATCTGGTCGACGAAGTCGGTGCGGCGTCCGTCGCGGTTGACGAAGGGGTTGCCGTTGTTGTCGGTACGCGTGCCGACGACGGCCTCGCGACCGGACAGGCCCATCATCTGGTTTGGCACCAGGTCGACCTGGACCCGGAAGTTGCTGGAGTGCAATCGGTCGACGAGCGACTTGAGCTCGGTCGCGGTGCCGTACTTCGTCGGGTCGACCTTGCCGTCGCCGTTGATGTCGAACTCGCCGAGGTCGTAGCGGTCGGCGATCGCGTAGCCCTCCATGTAGCGGGCCATGCCGAACGAGCGGTAGGGCGGCGGGAGCCAGATGTCCGTGATGCCCCACTGGTTGAGCTGCTGGGCGTTGGCGGCGAAGTTGTTGTACATCTTGGCGTCGTTCGGCTGGAACAGTGAGAACGACTGGAAGATGACGCGGTCGTCGTAGCTGGTGGCCGACCCCTGCGGCGTGGCCGCCGGCCGGCCCGACGTCGCGGTCGGGCGTGCCGACGGGTTCGTGCTGGAGCCCTTGGCCGAGGCCGAGGGCTTGGCGGACGCGGTGCCGCTGGGGGCAGCCTGCGCCGCGAGCGGGGTGAGCAGGCTCAGCGCGAAGGCGCCGACGAGGGCACCTCCGACAGCCCGGGACGTGCGGGACATGGCATCTCTCCTCTGTGGGTCCTGAGGGCATTCTTGGGGATCTCTCAGGTCTCCGTCCACGCCAGACCGGTCCGTTACCCACTCGTTACGATGCGGGGGTGCGGGGGTACGGCGCTACGATCGCCCCGGTCGACGAAAGGGACGAACGTGAACCGACCCACCGTGGTCGCCATCGGCAACTTCGACGGGGTGCACCGGGGGCACCGCGCCGTCATCGAGTACGCACGGGGGCTCGCCGACGACGTACGCCTCGTCGTGATGACGTTCTGGCCCCACCCGATGACGGTGGTGCGTCCCGACAAGGCCCCGAAGCTGTTGTGCTCGCTCGACGACCGGGTTGCCCTGCTGAAGGAGGCGGGCGCCGGCGAGGTCGTCGTGCTCGAGTTCACCTCCGAGATGGCCGAGCAGACCCCCGAGGAGTTCGTCGAGGCCCATCTCGTGCCGCTCGACCCGCGCTTCGTCGTGGTGGGGGAGAACTTCCGCTTCGGGCACCGGGCCGCCGGTGACACCGACACGCTCGCCGCGCTGGGGCCGTGGGAGGTCACGGCGCTGCCACTGCTCACCACCGACGACGACGCGACGAGTTCCACGACCATCCGTCGACTGCTGGCCGAGGGTGACGTGGCCGAGGCCGCACGCCACCTGGGCCGCCTGTTCGACTACACAGGGACTGTCGTCGTCGGCCATCAGCGGGGCCGCGAGATGGGGTTCCCCACCGCGAACCTGCCGGTGGCCGCCGGACGCGCGGCACCCGCCGACGGCGTGTACGCCGGCTGGGTCACGCGGCGCGACACCTCCGGCGCCGAGGTCTGGCCCGCCGCCATCTCGGTCGGCACCAACCCCACGTTCGACGACGTACCCGAGGTCGTGGTCGAGGCCCACGTGCTCGATCGGGACGATCTGGAGCTCTACGGCGTACCGATCGCCGTGTCGTTCGCGGAGCGCCTGCGCGGCAACGTGCGGTTCGAGGGGCTCGAGGCCCTCATCGAGCAGATCGCGGCCGACTGCGCACGCGCCTGGGGGATCCTCGCCTCGGCTCCGCGGCCGGAGTGAGGGTCAGCCCCACCCGCTGAGCCGTACGAGCGCCGCCGAGGCCGCGCCGAGCACGACGACCAGGAGGAACGGTGCCCGGAGGCGGAAGGCGACCACCGCGACGACGAGCGAGACCACGCGGGCGTCGATGGTGAGCCGCCGCCCGGTGGCGAACGTGTTCATGACCACGAGGGCGGCCAGCAGCCCGATCGTCATCGTTCCCGCCACGCGGATGATCCGCTCGTGCTCGAGGAGCCGTCGGGGGATCAGATAGCCGACGCCCTTCGTGGCGTACGCGATCCCGCACGCGGCGAGGATCCAGGTCCAGGTGCTCATCGGAGCTCCACATCCGGCTCGAGGCCCTCGGAGGCCGGCCCGCGCCCGAACCACCCGAAGACCGCGGCGACCGCGCCGGCGACGATGATCGGGATGCCGGGCGGCAGCGCGGGGATGACGGCTGCGGTGATCACGGCGCACACGACGGCGATGGCGACCGGCTCACGCCCGTGGAGCCGTGGCCACAGCAGCCCGACGAAGGCTGCGACGGCGGCGCCGTCGAGCCCGAGCGTCTTCGGGTCGCCGAAGGCGTTGCCGGCCAGCGCGCCCACGAGGGTGAACAGGTTCCACAGGACGAACACCGCCAGCCCGGCGCCCCAGAAGCCGCGGGTCTGCTCGTCGGGCTCCGTCTGCGCCGCGGCGGTGGCCGACGACTCGTCGATGGTGAGGTGGGCCATGAGCATCTTGATCGGGCCGCGTGGTCGCAGCATCGCGTTGACCTGCATGCCGTAGACGCCGTTGCGCAGACCCAGCAGGCTCGCGGCGACGGTGGCCGCGCCCCCGCTGCCGCCGCCGGCGACCACACCGACGAACGCGAACTGGGACCCGCCGGTGAACATGAGCAGGCTCAGTGCCGCGGTCTGCAGCACCGACAGTCCGCTGGCCACACCGAGCGCGCCGAAGCTGATCGCGTACAGGCCCGTGGCGATGCCGATGGAGACGCCGGTGCGCACGGCGGGGGAGCGGACCCATGGGGTGGGTTCGGGGGTGGCCGCCGGCTGTGACATGGTCTCCTCGCTGGGTTCGCTGCACGCACCCTAGTGGTGTTCGGGGTGGGGGAACAGGCGTCCCACGGGTAGAGTGCGTCGTCGTGGCTACTGACTTCTCCTCCGAACTCGCCGACCTCGACCGCGCCCTGACCTCGATCGAGGCCGTCCTCGACCCCGAGGCCAAGCGCAAGGAGATCGCCGAGCTCGAGGAACAGGCCGCCGCCCCCGATCTGTGGAACGACCAGGAGAACGCCCAGAAGGTCACCTCCCGGCTGTCCCACCTCCAGAACGACCTCGAGCGCGTGGAGTCCCTGCGGTCGCGGCTGGACGATCTCGACGTGCTCGTCGAGCTGGCCGAGGAGGAGGGCGACGCCGACTCCGTCGCCGAGGCCGAGAAGGAGCTGGGCTCCCTGCGCTCGGCCATCGACGCCCTCGAGGTCCGCACCCTGCTGTCGGGGGAATACGACGAGCGCGACGCCGTCGTCAACATCCGTGCGGAGGCGGGTGGCGTCGACGCCTCCGACTTCGCCGAGAAGCTCATGCGCATGTACCTGCGCTGGGCCGAGCGCCACGGCTACCCGACCGAGGTCTACGACACGTCGTACGCAGAGGAGGCCGGCATCAAGTCGGCGACCTTCACGGTGAAGGCTCCGTTCGCGTACGGCACCCTCTCGGTGGAGTCTGGCACGCACCGCCTCGTCCGCATCTCCCCGTTCGACAACCAGGGCCGCCGCCAGACGTCGTTCGCCGGCGTCGAGGTCCTGCCCGTCGTGGAAGAAGCCGACCACATCGAGATCCCCGAGGGCGACCTGCGCATCGACGTGTTCCGGTCGTCGGGCCCCGGCGGCCAGTCGGTCAACACCACCGACTCCGCCGTACGCATCACCCACCTGCCCACCGGTGTGGTCGTGTCGTGCCAGAACGAGAAGTCCCAGCTCCAGAACAAGGCCGCCGCCATGCGCGTCCTCCAAGCCCGCCTGCTGGAGCGCGCCCGTCAGGAGCGCGAGGCCGAGATGAACGCCCTCAAGGGCGACGGCGGCAACTCCTGGGGCTCGCAGATGCGCTCGTACGTGCTGCACCCCTACCAGATGGTGAAGGATCTGCGCACCGATCACGAGGTCGGCAACCCCGACGCCGTCTTCGACGGCGACATCGACGGGTTCATCGACTCCGGCATTCGCTGGCGCAAGCAGTCCGAGACCGCCGAGGCCTGATCCCGCGCCACGCCCGCCGCCGGGAAATGTCGGGGCGGTGTGGTATCAGGCACCTAGACTCGCTGCAGGCCGTTCCCCTGCGCGTCCTCGTGATGGGGGCATGCCCCTTTCTTCCCCGGGGGCGTGACGTCGAGCTCGGCCGTGGACGCCAGTGATTCGTTTCGAGAATGTCTCCAAGACCTACGAGGGTCAGCGCCGCGCTGCGCTGAAGAACATCGACGTCGAGATCGCCAAGGGCGAGTTCGTCTTCCTCGTCGGCCCCTCGGGCTCGGGCAAGTCGACCTTCACGCGGCTGATCCTGCGTGAGTACCGCCCGTCGACGGGCCGGATCCACGTGGCAGGCAAGGACCTGTCCCGCCTGCCGAACTGGAAGGTCCCCGCGCTGCGTCGTCAGATCGGCACCGTGTTCCAGGACTTCCGCCTGCTCCCCGGCAAGACCGTCTACGAGAACGTGGCCTTCGCGCTCCAGGTGATCGGCAAGCCGACCAGCCACATCCGCCGGGCTGTGCCCGAGACCCTCGACCTCGTGGGTCTCGGCAACAAGGGGGACCGCCTTCCCGACGAGCTGTCGGGCGGCGAGCAGCAGCGCGTCGCGGTCGCGCGCGCGTTCGTCAACCGTCCGAAGCTCATCCTCGCCGATGAGCCGACGGGCAACCTCGACCCCGCGACCTCCGTGGGGATCATGAAGCTCTTCGACCGGATCAACCGCGCCGACACCACGGTCATCATGGCCACCCACGACTCCACGATCGTCGACCAGATGCGCAAGCGCGTCATCGAGCTCGACGACGGCGAGATCGTGCGTGACCAGACCAAGGGCGTCTACGGGAATCAGTGAGGGACTCCGACTAATGCGTCACATCTTCTCCGAGACCTGGTCCGGCCTGCGCCGGAACACCACCATGACGATCGCGGTGATCGTCACGATGTGGGTCTCCTTGTCCCTGTTCGGGGCCGGTCTGCTGGCCACCCAGCAGGTCGACCTCATGAAGGGGCGCTGGTACGACAAGATCGAGATCTCGGTGTTCCTGTGCACCAAGGACACCAAGGGCGACTTCTGCGACCCCGGCCAGGACGTGACCGAGCCGCAGAAGCAGGCGATCGAGCAGACCCTGCGCTCCAACCCGGAGGTCCAGGACGTCTTCTACGAGTCCAAGCAGATGGCCTTCGACGAGTTCCGCAAGGCCTACGAGGGCAGCCCGATCCAGGACTCGCTGACGGTCGAGCAGATGCAGGAATCCTTCCGGGTGAAACTGAAGAATCCCGAGGAATACCAGGGCGTCGTCTCCGCGGTGTCGGGCATGCAGGGGGTCCAGGCCGTCCAGGACCTCCACCGGGTGCTCGACCAGCTCTTCGAGTGGCTCGGATTCCTCAAATGGGGCACGATCGTGGCATCGGCGCTGCTGCTGCTGGCGGCGGCCCTCCAGATCGGAAACACGATCCGCATGGCCGCGTTCGCCCGGCGTCGGGAGATCGGCATCATGCGCCTCGTGGGGGCAGGGAACTTCTACATCATGATGCCGTTCCTGCTGGAGTCGCTCGTCGCGGCCCTGTTCGGCGCCGCCCTGGCCTGCGGAACTCTGGCCGCCGGGGTCTACTTCCTCATCATCGAAAAGGCTCAAGTCTCGCTCAAGGCTTCACCCTGGATCGGCTGGCCCCATGCGGGTTGGGCCATGTTGTGGGTTGCGGTCGTGGGCGTGCTCCTGTCAATAATCCCAACGTTGATCGCAACTCGTAAGTACCTGAGGGTCTGACCTGCAGGTAAGACTCTCCCACCATGATTGGGGACCAGCTGTGCATCGGGACCTTCCCTCCGCCTTCGGCGGCCCGCGCACCAGCGTCATCCGGACGCGAACGCGCGCACTCGTCGCCTCGGCGGCTGTACTGACGGTTGGCCTCGTCGGCATCGCCCCCGTGGCGAACGCCGACGACCTCGACGACCAGCGGGACCGCGTGAACCGCCAGCTCGAGCAGTCGCGGACCAACCTCGATACCTCGAACAAGGCCCTTCAGGACGCCGCGAACGCGCTGCAGAAGTCGCAGTCCGAGCTGGCCGCCGCACGTTCCGAGCTGGCGCGTACGCAGCAGCAGCTGGCGGCCGCCAAGCAGCGCGACACCGAGATGGCCGACAAGCTGGCGACCGCCCAGAACGAGCTCGAGAAGGCCAAGGCCGCCGTCTCGGAGGCCGAGAAGGCCGTTGCGGAGGAGTAGTCGACGGTGGGCCGTGTCGTCCGCCAGCAGTACCAGCAGAAGACCGGTCTCGTCGGCATGGGCATGCTGCTCACCGGCGAGACGACCGGACAGGTCGGCACCCGCCTGCAGTGGTCGACCACGATGTTCGACTCGACCCAGGCCGAGATGGACCGCCTCAAGGAGACCCAGCGCAAGCTGACAGAGGCCCGCGAACAGCAGGCCTCGATCGAGCGTCAGGTCGCCGCCGAGCGTGAGGCCGCGGCCCAGAACCTGGCGACGAAATCCCAGCTCGAGTCGGCCGCCCGCAACCAGGCCAACCGTGTCGCAGCGCTGGTGAACGCCAACTCGGCCGCGGAGGCCGCCGCCAAGAACCAGGTCGCCGCCGACCAGAACGCCGTCCACGGGTTCCAGTCGGAGCGCGACGAGGTCGAGAAGCGCATCTCCGACCGCATTGCCGCCCAGCGAGCCGAGGAGGCCCGCATCGCGGCGGAGAACGCCGCCCGTGCGGTCGCCGAGCGCAAGGCCCGCGAGGCCGCCGCGGCCGCCGCGAAGGCGGAGGCCGCCAAGGCCGCCGCGGCCAGGTCGGCCGCCGACAAGGCCGCCTCCGAGAAGCAGGCCGCCGACAAGAAGGCCGCCGCCCCCGCGCCGAAGGTGGCCGTGCCCGCCCCGGCGCCTGCGCCCAAGTCCGGTCCGGCCCCGGCCGCCCCGCCGGTTGACATGACCGCCTCGCGCGCCACCGCGAACCACGGCTTCATCTATCCGAGCGGCTCGGCGATCACATCGCAGTTCGGCATGCGCCTCCACCCGGTCCTCGGCTACTGGAAGCTGCATGACGGCACCGACTTCGGCGCCGGTTGCGGCACGCCGATCATTGCGCCCTATGACGGCACGGTGAAGGAGCGGTACTACAACGCCGGCTACGGCAACCGCCTGATCATCGATCACGGCAAGGTCGACGGCCGCTACGTGACGACGAGCATGAACCACGCCATCTCCTATTCGGTCGGCGTCGGCGACCGGGTGAAGAGGGGGCAGGTCATCGGCAAGGTCGGCACCACCGGATACTCGACCGGCTGCCACCTCCACTACATGGTCTGGCTCGATGGCGACCTCACCAACCCGATGAGCTGGTACAAGGGCTGAGGACCGCTCCACCAGGCCCGTTCCGCGTTGTGGGCAATCCGGTTGCGCGGCCCCCTATTGTGGAGCCATGCCCAAGGAGACCGGTAAGAAGCTGATCGCGCAGAACAAGAAGGCGCGGCACGACTACCACATCCATGACACCTTCGAGGCCGGGATGGTCCTCACGGGCACCGAGGTCAAGTCGCTGCGTCAGGGGCGCGGCACCCTCACCGACGCCTTCGCGACGGTCGACGACGGGGAGGTCTGGCTGCGCCAGGCCCACATCCCCGAATACTCGCACGGCACCTGGACGAACCACACGGCCCGGCGTACGCGCAAGCTCCTGCTCCACCGCCGCGAGATCGGCAAGCTCGAGAAGGCGCTCCAGGACAAGGGCGTGACGATCGTGCCGCTGTCGCTCTACTTCAACGACGGGTACGCCAAGGTCGAGATCGCGGTGGCGACGGGCAAGAAGGAGTACGACAAGCGCGAGACGCTCCGCAAGCGCGACGCGGTGCGCGAGACCGAGCGCGCGCTGGCCGCTCGCCAGCGGAGGAAGTGACATGCTCGCACGCGCCGCCAGGCTCCTGGCCGCACTCGTCCTCGTCGTCGCGGGCGGACTCGCGCTGCCGCAGCCCGCCTTCGCCGCCACTGGGGACCGCATCAGCGCGTTCGCCGCGGCGTACACGGTCAACACCGACGGTTCGATGGACGTCACCGAGACCATCACCTACGAGTTCGCGTCGTCGAGCCACGGTCTGGAGCGTTTCCTCGTCACCCGCGAGCGGTGGGACGACGAGCAGGACGCCGTGTACGCGATCCGCGACATCGCCGTGAGCAGCCCGACGGGGGCGCCGACGATGTACTCGACGTCCCAGGCCCGCAACGGCTCCGACGCGACGCTCCGGATCCGCGTCGGCGACCCGAACCGCTACGTCGACCGCACCGAGACCTATGTGCTGCGCTACACGGTCGACGGTGCGACCCGCCAGTCGTCCGACTACGACGAGCTCTACTGGGACGTCACCGGCTTCGAGTGGCGGGCATCCATGAGCAACGTCTCCGCGACGGTCACCGTGCCGCAGGGGCCCAAGGAGCTCGTCTGCTTCGCCGGGCCGGTGCAGTCCAAGACGCCGTGCACGTCGAAGAGGAGCGACGGGGGCAGGGCGACGTTCACGCAGGCCGCGCTGCCGCAGAACCAGAACCTGTCGGTCGGCGTGAAGATCGCCAAGGGGGCCGTCACGGGGGCCGGGCCGCGGCTCGAGCCCAACACGACGGTCGAGAACCGGCGTACGGCCATCGGCGTGGGCGCGGCGACGGGTGTGACCGCGTTGGTCGCACCGCTGCTTGGCTTTCTGTACTGGCGCCGCAACGGCCGCGACGAGCGCTACGTGGGCGTGGCCCCGGGCATGGTCCCGGCCGGGGGGCAGCCGGTGCGTGTGGAGCGCAGTGGGAAGGTGACGATCCCCGTCGCCTTCTCACCGCCCGACATCCCCGTCGGCGAGGCCGGCCTGCTGATCGACGGCGCCGTCGACGTCCGCGACACGACCGCGACGATCGTCGAGCTCGCCCGGCGCGGGGCGGTCCAGCTGTCCAAGGTGGGCGACAGGCAGTTCTCGATGACCCTGCTCGACCCCCAGCGGGTCTCGGCGCCCCACGAGACCGTCCTGCTCAACACCCTGTTCGGCGGGGGAGCGGGCGCCGTGACGCTGGGCCAGAACGGCGAGATGATGGCCGCCCACCAGGCGGTGACGACGTCGCTGCGCTCCCAGGTGACGATGCGTCGCTGGTTCAAGCGGCTCCCCGGCGCGGGGCACCACCTCGGGATCGGCTCGCTGTGGAGTGTGGTCGCCTTCGGCGGGTTCGCGCTGTACGCCTTCGGGCCCGACGTGCTCCTGGACCTCATGGGACCGGCGGCCTCGCTGCTGTGGCTGGTGCCACTGGTGCCCGTGCTGGTCACCTGGTGGGTGACGCGCGCCAAGATGCGCCGCGGCCAGCGCACCGCGGCGGGTCGCGCCGTGGCTGACCAGATCGAGGGTTTCCGCACCTACATGGCGACGGCCGAGGCCGACCAGCTGCGGTTCGAGGAGGGTGAGGACATCTTCTCGAAATACCTGCCGTGGGCCGTCATGTTCGACCTCACCGACCGCTGGACGAAGGTGTGCGAGCGGCTCGTCGAGATGGGCCGTCTCGAGACGATCCAGCCGGGCTGGTTCTACTTCTCGCCCTACGACTTCGTCTACCTCGACTCGGCCGTGCGCACGTCCACGCTGCCCGAGCCCCCGCCACCCACCACGGGCTCGATGGGCTCCGGTTTCGGTGGTGGCTCGTCGTTCGGCGGCGGCGGCTTCTCCGGCGGTGGCGGTGGAGGCGGCGGCGGCGGATCGTGGTGAGCCGCTAGGGTCGCCCCATGACTGACATGAACAGCAAGCCCGAGGTCGACTTCCCCGGCGGTGAGCCGCCGGCCGACCTGCAGATCACCGACATCGTCACCGGTGACGGCCCCGAGGCCGTCGCGGGCGACGTCGTCGCGGTCCACTACGTGGGCGTCTCCTTCTCCTCCGGCGAGGAGTTCGACTCCTCGTGGAACCGCGGCGCACCGCTCGAGTTCCCGCTCGGCGCCGGCCGCGTCATCGCCGGCTGGGACCAGGGCGTCCAGGGCATGAAGGTCGGCGGCCGCCGCCAGCTCGTGATCCCGCCCCACATGGCGTACGGCCAGATGGGCGCCGGCGGGGTGATCGGCCCGAACGAGACGCTGATCTTCGTCTGCGACCTGGTGGGCATCCGCGGCAAGTGACCCGCGCCCGACCTCGAAGGCCCCGACCCGCATGGTCGGGGTCTTCGTCGTCCTCGGGGTTTCTCGGGGGTCGTTCAGGGGCTCACCCGATGTGCTGGGAGGGCCGGCCGCCGGAGAATGGACCCATGAGCAGCCCCACGTCTTCGCCCCAGAGGTTCGATTCCTACACCAACCCGACGGTGCAGGCGTCTGCGTACGCCGAGCCGGAGACGTACGCGCCCGCGCCGACCCCGGCGCCGGTGTCGAGCGGGGCGACGGCGTACGGCCTTGACATGCTGGTGACGCCGGCGCAGCGCGAGCGCGCGGAGGCGTTCCTGCAGGAGGCGTACGCGGACGGGCGGCTCACCCACGCCGACTTCGAGGTGCGCCTCGACCAGGTGCTCGGCGCGTCGACACGCCGCGACCTCAACCAGGCGTTCTATGGGCTGGTGGCCGTTCCGCCGACCTCGGCGGCGCTCGGTCTGCACCCGGCGTACCGCCCGTCGCTGGTCAACCAGGGTCAGACGGGGCGCACCGGCAAGGCGATGGCGTCGCTGTCGCACTTCTCGGTGTTCTTCCTGTGGATCTTCGGCCCGCTGATGATGTACCTGATCGGCGGCAAGGGCACGTACGCCAAGCGTGAGGCGGCGAAGGCGTTCAACTTCCAGCTGTACTCGTTCGGCGGGCTCGTCGGTCTGGGCGTGCTGGACGCGGTCGGGCCGGGCGACATGGGATGGGCCGTTGCGCTCGGTGGCGTCGCGTGGTTCGTGCTGACTCTCATCGGCGGCGTACGCGCCTCCCAAGGTGAGGACTGGACCAACCCGGTCAACCGCCTGATGCCGTGGAAACCGCTCGACGAGCGCGGCTGACGCGCATGTATAGTGGATCTTCCGGCGGTCAACCGCCCGCTCAGGCGCAGCGGCCCACCGGGACAACTCAAGAGGGGATGATCGGTTTCGACTTGGGGCGCTTGCTCCAGGGGAAGCGGGTCGAGAAGCCACAGTCATCTCGTAAACGTTCTGTGGAAACCAATAAGTGCCAACAACCAGCGCACTGACTTCGCTCTCGCTGCCTGAGCAGTGACCGAAGGGTCAGCCCGGGGTCGCCTTCGCCCCGGTTCCTGGCCTCATTCAGAAGGCTTGCTCTGCTGACCGCGTCCTGGGGTCAGTAGGGGACTTTTTCAGGACTGGGCCCGACTGCAACTCGCCGGCGTGAGTGCAGGGGCCGAGCAGATCGCCCAGCCGGCTGCACCCGGAGAAGCCCTGGTCCACGTTTTGAGGACGCGGGTTCGATTCCCGCCATCTCCACGATCACCTCTGTGAGTACGCGAGGCCCCGACCACCAGGGGTGGATTCTTGCGGTCCTCGCAACACCTGATGGTCTAGGCCGGTAGTAGATCACGCAAACGCTCGGCTGGGTTCGCCCAGTCGAGCGTTTTGCGTGGTCGGCCATTCAACCGTTGCGCGACGAGCTCGAGGTCTTCGGGGCTGTGGAGGCTCAGATCGGTGCCTTTGGGGAAGTACTGGCGCAGGAGCCCGTTGGTGTTCTCGTTGCTTCCGCGTTGCCAAGGACTGTGCGGGTCACAGAAGTACACGTCCATGTCGGTGGCCATCGCGAACGACTTGTGCAACGCCATCTCCGCTCCTTGGTCCCAGGTCAACGACCCTGACCGCACGCTCGCCGACGACGACCGCCAGCAGCTGCTCGACGACGTTCGCCAGGCGCTGTGGGCCTCGAAGGTCGTCGCGTACGCCCAGGGCCTCGACCAGATCCGCACCGCCGCCGAGGCGTACGGCTGGGACATCGACATCGCCGAGGTCGCAAAGATCTGGCGTGCGGGTTGCATCATCCGGGCCCGCCTGCTCGAGCGCATCCGCGGGGAGTACGCCAGCTCCAACCTGACCACGCTGCTCGAGGCGCCGTCGGTGGCCAAGGACCTCGCCGAGGCCCAGGACGGCTGGCGCCGCGTGGTGGGCCGCGCCGTCGCCGCCGGCGTGCCCGTGCCGGGCTTCGCCGCGGCGCTCGGCTATTACGACACGGTGCGGGCCGAACGCCTGCCCGCGTCGCTGGTGCAGGGCCTGCGCGACCACTTCGGTGCCCACACCTACCGTCGTGTGGACGACGAGGGCAGCTACCACATCGAGTGGACCGGTGACCGCTCCGAGACGCGCACCGACGTGGAGCCCGGTCAGGGACGCATGCCTCGCTGATCACGCGTACCAGACCGGCCCCCGGGCCCGCGCCGCTAGTGTGGCCCCATGACCAGGGGCGACGACGCGGACGGCTCGGGGGCCGACCTGACGATCTACGACGTCGCCCGCCACGCGGGGGTGTCGCCGTCGACGGTGAGCCGCGCGCTCTCGCGGCCCGGCCGGGTGTCGTTCGAGACAGCGGAGAAGGTCCGCCGCGCGGCCGGGGAGCTGGGCTACCGCTCGCGGACGCTGCAGCGTGACGTCAGCGGCGACGACGGGCTGATCGTCATGGCGCTCGCCGACATCGGCAACCCGTTCTACGGGCCGTTGGTCAGGGGTGCGCAGCGGGCCGCCGAGGAAGCCGGCCACCACCTGATGCTGATCGACACCCACGGCTCGCCCGAGGTGGAGGAGCGGCTGCTCGAACGGCTCGTCCCGGTCGCGAAGGGCATGATATTGACCTCGGCCCGCATCAACGACGGAGCTGTCCGCCGGCTGGCGAAGCAGCGTCCCGTCGTCGTGCTGAACCGCGTGGTGACCGACGTGCGCTCGATCGTGCCCGACAACGCCCGCGCGGTCCGACGCGCCGCCGAGCTGCTCGGCGAGCTCGGCCACCGGGAGATCACCTGGCTGGCCGGCCCCGAGCTGTCCTGGGCGGCCGGGATGCGCTGGCGCGGAATCGTCGAGGCGGGCCAGGAGCTGTCGCTCAAGGTACGCCGGCTCGGCCCCGCCGACCCGACGATGAAGGGCGGCGCGGAGCTGTTCGCCCAATGGCAGGCCCGCTCGACCAGCGCGGTCATGGCCTACAACGACCTGCTGGCACTGGGGTTCATGGCCCAGGCGCAACGGGCCGGCGTGCGCATCCCCGACGACGTGTCGGTCGTGGGCTTCGACAACATCGTCAACGGTGCCCAGACCACGCCGTCGCTGACGACCCTCGCCGCGCCACTGCCCGCGATGGGCAGCGCGGCCGTGCAGAACCTGCTGAACCCGCCCCGTGAGCCGGGGACGCCGCCCACGGTCCACCTGCCGGTGCGGCTGGTCGTGCGGGGATCCGTCGGGCCGGTGGCGGGCAGCGGGCCACGGACCTGAGTCCCAAGCCCGGGAGGCCCTGCCGCCCGGCTGCTCTCAGGCCCGGCGCAGCCGGTGCAGCACCTCACCGGCGTGGGGCACGACGAGCGTGTCCGGATCGGCCTCGTAGGCGGCCACGACGACCTCGGCGGGGTCGAGGTAGCCGAGGTTGATCCGTTCGCACACCTCCCGCGGGATGCCGGTCGCCAGCGTCACGCGCACCCGGTTCTGCTCGCCGCCCTCGGGCGTCCAGGTGCCCATGCCGCGCAGGTGGGTGGAGTGGGCCAGCACGCCCCAGTGGTGGTCCTTGAACCGGTCCCACTGGCCGACGAAGTAGTCGCGGTTGTGGTAGCCCACCTCGAGGATGTCGGGGTGCATCACCGACACCTCGGTGATGTGCGGGGCGTAGATGATGACCTCGCCGCCGTCGACGACGACGGGCTCGAGCTTGTAGAACCCCTTGGCGCCGGTCCAGATGTCCTCGTATTTGGTCGGCATGATCGACAGGACGCGCTTGACCGGCTCGTCGAGGTAGGTGATGTGGGTCTCGGCCGACACGTCGGCGGCCGCGGCCCAGGCGTCCTCGCACGAGCCGATGGCGACCGCGTGGAGCACGTCCGAGCCCGACGCCACGACGAGGCAGACTGCGCGGCGCTCGGCGGGGATCATGGCGGCGGCCTCGTTGATGAGCGCACGCACGGGGCTGACGCCTCGTGAGCCGATCATCGTGTAGCTCGTGATGAGCGCGCCGACCCAGTGGGACAGGTCGATCAGGTCGGCCCCGGCGACGCCGGGGTAGAAGTACTTGTTGCCGCCGGAGAACCCGACGACCTCGTGCGGGAACACCGGCCCGATCACCAGCGCGACGTCGGCCTCGGCGACGTGGCGGTTGATCTGGACCTCGACGCCCTGGTCGTGGAGCCTGCCACCGGTGAGCTCGGTGACGCGCTCGGCCGTGATCGAGCCGAGCGTCGCGAACGTCGACGGCTCCCAGTGCTCGTGGTTGACCACGGCGAGCCCGGGATAGGTCTGCTCCAGCTCGCCCTCGGCGTACCCGAGCAGGGCCGCGATGGCCGCCTCCGACATCGCCTGGTGGGTGCCGAGCGCGATGACGGCGGTCATCGACGCGACTCGTCCGTGCAGCGCCCGGTGGACGGCGCCCAGCACGAGGGGGAGCGGGCACGACCGCGTCCCGTCCGGGATGACGAGGGCGACCCGCTTGCCGTCCCAGTCCTGCCCGGCCAGCTGCTGGGTGACGAACTCCGCGACCTGGTCCGGGTCGAGGCGCGACTCGGGCCCGCCGAGCATCGCCGCCCGCGTGGGATCGCCGGGTTCGGTGCCGTACGCGTCGTCGTTCATGCCCGTGAGCCTAGCCCCGCCCCGCCGCGGCGGGACAGGGCACGCTCCGCCGGGAGCCGGCGTACGCGACAACATGTGGCAACCCGTGGCAGGCGGCGCACGGGACTGGCGACGATGGGTTCATGGCCAAGCTGGAGCTGCACCCCGACCGCCTGTTCCCCGTCGACGCGGGCGTACGCGATGTCACCCGCCGCCTGTACGCGGAGGTCGCGGACCTGCCGATCATCTCGCCGCACGGGCACGTGCCGCCGGTGTGGCTGGCCGAGGACGTGCCGTTCGGCGACCCGACAGAGCTGCTGATCACGCCCGACCACTACGTGAACCGCCTGCTGCACGCGTCGGGTGTCGGCCTGGCCGACCTCGGCGTCGGCCGCAGCGACATGGACGCGGAGGCCTCCCGCAAGGCGTTCCGCCTGCTGTGCGAGCACTGGTCGGTCTTCCGTGGCACACCGGTGCGCGCGTGGTTCGAGGCGATCCTCGCAGACGCCTTCGGGGTCGACCAGGTGCCTGCCCGGGACACCGCCGACGCGATCTACGACACCATCGCCGCGAAGCTCACGATGCCGCAGTTCCGGCCGCGGGCGCTGTTCGACGCGTTCGGCATCGAGGTGCTGGCGACGACCGACGACCCGTGTGATGACCTGGTCCACCACGCGGCGCTCGCCGCGGACGAGTCGTTCACCGGCCGTGTGCTGCCCACGTTCCGCCCCGACCGCTACCTGGAGCCGGCTCGTGCCGACTGGGTCGACCTCGTCGACCGGCTGGGCGAGGTCGCCGGGCAGGACACGGGAACGCTCGCTGGCTGGGTGGCGGCTATGGAGTCCCGCCGCGCGTACTTCCGCGACCACGGCGCCGTGTCGGCCGACCACTCGCACGCCGACCCCGGCGCCGAGCGGCTGCCGGCCGACGAGGCCGAGCGCCTGTACGCGGCCTTCCGTACCGGGGCCCAGACCCAGCCGGGCGACGCGGCCCGCCTGCGTAGGCACCTGGTGTTCGAGATGGCGCGGATGTCGGCGGACGACGGGCTGGTCATGACGCTCCACCCGGCGGTGCACCGCAACCACCACCGGCCGACGTTCGAGAAGTTCGGCGCCGACGTGGGCTGCGACATCCCCGTGTCGGTGGAGTGGACCAACAACCTGGCGCCGATGCTGAACGCGTTCGGCACGAACCCGCGGTTCCAGCTCGTCCTGTTCACCCTCGACGAGACGACGTTCTCCCGCGAGATCGGCCCGCTGGCCGGCTTCTATCCGAGCGTGTACGCCGGGGTCCCGTGGTGGTTCATCGACGCCCCGGAGGCGATCCGCCGCTATCGCGCCGCGATCACCGAGAGCGCCGGGTTCTCGCGCACGTCGGGGTTCATCGACGACACGCGCGCGTTCTGCTCCATCCCCGCCCGCCACGACATGTCCCGCCGCCTCGACGCCGGGTTCTTGGCCCAGCTCGTCGTCGAGCACCGGCTCACCGAGGACGAGGCGGCCGAGACGCTGCACGACCTCGTGACCGTCAACCCCCGCCGCGCCTTCCGCCTGTGAGAGGTGAACCCGTGACCGAAACCCGCCCGACCGAGACTCCGCGCCGGACCGAGGCCCCGCGCCTGTCCCGTGCCCTCGACGGCATGCCGTCCGCCGCGCCGGTGCGCATCATCCACATGGGCGTCGGCAACTTCCACCGCGCCCATCAGGCCTGGTACACCCACCGCGCCCCCGACGCCGACCGGTGGGGGATCGCCGGGTTCACCGGACGCTCGGCGGCGATGTCCGACGCCCTCACTCCCCAGGACGGGCTCTACACGCTGGTGACGCGCGCGGCCGACGGCGACTCGTTCGAGGTCGTCGGCTCGATCGTGGAGGTCCACCCGGCCGCCGACGAGGACGCGTTGCTCGCACGATTCGCAGACCCGCAGGTGGCCGTCGTGACGGCGACGGTGACTGAGCAGGGCTGGCTGGGCGGCGCGACGCCGCAGCGCATCGCGAAGGGGCTCGCCGCCCGCCGCGGCGCCGGGGCCGGGCCGATCACGATCCTGCCGTGCGACAACCTGCCGGAGAACGGTCGCGTCGCCCACGACACCGTCCTCGCGGCGATCGACGACCCCGGGCTCGCGGCCTGGGTCGAGCAGAACGTCGACTTCGCCACCTCCATGGTCGACCGCATCACCCCGGCGACGACCGACGAGCTCGTTTCGCTCGTCGAGGACGCCACCGGCGTCCGTGATGTCGCGCCGGTCCCGACCGAGACGTTCTCTGAGTGGGTCGTCGCCGGCCGCTTCCCCGCGGGTCGCCCCGCCTGGGAGAAGGCGGGGGTGACGATGGTCGAGGACGTCGAGCCGTACGAGCAGCGCAAGCTGCGCCTGCTCAACGGGGCCCACTCGCTGTTGGCGTACGCGGGGTCGGTGCTCGGCCACACCACGGTCGACCAGGCGGTCACCGACCCGCGCTGCCGCGCCTGGGTCGAAGCCCTGTGGGACGAGAACTGCCGCCACCTGACGCTGCCCGCCGACCACCTCGCCGACTACCGCGCCGCGCTGGTGGAGCGCTGGGAGAACCCGCGCGTCGGCCACCTGCTCGCCCAGATCGCCGCCGACGGCTCGGCGAAGATCCCCGTACGCGTCCTCCCGGCCCTGCGTGCCGAGCGTGCGGCCGGGCGTACGCCTGCCGGCTGCGCCATGGCCGTCGCCGCCTGGACCTGCCACTTGCGTGGGCTCGGTGCGCCCCTGAAGGATGCCGACGCGGGCCCGTTCGTCGACGCCGCCCGGGGCGACGAAACCTCCGCCGCGCCCGGCGTCCTGACCCTTCTCGACCCCGACCTGGGCGCCGACGACGAGCTCGTCGCCCTCGTCGCCCGCTCCATGGCCGAACTCACGGCCTGACCGACCTCACCCGCTACACCCGCACGAAGACAGGAACACACGAACCATGGAACTCCGCACCGACGCCCGGTGGGCACTCGTCGTCCCCACCAGCATGGGCATCCGCATCACGCCCGAGAACGGTCAGGGCGTCCACGTCAGTGACCGCTACCTCATGACGGCCACCTCGGCCGAATCGAACGTGGCCTCGATCGCCTCCCACCTGGGGCTGCCCACGAAGGTGCTCACGAACTTCGTCGCGGGGTCGCCGATCAGCCAGTTCATCAAGGCCGACCTGCGCAAGCGCGGCATGGCGTACGAGGGTCCCGACGTGCCCCAGGGCGATGCCTGGGGATACCGGCACCAGTTCAACATCGCCGACTCCGGCTACGGCCAGCGCGGCCCGCGCGTGTGGAACGACCGCGCCGGCGAGGTCGGCCGTGAGCTGTCGGTCGACGACTTCGACCTCGACCGCCTGTTCGGCACCGAGGGCGTGAAGATCCTGCACCTGTCCGGCCTGATCGCGGCCATCAGCCCCAAGACGAGCCAGTTCTGCGTCCAGCTCGCGAAGGCCGCCAAGGCGCACGGCACCGTCGTGTCGATGGACATGAACTACCGCGCGTCCTTCTGGAAGGGCCGCGAGGAGGAGCTGCGCGCCGCGTTCCACGAGATCGCCGGGCTCTGCGACATCCTCATCGGCAACGAGGAGGACTTCCAGCTGTGTCTCGGCATCGAGGGCCCGGAGGCCGGCGGCGAGGGGCTCGAGGCCAAGATCGACGGCTTCAAGCAGATGATGGGCCGCCTGAAGCAGGCCTATCCGAACGCGCAGTTCCGCGCGACCACCCTGCGCGAGGTCGTGTCGGTCAACCTCCACAAGTGGGGCATGATCGTCAACGCCGGTGACGAGTTCTTCGTGGCCAACCCGCGCGAGATCGGCGTGCTCGACCGCGTGGGCGGCGGCGATGGCTCCGTGGGCGGCCTGCTCTACGGCATCCTCCAGGGCTGGGAGCCCGAGCGGTGCATGCAGTTCGGCTGGGCGACCGGCGCGCTGGCGGCCACCTCGCTGACCGACTACGCCGCTCCCGCCGACGAGGAGCAGGTCTGGAGCATCTGGAAGGGCAACGCGCGCGTCAAGCGCTGATCACACCTCGACCTCGGCGCACCCCGTGGGCCCGGCCCGCGGGGTGCGTTCGTCTCACAGCACCGAACGAGACGACACACCCATGGACGTCAAGCATTCCGTCACCCGCCTCGCCCCCGCCACCGCGATGGCTTCCGTCGCTGGTCCCGGTCGGCACGGGCTACGTCGACCTCACGAAGGCGCGCACGGACCCCGGGTCCCGCCGCGCGACTGGGACGCGGTGGTGGCGTACGCCCGCCCCGACACCGCCACCTGGGTGTGACCGATAGCGTGCTCCCATGAGCTCGCCTCTGCGGCTGTCCGCGCCCGCCGCCCGCCGCATCGCGATCGCCGCCCAGGGCCTGGACCGCCCCCGGCTCGGGCGCCCCGCGACCATGCGTGACGTGCAGCGCGTCATCGACCGGCTGGCGCAGTTCCAGATCGACTCGATCAACGTGGTGGCGCGTGCCCACTACCTGCCGCTGTACTCGCGGCTCGGGCCCTACGACACCGCGCTGCTGGAGCGGGCGTACGGGCGGGCGCCGCGGCGCCTCTTCGAGTACTGGGGCCACGCCGCGAGCCTCGTCGACGTCACGCTGCAGCCCGCGCTGCGGTTCCGCATGGCGGCGGCCCGCGACGAGGCGTGGGGCAGGATGCAGCGCATCGCCGCCGAGAAGCCGGACCTCGTCGCCCGCGTGCGTGGGCTCGTGGCCGACCACGCGCCCCTGTCCTCGCGAGAGATGGAGGCCCTGCTCGACGAACCGGAGGAACGGGCGCGCGAGCACTGGGGATGGAACTGGTCCGACACCAAGACCGCGATGGAGTTCCTGTTCTGGGCCGGGGAGATCACCTCGGCGGGGCGCAACCGTCAGTTCGAGCGGCGCTTCGACCTGCCCGGTCGTGTGCTGCCCCCGGCGGTGGTCGGGGCGCCGACGCCTACGGATGCCGAGGCCCATCTGGCGCTCGTACGCCGGGCCGCGGCGGCGCTGGGGGTCGCCTCGGTGGGCTGCCTGGCCGACTACTTCCGGCTGCCGCGGGGCGCCGCCCGCGCTGCGGTCGCGACGCTGGTCGGGACGGGCGAGCTGCTGCCCGCCACGGTCGCGGGCTGGGGGAAGCCGGCGTACCTCTGGCACGCGGCGCGGCGACCGCGCAGGGTCCGGGCCCGGGCACTGCTCAGCCCGTTCGACTCGATGGTGTTCGAGCGGGCGCGGCTGCGGGCGTTGTTCGGGTTCGACTACACGATCGAGATCTACGTCCCCGAGGCGAAGCGGCGCCACGGCTACTACGTCTACCCGTTCCTGCTGGGGGAGCGGTTCGCAGCACGCGTCGACCTGAAGGCCGACCGGGCGTCAGACGCCCTGGTGGTGAAGGCCGCCTGGGCGGAGCCGGGGTTGGACGTGGTCCACGTCGCCGCCGAGCTCATGGCCGAGCTCGACGAGCTGAGGTCGTGGCTCGGCCTGGCGCGCATCGAGGTCGTCGACCGGGGCGACCTGGCCCCCGCGCTGGTCCCGGTCGGCGGCAGCCGCGGCCGGGTCTGGTGACTCCCTCCGCCTCCCGGCACTGAGTCCCGCTGCGGCCCCGAGAGCCGGAGCAGGCACGCGTCCCCCCGTCGTGTGCCTGCTCCGCCCAATTCCCCGCCGTCACCGGATTGCCCGTCGGCGTCCCGCGCTCAGCCCCTTCGCCCGGTTGCCCCCGACCCACTAGGCTGGGGAAGGATGTCCCCGCACAGGGATGCCTACACCGACTCAGAACTCAGGGAGACAAGGTCTCGTGGCTGTAATTGACAAGTTGCTCCGCATGGGCGAGGGCAAGATCCTCCGGCGCCTCACGAAGGTCGCTGACAAGGTCAACCACATCGAGCCCGACTTCGAGGCGATGACCGACGAGGAGCTGCGCGCCCAGACCGACGAGTTCAAGCAGCGGCTCGAGGACGGCGAGACGCTCGACGACATCATGCCCGAGGCGTTCGCCACGGTGCGCGAGGCCGCGCGCCGGGTGCTCGGCAAGCGCCACTTCGACGTCCAGCTCGAGGGCGGTGCGGCGCTCCACTGGGGCAACATCGCAGAGATGAAGACCGGTGAGGGCAAGACTCTGGTCGGCACGCTGCCGGCCTACCTCAACGCGCTGACCGGTAAGGGCGTCCACGTCGTCACGGTCAACGACTACCTCGCAGAGACCCAGTCGGAGCAGATGGGCCGTGTCCACCAGTTCCTGGGCCTCACCGTCGGCTGCATCCTGGCCAACATGACCCCGGCCCAGCGCCGCGAGGCGTACGCGTGCGACATCACCTACGGCACCAACAACGAGTTCGGTTTCGACTACCTGCGCGACAACATGGCGCTCTCGGTCGACGAGTGCGTCCAGCGCGGCCACCACTACGCCATCGTCGACGAGGTCGACTCAATCCTCATCGACGAGGCGCGTACCCCGCTGATCATCTCGGGCCCCGCCGAGGACACCCACGAGTGGTATCCGGAGTTCGCCAAGATCGTCACCCGCATGAAGCGCGACCGTGACTACGAGGTCGACGAGAAGAAGAAGACGATCTCGATCCTCGAGCCCGGCATCGAGGTCGTGGAAGACCGGCTCGGCATCGAGAACCTCTACGAGTCGGCCAACACTCCGCTGATCTCCTACCTGAACAACGCGATCAAGGCCAAGGAGCTGTTCAAGCTCGACCGCGACTACGTCGTCATCGACGGCGAGGTCCTCATCGTCGACGAGCACACGGGGCGTACGCTCCACGGCCGCCGCTACAACGAGGGGCTCCACCAGGCCATCGAGGCCAAGGAGAACGTGGAGATCAAGGACGAATACCAGACGCTGGCCACCGTCACCCTCCAGAACTTCTTCCGCATGTACGACAAGCTCGCCGGCATGACGGGCACGGCCAAGACCGAGGAGTCGGAGTTCCAGAAGATCTACGGCCTCTCGGTGGTTCCGATCCGCACCAACCGGCCGATGATCCGCAAGGACAACAAGGACCTCATCTATCGCACCGAGGAGGCGAAGTTCAACGCGATCATCGCTGACGTCGCCGAACGGCACGAGCAGGGCCAGCCGGTCCTGATCGGCACCGCGTCCGTCGCGAAGTCAGAGGTGCTGTCGACGATGCTCACCAAGGCCGGCGTCAAGCATGAGGTCCTCAACGCGAAGAACCACGCGCGCGAGGCCGCGATCGTAGCCCAGGCCGGCCGCAAGGGTGCGGTCACCGTCGCCACCAACATGGCCGGCCGAGGCACCGACATCATCCTCGGCGGCAACGCCGAGTTCATGGCCGACCTGAAGCTGAAGTCCGAAGGCCTCGACCCGCTCGAGAACGCCGACGAATACCAGGCGCGCTGGCAGGAGACCCTCGACGCGATCGAGGTGTCCACCAAGGCCGAGCACGAGGAGGTCACCGAGATCGGCGGCCTCTACGTAGTCGGCTCCGAGCGCCACGAGTCGCGCCGCATCGACAACCAGCTCCGTGGTCGTTCCGGCCGTCAGGGCGACCCGGGCGAGTCGCGCTTCTACCTGTCGCTCGGCGACGACCTGATGCGCCTGTTCAAGTCCGACATCGTCGAGTGGGTGCTCAACGCGCTCAACATCCCCGACGACCAGCCCATCGAGGACAAGCGCGTCTCCAACTCGATCGCGTCGGCCCAGAAGCAGGTCGAGTCGCAGAACTTCGAGATGCGCAAGAACGTCCTCAAGTACGACGACGTGATGAACCGCCAGCGCCACGTCATCTACGCCGACCGCCGCAAGGTGCTCGAGGGTGCCGACCTCGAGGAGCAGCTGCGCGCCACCACCGACGACGTCGTCAAGGCGTACGTGCTCGAGAACACCCAGGGGTTCGCCGAGGACTGGGACCTCGACAAGCTGTGGGCCGACATGAAGACGCTCTACCCGGTCACGCTCGACATCGAGGACTACCTCGACACCGAGGTCGACCAGCAGCAGTTGATCGACGACTTCCAGGACGACGCCCAGAAGGCCTACGGCGCCCGTGAGGAGGCCATCGGCGCGGAGGGCATGCGTGATCTCGAGCGCCAGGTCCTCCTAACGGTCCTCGACCGCAAATGGCGCGAGCACCTCTACGAGATGGACTACCTGCGCGAGGGCATCGGTCTGCGTGCCATGGCCCAGCGCGACCCGCTCGTGGAATACCAGCGCGAGGGCGGCGACATGTTCAACGCCATGCGCGACGCGTTCTTCGAGGAGGTCGTGGGCTTCATCTTCCAGGTGGAGGTCCAGGTCCCGGAGGTCCAGCAGCAGACTCTGGCCGGCGGCCAAGAGTTCGACGCCGACGCCCTGCAGTCGATGCTCGCCGGCCAGTCCGAGGACACCAGCGAGCCGACCAGCGAGGAGCTCGCCGCCCGCGACGAGGCCACGGAGAAGCCGAAGGTACAGGTCAAGGGCGCCGAGGAGCGCCGCGCGCGCAAGCTCACCTACAGCGCCCCGGGCGAGGACGGCAACGCCCAGCAGCACTCCGACGGCGAGTCGTCCGACGACGACGTGTACGCGGGGGTCGGTCGCAACCAGCCCTGCCCGTGCGGGTCGGGCAGGAAATTCAAGGCTTGCCACGGCAAGAACCGCTGACTCGGACGGCTGACACATACCATGTCGGCGTGACCACCCCTCGCATCGTCCTCCCCGTGGCCGCGAGCATCCTGCTCGCGGCCACGGCATGTTCCTCCGACAAGGGTCAGGTGGCGGCGCCGGCCGTCCCGGCGCCCCCTCCCGCGGTGACCTCCGCGCCGGCCCCGACCACGCCGCCGGCGCCGAGCCCGACGGAGGCACCCACGCCGTCCCGGGGCCCGTCGACGCCCGCGAAGAAGGCCCCATCGACCCCGGCGAAGGCTCCCGCCAGCCCCTCGAAGGAGTCTGGGGCGCCGAAGGCGAACGCCCCCCAACCCGCCCCGGGGGCCGCTGTGGACTGTCGTGCGGTGAAGTGCGTGGCGTTGACCTTCGACGACGGGCCCGGCAAGGACACCCCCAAGGTGCTCGAGGCGCTGAGTTCGCGTGGCGCGGTCGCGACCTTCTTCATGCAGGGGCCCTCGCTCAAGGCCTACCCCGACATCGCCAAGCAGGTCGGTGCGACGCCGGGCATGGAGCTCGGCGACCACTCGTGGACCCATCCCCAGCTCACGGGCTTGGGCCGTGACGGCGCCGAGAAGCAGATGCGCCAGACCCACGACAAGATCAAGGAGCTGACGGGCAAGGACGTCTCCGTCATGCGGCCCCCGTACGGCGCGCGCAACGCGTCGGTCGACGCCGCCGCCAAGGCCGTCGGCGAGTCGGTCATCCTGTGGGACGTCGACACCATGGACTGGAAGTCGCGCAACGCGTCGGCCGTTCGCGCCGAGGTGAAGAAGCAGGTCAGGCCCGGCTCGATCGTCCTCATGCACGACATCCACGCCTCGACGGTGGCCGCCGTCCCCAACGTCGTCGACGACCTGAAGGCCGAGGGCTACGTGTTCGTCACCGTGAGCCAGCTCCTGGGCGGCACGACCCCGGGCAAGGTCTACACCCGGTTTGGCTGACCGCGCCGGCCGCCGATCTCCGCGACCGTGCACACCCATCGCCCTCGACGTGCCTCCATGCGTACGGCCAGCGCGATGCTGCGTCCGCCCGGGTTCTGCAGGCGTACGCAGGCCTCGACCACGCCCGGCCGGGTGCGCTGGGCGCGCAGGCTGCGGACGGTCCAGGGAGTTCGGGGGTCCTGGGCGGCGGCCCAGCGGCACAGCGTCGCGTGGGCGTTGGGCAGCACCAGCCCGCGCAGCTGCTCGGCGGTGCGGCGGCGTGCGGCGAGGTCCGCCACGGCCCGCGCCGCCACCACGACAGCACGCGACGCCTCCGCGGGGACGTCGTCGTCGCCGAGGAGGTCGACCGGGCGGGGTTCGGGCAGGGGGAGCGGGACGAGCCCCAGCGGTTCGTCGGGCACGGGGGTCAGCAGCCGCCGGGCAGGCGGGCGGTGATCGGGGATGGCGGTGATCGACATGCCGCCAGCGTGCCCGCGCGGCCGGACGTGTGCCGACGAGGGCCTCGCGCGCACGCGGAATTGTGGACAACCTCGCGGGCGTGTTCCATCCTGCGGTGCGACCCGGGGATGAGACCGTGGCCGCGCCCGGACCGCTGGGCTACCGTGGAGTCACGTCGTCAAGGAGGAGGGCCCAATGCCTGACCGTCTGAGCGCACGCGAGGTCGCGATGCTCGCGGGGGACACGCTGCACACGCCCGCACACGTCGGCACGGTGGCGATCTTCGAGGCGTCGGACGACTTCGACTACGAGGCCCTCGTCTCGCTGATCAGCGACCGTCTCGACTTCGTGCCGCGCTACCGGATGCGCGTACGCCAGGTCCCGGGGGCGCTGGCTGCCCCCGTCTGGGTCGAGGACGAGGACTTCGACCTCACCTACCACGTACGTCGTTCCGCGCTCCCGCGGCCGGGCACGATGGAACAGTTGCGCGAGTTCGTGGGGCGCGTGATGGCTCGCCGTCTGGACCGTGGCCGCCCGCTGTGGGAGTGCTATCTGGTCGAGGGGCTCGCCTCCGAGGCCGGCGACGGCACCACGCGCTTCGCCATCGTCACCAAGAGCCACGAGTGCCTCGTCGACGGGATCGACGGCGTCGACCTGGGCCAGGTCCTGCTCGACAAGTCGCCCGAGTCTCCCTACGACCACGACGTCGACGACGTCAGGCCGCGCTGGGAACCCGTGCCCGAGCCGCGCCCGGTCGACCTGCTCATGGGGGCCATCGCCGAGGGCATGGGAGACAGCACGGCCCTCATCGAGTCGGTCCGCCGCGGCGTCACCGGAGTGCTCGGCACCGCCGTCGCGGTCGGTGAGGCGATTGGCGGGATCGGCGGCGCGCTCGGTCAGCTCGCGGGGACCGCGCTGCGCGGCGGGGGCCGGGCCAGCGACGACAGCCCGCTGGCCGGGACGCCGTCGGAGCAGCGTCGGTTCGCGACCGTCGAGCTCGACCTCGAGGAGCTGCGGAGCCTGCGCATGGACGAGCGCTACACCGTCAACGACGTGGTTCTCGCGCTGGTCGCAGGGGGCCTCCGCTCGTGGCTCGCCACCCGCGGCGAGACGATGCGACGCGGTGAGCTCCTGGCCATGGTGCCCATGGGCGTCACCGAAGACGACGACGAGCCCACCTCGCTCGGCGCCCACGTCGAACCCCACCTGATCGCCCTGCCCGTCAACGAGTCGAACGCGATGATGCGGCTCCACCAGGTCTCGTTCGGGACCAGGGCACACCTCGACACCGGCCGCGCGGTGGGGGCCCGCGCCCTCAGTCAGATCGCCGGTTTCGCGCCGACGACGCTCCACTCGCTCGGGGCGCGCGTGTCGGGCATGGTTGTACGCCGCTCCCACGACCTGCTCATCACCAATGCGCCCGGGCCGCAGCATCCGCTCTACGTGGCCGACGCGCGCATGGTCGCCAGCTATCCGATGCTGCCACTGGCCCCCGGCCAGCTGCTGGCCATCGGCATCACTTCCTACGACGGCAAGGTCTGCTTCGGGTTCACCGGCGACCGCGACGCGCTCAGCGACCTCGACGTGCTCGCCCAGTGTGTCGTCGACGCCCGCGACGAGCTGGTCCAGACCGAGGCCCTCGCCGCGGCCTCGCAGGCCCCGACCCGGCCGGCGAAGAAGGTGGCCCCCAGGAGGACGCCCGCGAAGAAGCGGCCCCCGGCCAAGCGCGCGCCGCGGCGTACGCCCGCCGAGGCGCCCGTCGTCCCCACCGTGCCCACCGAGGAGGAGAACGCGTGAAGCCCCTGGTCTTCGTGCCGCTGTCCGCCGACGAGCTCCGTGCGCTGGTCGCGTCCGGGACCGCCGATGTCACCGAGGCGTACGCCGCAGACCCCGCGCTGTACCGGGCGTACGGGTTCGACCCGGCCGAGGACGAGGAGGCCGAGCACACAGCGCAGGTCCTCGCCTCGCTGGCCTGCGTACGCCGTGGTCTGCCGCGGCTCGTCGTGACGGCCGAGATCGACCGGCTCCCGGAGCCGGGGGAGCGGCCCGGCGTCGTACGCCTGACCCGACTCGCTTGGCGTGATGCGACCTCGCTGTTCGTCGACGACCCCGAAGACCTGCCCGACGACGCCACCCTCGCCCAAGCGGCCGACGGTGAACTCTCGGCGTTGGATCCTTATCCCCTGCTGTGGTTCGCGCCGTCGGAGGCCGGGCCCGTCCTCGACCTGTTGGGAGACTGACGATGCCTCGTTCGACCTGGAAGGGCGCGATCTCGTTCGGCCTGGTGACCATCCCGGTCAAGATGTATTCGGCGACCGAGGAGAAGGACATCTCCTTCCGCCAGGTGCACCCCGCCGACGGCGGCCGTATCAAGTACAAGCGGGTCTGCGACAAGTGCGACAAGGAGATCCCGTACGCGGAGATCGCCAAGGGCTACGAGACCGCCGACGGGCGCATGGCGATCCTCGAGAAGTCCGACTTCGACAATCTCCCGCTCGCCACCACCAAGGCCGTCGAGGTCGTCCAATTCGTCGAGGACGACGCCGTCGACCCCACCTACTTCAACAAGACCTACTTCCTCGAGGCCGATGGGCCGGGTGTGAAGCCCTACGTGCTGCTGCGCGACGCGCTGCGAAAGAGCGAGCGGTCGGCCGTCGTCAAGGTCGCCCTGCGCTCGCGCGAGAACCTCGCGCTCATCCGCGTCAAGGACGACCAGCTCCTGCTCCACACGATGCTGTGGCCCGACGAGATCCGCGACGGCGCGTTCGCCGCGCCGCCGGCCGACGTCACGGTGTCTGACGCCGAGGTGACCATGGCCCAGTCGTTCATCGACGCGCTCGCGGGCGAGTTCCAGCCGGAGGAATACACCGACTCCTACCGTGAGGCTCTGGAGGAGGTCGTTCAGGCCAAGCTGGCCGGCACCACCATCGAGGCGACCGAGGCGCCCAAGCAGGAGGCCGAGGTCGTCGACCTCGTCGCCGCGCTCCGCGCATCGGTCGAGGCCGCCAAGAAGCGCCGCGAGGAGAACGCCGACGCGGCCGAGGCCAAGCCCGCCAAGAAGTCGAAGGCCGGCTGAGGCGCACCCCCGTCCGGGTGTGTCGGAGGCGGAGACTAGCCTCGGTGTGTGGATAGCTACAGCCTCGTACCCCAGCCCGTCAACGAACCCGTGCTCGGCTACGCGCCGGGCTCTCCCGAGCGCGAGGAACTGACCGCCGAGCTCGAGCGGCAGTACGCGCAGGGCGCCATCGAGCTCCCCGCCCGCATCGGCGGGCAGTCGCGGATGCCCGGCGGCGAGTCCTTCGACGTCACGATGCCCTCGGAGCACGCGCACGTCCTCGGCACCAGCGCCGAGTCGACCCCGCAGGACGCCCAGGACGCCATCGACGCCGCCCTCGCCGCCAAGGAGGCGTGGGCCAGCCTCGACTTCGCCGAGCGCGCCGCGATCTTCCTCCGCGCCGCCGACCTGCTGTCGGGCCCGTGGCGTGCGAAGCTCAACGCCGCCACCATGCTGGGCCAGGCCAAGACCGTGCAGCAGGCCGAGATCGACTCCGCCTGCGAGCTCATCGACTTCCTGCGCTTCAACGTCGGATTCGCCGAGCAGCTGCTGGAGAACCAGCCCGAGAGCTCGCCCGGCGTGTGGAACCGCACCGACTACCGCCCGCTCGAGGGCTTCGTCTACGCCATCACGCCGTTCAACTTCACGGCCATCGCCGGCAACCTGCCCATTGCCCCCGCGCTCATGGGCAACGTCGTCATCTGGAAGCCGTCGACCACCCAGCAGTACGCCGCCCACCACACCATGGAGCTCCTGCGCGCCGCAGGCCTCCCCGACGGCGTCATCAACCTCCTGCCCGGCCACGGCAAAGACATCTCCTCGGTCGCTCTCACCCACCGCGAGCTGGCCGGCATCCACTTCACCGGTTCGACCGCCACCTTCCAGATGCTGTGGAAGACCGTCGGCGAGAACCTCGAGAAGTACCGCACGTACCCGCGCCTGGTCGGCGAGACCGGCGGCAAGGACTTCGTGCTGGCTCACCCTTCGGCCGACCCGGAGGTGCTCAAGGTCGCGTTGATGCGCGGCGCGTTCGAGTACTCGGGCCAGAAGTGCTCGGCCGCGAGCCGCGCGTACGTCCCGCGCAGCCTGTGGGACCGCATCAAGGGCGATCTCGCCGCCGAGACCGACGCGATCCGCGTCGGCGACGTGCGTGACCTGTCCAACTTCACCTCGGCCGTCATCGACAAGAAGTCGTTCGACAAGCTCGCCGCCGCCATCGACGCCGCCAAGGACGGCGACGACACCGAGATCATCGCCGGCGGCACCTACGACGACTCCACCGGCTGGTTCGTCCGCCCCACCATCGTCGAGACCACCAACCCTCAGGCCGACGTCATGGTCACCGAATACTTCGGCCCGATCCTCGGCGTCCACGTCTACGACGACGACGCGTTCGACGAGATCCTCGACGTCGTCGACTCGACCTCGCCGTACGCGCTCACCGGGGCGGTCATCTCCCAGGACCGCTACGCCACCGACCGCGCCATGGCGAAGCTCCGCAACGCCGCAGGCAACTTCTACATCAACGACAAGCCGACCGGTGCCGTCGTCGGCCAGCAGCCGTTCGGCGGCGCCCGTGCCTCGGGCACGAACGACAAGGCCGGCTCGATGTGGAACCTCATCCGCTGGGTGAGCCCCCGGTCGATCAAGGAGACGTTCGTGCCGCCGACGGCCATCGACTACCCCCACCAGGGCGTCGAGGACGATGCGGCGGGTCGCCCCGACTAGCGTCTGGCGACGACCTCCCCGTGGAGGATCGACAACCACCCGGCGGGCTCGTCGGCCCAGCGCAGCCACGCGGCGCGGATCTCGTCGAGGTCGGACTGTGTGGCTGCGCCCCGTGCCAGAGCCTCCTCCGCGTAGCGGGAGGCCACGGCGCGGTCGGCCCACAGGGCGCCCCACCAGCGGCGGTCGTCGTCGGTCGAGAAGCACCACGTGCTCGACGAGGGCGTCACGTCGGTGAAGCCCGCTGCGAGTGCCCATCCGAGCAGGTGCCGTCCGGCGTCCGGCTCGGCGCCGTTCGCCCGCGCGAGCTGCTGGTACACGCCGAGCCACGCATCCAGGCCCGGCGACGCCGGGGCCCAGACGAAGCCGTGGTAGTCGGAGTCACGTACCGCCACCAGGCCGCCGGGACGGCAGACCCGCCGCATCTCGCGGAGCGCCCCGACCGGGTCCGTGACGTGCTGGAGCACCTGGTGGGCATGGACGACGTCGAAGGTCCCGTCCTCGAACGGGAGCGCATGGACGTCGCCGACGGCGTACGCCAGGGCGGCCCCGCGACGCCCGGCCTCGGCCCGGCACAGGTCCAGGGCGTCTCCGGTCTGTTCGAGTGCGGTCACCCGCAGGCCGCGTGCGGCGAGGTCGCAGGTCAGCGTGCCGGGACCGCAGCCGACGTCGAGAAGGGTCATGCCCTCGCGCAGGTGGGGCAGGAGGTACGCCGCGCTGTTCTCGGCAGTGCGCCAGCGGTGCGAGCGCAGCACGCTCTCGTGGTGGCCGTGGAGGTATCGCTGCTGGGGCTCGGGCGTCATGGCGGCAGGCTCGCATAGGGTGGGCCCATGGCGATCAGGATCCACTGTGCGGACGAAGCCGGTGCCGAGGACCTCGTCGAGGTGCTGGTCCAGGGCGGCTTCCTGGCGGAGGCCGCGGCGGAGCGGTTCGCGGGCGAGGACGACGACGAGGAGGTCGTCCACGTCGTGACGACCGACGCGCCGCTCGAGGCCGTGACCGAGCTCGTGGGCGACGGCGACGAGTTCGTGGAGGTCTCCGACCCGACGACGGGGACCCGCGCCGGCGTTGCCGCCAACGAGCTGCCGACCGAACCCAAGCGCTAGCGGGGCGGGTACGCGGACACCCGCCCACCCCGACGGGGTGAGCGGGTGTCGTGGGGTCAGGCTGAGATCAGTGTTCGGCGAGCCACTGGTCGCCGACCCTCTGCTCGATCTCCAGGCCCTCGAGGATGGCTGGCGCGGCGGCCTTCTCGATCTTCTTGCCGAGCAGCGGAACCTTCACCGACAGGTCGCCCTGGACGGTCACGGTTGTGCCGCGGCCGCCGGGGGCCAGGGTCACGGTGCCGGGCATGGAGACCGGCTGGCCGGGGACCTTCAGGTCGAGCGTGCCGGTGCGGGAGCCGTCGTCCGAGGCGGGCCCCCAGTTGATGGTCTCGACCACCGTGAGGGTCTTGCCGGCGAACTTCTGCATCTCGGGCGGGTTGGGGAGCTCGCGGGTCGACGTCGTCGTCGCGTCGACGACCTTCACGTCGTGGGAGACGGCTCCGCTGGCCTCGGCCACCTTCACCAGGAACTCCCGGTCGGTGAGCATCTCGAAGACCTTGGTCGGATCAGCAGCGAAATCTGCGGTGGTGGAGATATCCATGCCACAACTATGCCTTACTCCCCGGTAGCCCGGGGCGACACCCCGCCTGTCCATGAGCCCGTCGGGAGGGGCCGTTAGGGTGTGACGAGGTGCACACCGAAGTGCCCTCCGGAGAGGTCCACAAGACCCATGATCCGGACCCGTGACGACACGATCGGAAGCGATGAAGTGACTGGAGTCGATGCCGTGGCAGCGGCGAGCACAACGGCCAAGGAAGACAGGATCGCGGAGGTGGCCCGCATGGGCGCCGAGCTCGCACAGCAGGCGCTGCGGGCCGAGCCGGAGCAGGCGGAGAAATTCGTCTCCCACTACTTCCGCCATGTGGACCCGGCCGACGTGGTCGACCGTGAGTCCCGCGATCTGGTGGGGCTGGTCCACAGCCACTTCGAGGTCGCACGCGTCCGCCCCGGGGCCGAGACCAACGCGAAGGTGTTCCGCCCCACCGCTGAGGCCGACGGTTGGTCCGTGGGACGCCACGTCGTCCAGATCGTCCACGACGACCTGCCGTTCCTCGTCGACACGGTCTCCATGGAGTTGCTGCGCCAGGGCTGGAGCATCCGCGAGATCTTCCACCCCCAGTACGTCGTGCGCCGCGACCAGCAGGGCCGTCTCGAGGCCATCGTCCGCAGCGCCGAGGCGTTCACCGACCCCCGCACCACCCGTGAGTCCTGGATCCATCTCGAGGTCGACCCGCCCGTCGACGGGCGCGATGCCGAGACCGCGAGCCGCGAGCTCGCCGACGGCCTGCGCCGTGTGGTCGACGAGGTCGAGGTGGCCGTCGAGGACTGGCAGCCCATGCGTACGAAGATGGGTGAGACCGTCCGCCTGCTCGAGGCGATGCGCTACGAGATCCCGTTCGACGACAGCGAGCGCCTGGCCACGATCGAGTTCCTCAAGTGGCTGGAGGAGAACCACCTCACGTTCCTGGGCTACCACGAATACGCGCTCGAGGGCAGCGGCGATGACCAGCACTACGTCCCCGTCGAGGGGACCGGTCTGGGCATCCTGCGCGACGGCCACGAGCGCACCCAGCGCTTCGACGCGCTCCCGCCCACCCACGAACGTCCGTCGCTGATGGTCGTCACGAAGGACGACGAGCCGTCGTCGATACACCGCCCGGCCCACATGGACTACATCGGCGTACGCGTCTTCGACCGTGAGGGACGCGTCATCGGGGAGCGCCGCTTCCTGGGGTTGTTCGCCGCGTCCGCCTACACCGAGTCGGTCATGCACATCCCGATGCTGCGGGGGAAGGCGGCCGAGATCCAGCGCCGCTCCGGCTACGATCCCGACTCCCACGGCGCCAAGGCCATCGCCGCGGTCATCGAGTCCTACCCGCGTGACGAGTTGTTCCAGACCAAGGCCGAGGTGCTCTCACCGGTCGTCGAGCAGATCTCCCGCCTGCGCGAGCGACGTCAGGTGCGCGTGTTCGCCCGCCGCGACGGCTACGGCCGCTTCGCCTCGATCTTGGTCTACCTGCCGCGCGACCGCTACAACACCGCGGTCCGCGTGAAGCTGGAGAACCTGTTCCTGGAGCAGCTCGGTGGTGAGTCGGTGGAGTTCCAGGCCCGCGCCAACGAGTCGGTGCTCGCCCGCCTGCACTTTGTCGTACGCATGGCTCCTGGTCAGCGTGTCGGCGAGATCGACGTCCCCGCGCTCGAGCGGGAGGTCGCGAAAGTCACCCGCAGCTGGGACGACGACTTCGCCCGGGTCGTCTCCGACCAGGAGGCCGGCCACCTCGCCCCGCTGGTGCACGCGCTGCCCGAGGGCTACAAGGAGGACTTCGAGGCGCGTCAGGCGGTCATGGACCTCGCCGGCCTCCTTGGGCTCGGCGACCAGAAGGTCATGGACGGGGTTCTGTACGTGCCCGACGACGAGCGCGACGAGGCCGACCTGCGTCTGAAAGTGTTCCGCCGCGGGGCGTCGATGTCGCTGTCGCGCGTGCTGCCCCACCTTACGCGGCTCGGCGTCGATGTCATCGACGAGCGCCCCTACGAGATGGACCTCCCGGGGATCGGCCGCGCCTACGTCTACGACTTCGGCCTGCGCGTACCCGAGGGCGACGACCTGGCTCGCTGGACGCCCGAGGCGCGACGCCGCTTCGGGGAGGCCTTCGAGGCGGCCTACACGGGCAACACCGAGTCCGACGACCTCAACGGCCTCGTCATGGGCGCGGGCCTCGACCACAACCAGGTCGCGTGGCTGCGGACGATCTCGCGCTACCTGCAGCAGGCCGGCTCTACCTACTCGCAGGACTACATCGCCGGCGCGCTGCTAGCGAACGTCGACATCGCCGGCACGCTCGCCCAGCTGTTCGCCGCCAAGCTCGACCCCGGTGCGTTCGCCGAGGCCGACGAGCGGGCCGCCCGCGTCGAGGCGCTGACAGCCTCCATCACGAGTGCGCTCGACGACGTCGCCAGCCTCGATCACGACCGCATCATCCGCATGTTCCTCGACGTCATCGGGGCAACGCTGCGCACGAACGCGTTCCGGACCGACAAGCAGGCCCTGTCGCTCAAGCTCCAGCCGCGCGACCTGCCCTTCCTGCCCGAGCCGCGGCCCGCGTACGAGATCTTCGTGTGCTCGCCGCGCGTCGAGGGAGTCCACTTCCGCTTCGGGTCCGTCGCCCGAGGCGGCCTGCGCTGGTCTGACCGGCGTGAGGACTACCGCACCGAGGTGCTTGGCCTGGTGAAGGCCCAGATGGTGAAGAACACCGTCATCGTGCCCGTCGGCGCCAAGGGCGGTTTCTACGCCAAGCAGCTGCCCGACCCGGCCCAGGACCGCAACGCCTGGTTCGAGGAAGGGCGTGAGTCCTACAAGATCTTCATCAACTCGTTGCTCGACGTGACCGACAACATCGTCGACGGCGAGATCGACCCGCCGACCGACGTGCTGCGCTACGACGGCGACGACCCCTACCTCGTGGTGGCGGCCGACAAGGGCACCGCGACGTTCTCCGACACCGCCAACGCGATCTCGACGGGCCGTGGGTTCTGGCTCCAGGACGCGTTCGCCTCGGGTGGCTCGGTGGGCTACGACCACAAAGGCATGGGCATCACGGCCCGCGGTGCGTGGGAGTCGGTCCGGCGTCACTTCCGTGAGATGGGCGTCGACTGCCAGAACGAGGACTTCACCTGCGTGGGCATCGGCGACATGGGCGGCGACGTCTTCGGCAACGGCATGCTGCTGTCGAAGCACATCCGCCTCGTCGGCGCGTTCAACCACCTGCACGTGTTCCTCGACCCCACACCCGATGCGGCCTCGTCGTGGGAGGAGCGCAAGCGCCTGTTCGACCTGCCGCGCTCCACGTGGGACGACTACGACAAGTCGCTGATCTCCTCCGGCGGTGGCGTCTACTCCCGCCAGGCAAAGTCCATCCCCGTCTCCGACGAGGTCCGGGAGGCGCTCGGTCTCGACGAGGGTGTCACCGCCATGGCGCCCAACGACCTGATCTCAGCCATGCTGAAGGCGCCGGTCGACCTGCTGTGGAACGGCGGCATCGGCACCTACGTCAAGGCGTCGACCGAGACCCACACGGAGGTGGGCGACAAGGCCAACGACGTGCTGCGCGTGGACGGCAGCGACCTGCGGGCCCGCGCGGTCGGCGAGGGGGGCAACCTCGGTTGCACACAGCTCGGTCGCATCGAGTACGCCGCCAAGGGCGGCCGCATCAACACCGATTTCATCGACAACTCCGCAGGCGTGGACACCTCCGACCACGAGGTGAACATCAAGATCCTGCTCCAGAACGAGGTCGCCGCCGGCCGGCTGACGCTCGAGGAGCGCAACGAGCTCCTCGGTTCGATGACCGACGACGTGGCTGAACACGTGCTCGCCCACAACTACGACCAGAACCTGACGCTCGCGAACGGCGTGTTCCAGGCAGCGTCCATGGCGGGCGTCCACGAGCGCTGGATGGCCGAGCTCGAGAAGACCGGCCTGCTGGACCGCGACATCGAGTTCATGCCTTCGACCGAGGAGATGCTGCACCGTGTCGCCGAGGGGCGCGGCCTGACGTCGCCGGAGCTGTCGACGCTTCTGGCGTACACGAAGATCTATCTCGAGCAGCAGATCCTCGCCTCGGACCTGCCGGACGACCCCTATCTGGCGGACCGCCTCGTGCAGTACTTCCCGAAGGCGCTTCAGGAGCGGTACGCCGACGTCATGCCGGAGCACCGCCTCCACCGCGAGATCATCACGACCGTCGCGATCAACCGCTACGTGAACTCGTCGGGCATCACCGGCTACTACCGGATGTCGGCCGACACGCAGGCCACCGCGCCCGACGTGATCCGTGCCCAGCTCGCGGCCCGCGCGATCTTCGCGGTCGGCCTGCACGAGGTGCAGACCCAGCGGCTCGACAACCAGATCGACGCCGACGTCCAGACCCGGCTGCGTCTCGAGCTGCGCGACCTGGTCGAGCGCGGCGGCCGGTGGCTGCTGTCGAACCGCACGGCGCCGCTCGACGTGCAGGCCACCATCGACGAGTTCGCCGCCGACGTCGCCGAGCTTAAGGCCCACCTGGGCGAGGTGCTCGAGGGACGTCCGGCCGAGCTCGTCGAGGAGCGGTACGCGAAGCTCGTCGAGGACGGCGTCCCGGACGACCTCGCCCGCGTGGTCGCCGGTGCGCGCCTCCTCTACCAGGGGCTGGGCATCGTGCAGTCGGCCCATGCGCTAGACGCCGACGTGCTGACCGTGGCCCGCGTCCACTTCGCCGTGGCCGACACGCTCGGCATCGACCGGCTGCTGGGCCAGATCAACGGCCTGCCGCGTCAGGACCGCTGGGACTCCATGGCCCGCGCGGCGCTGCGCGACGACCTGCTGCAGGTGCACAACCAGCTCACGAAGGCCGTCCTCGAGGACGGCGGCGACGGCGAGGCGTACACGCGCGTCCAGTCGTGGCTGGAGGACGCGCCGCGCGGTCAGGTGGCGCAGGAGACCATCGCGGGCGTGAGCGAGGGCAGGCCGGAGATCGCGAAGCTGTCGGTGGGGTTGCGTACGGTGCGGTCGCTGCTGTCCTGACGATGTGAACCAGGAGGAAAGTGGCATGAGGATCGACCTGCACACCCATTCGTCGACCTCGGACGGGACCGACAGCCCCGCGGAGGTCGTCCGCGGAGCGCGCGCCGCCGCGCTCGACGTCGTGGCCCTGACCGACCACGACACGTTCGACGGCCTCGCCGAGGCCGTCGCGACGGGACGTGAGGTGGGGGTGCAGGTCGTTCCCGGTCTCGAGATGTCTACGAAGCACCAGGGGCGGTCGGTCCACCTGCTGGCGTACGGCATGGACGTCGACGACCATCCTCTGCGGGCCGAGCTCGACCGGATCCTCGACGGGCGGGACGGGCGGCTGCCGAAGGTGCTGGCGCTGCTCGAGGGGCTCGGCATGCCCCTGAGCGAGGACGAGGTGCGCGTCCAGGCCGGCACCGCGCCGGCGCTGGGCCGTCCCCACATCGCCGATGCGATGATCGCGCGCGGCTACGTCGCCGATCGCAAGGAGGCGTTCGACCGGTTCCTCCACGACGGTGGTCCGGCTCATGTGGAGCGGTACGCGTGCGAGCTGGTCGACGCGATCCCGCTGGTGCGCGCCGCCGGGGGAGTGGCCGTCATCGCCCACCCCTGGGGTCGCGGCTCGGCCGAGGTCCTCACACCCGACGTGCTCACCGGGCTCGTCCGCGACCACGGCCTGGCCGGATTCGAGGTCGACCACAACGACCACGGTCGGCCCGGCGACCACCGCCGCGCCGAGCTCCGCGAGCTCGCCGAGTCGCTCGACTGCCTCGGCACGGGATCGTCCGACTACCACGGGCTCGGCAAGAAGGACCATCCGCTGGGCTGCAACCTCACCTCGCCGGAGACGTTCGCGCGGCTGCGTACGCTGATGGAGGCCGCACGCCGGATGTGAGGCAGACTGGGGCCCATGACTGATCGCATGAACGTCGAGAGCTTCAACCTGGACCACACCGCCGTCGCCGCGCCATACGTCAGGGTGGCCGATGTGAAGCGGCTGCCGAACGGCGATGTGCTGACCAAATTCGACGTCCGCTTCCGCCAGCCCAATCGCGACCACCTCGAGATGAAGGCCATCCACTCGATCGAGCACACGTTCGCCGAGAAGTCGCGCAACCACTCCGATGCCGTGATCGACTTCTCGCCGATGGGCTGCCAGACCGGGTTCTACCTGATCATGGCCGGCGAGCGCAGCGTCGAGGAGGCCATGGACCTGGTCGAGAAGACCTTCCGGGACATCATGGACGCCACCGAGGTGCCGGCCGCGAACGAGGTCCAGTGCGGCTGGGGTGCGAACCACTCCCTCGAAGACGCACAGGCGGCCGTTCAGGGCATGCTCGACAAGCGCTCGGAGTGGTCTCAGGTCATGGCCTGATCCGTCCGGCGCGGTCTGGTCGTGGCCGCTCCACGGGAGTCTCCCCGTACTGTCCGGCAGTGCCCCCTAGTCAACGGTCTGCCTGACTGACTGCCCGTCGTCCGCGCCGATGTCGGGTTCTCGCTGGCTGAGGCATCACCCGCGACTCCGCCTCTCTCACGTCTTCACGTTCGCGCCTGGTGCCGGACAGGATGGCGCAGGTAGTTCTCCCTTAGACGGTGTGCTTTGGTTGGAGCTGAGCCGTTGGCGGCTCACCGGTTGCGCAGGGCAGAGGCTCCTGGACCTCCCGGTTGTTGGGCATGCCGGAGGAGCGTTGGCCTTTGGGGTCACGGCGTGGCGCTGGTTCCGGGCAGGACGGGGCGGTGTGCCTGGGCATGCCGGATGGCCGTCCACCCCCTCGAGGTGACGGCTCGGCGCTGCACAGGCGCTGCAGGCGGGACGGTGCGAAGGTGCACCTGGATCCCAGCTGTCGCTGGTTCGGCCAGAGTTCAGGTCGGGCGCGCCAACCAGATCAGGTCTGCTCAGAGGGCTCCGATGGTCAGGCGGCCCGATGGTCAGGCGGCCCGATGGTCAGGCGGCCCGACGGTCGGGCGGGGCGACGGTCGGGCGGTGCGATCGGATCAGGTGGGTCCGGTCAGGCGGCCTGGTCCTCCGTTCCATTCTGGCCGGGCTGATGCAGGGTGGGGTCGAGGGTGATGAGTTCGGGGGCTCGGGCCAGGAGCCTGGCCGCGACCCGTGAGGCCTCGGCCTCGAGCTGTGCCCGCTCGGCCTCCCGTGCGAGGCGGGCGGCCTCACGGGTGGCTGCGCGCATCCGCCGCCGGACTCCGTTGGGGTCGAGCTTGCGTTCGATGGCGGGGCCGTCGGCGAACGTGCCGTGCGGTGATACCCAGTAGGTCTGCCCGGCCGGCGTCGTCCACTTCGCGACTCCGGGCCGGACGGGTTCGACCCGGAACCCGCCGTGGGTCTTCGCCCGGTGCGCCCGCCGATCCAGAGGGATGAGGTTGTGCGTCGCCGTCGGACCCGCGGGCCACGGCACCACATGATCGAGGTCGACGAACCTCGAACGAGACTGCCGTGTGGCGAACGGGAAGGCCATCACCTGCTCACGCGCGAGCACCGCCCACCGCTGCGCCGGCGTCGGAACATAGCCCGACGTCTGGTGGTGCACGTTGAGATCGACCACCGGCCGCACCACCACCTTGGCTGCGGTCGCCAGGAGGTGGTCGAGCTGCGAGCGTGCGACCACGCCCAGGCCGGTGACCTCCCCGCCCGCACCGTGATCGACCTCGTCGGGCCGCACCCGGACCTCCAGCTCCAGCACCATGTCACCGGCCACAGGAGCGGTTTCACCGCGGCCGGCGGCGAGGACAGCAGCCGCACGGGCGGGGGTGGCGAGGAGTTCGAGGGCGCGGGCGCGGGTGTTGCGTCCGCCGGAGGGCCAGGCGATCAACGAGGCCTGCGGCCTGTCACTGGGGGGCGGGTCGGGCTGGGTGGCGAGGATGCCGGCGAGCTCGGTGATGGTTGCTTCCAGTCGGAGGCCGGCAGCACCGTCCAGCCGGGCTGACATCTCGATGACTCCTCCTTCGGCGGGCTGGGTCTGGACGTAGCGTTCGTCGAGGGCCCGTTGACGGCGGTGTTCTTCGCCTTCGGGGTCGACGACCGCGCAGAGTCGTTCGGCCTGGTTGACCATCCGGGTGGTGCCCATGCCCGGTGCGAACGGGGCGAGTCGTTCATCGACCTTGAGTGCCTGGGCCTGGGACAGGCCCCGTGCGGCGACGGCCTGCGCGACCTTTCTCGCGGAGGTGAACCGGACGTGTCCGGCGATCACATGGGCCCACAGGCGGGGGTGCCGGTGTTGGAGGTTGAGCACGTCGGAGATCTGCTGGGAGGCGGCGCCGGGGCTGATCCCGAGGGCGGGGCCGACCTCGAGGGTGAGGAATTCGGCGACGTCGGGGGTTCCGTCGGCTCCGATGGGTAACAGGCGTTCGCCGTGGAGGACGCGTGCGTCGGCGTCGTGGTCGGCGTATTCGTCGATCCACGAATAGGCCTGGGCGCACGCGGCCAGCAGGAGGAGCTGGTCGATCTCGGCCTGGCGGATGCGTTCGGCGGTGTCGCGGAGTCCGCCGATGAGGGCGGGTCTGTCGGGTAGGGATTGCAGGGTCCGGGCGGCGGGGGTATCCACCGGAACCACCTTCCTCTCCTTGATGAGAACTGATGTTCTAATCGTAGGAAGAGGGTCTGACATTTCCTGAGCGGCGGGCAAGATCCTCGTCTCGCTCGCGCCCGCCCGGAGTGCAGTCCCACGCCGGCTCCTCGTCTCGGCCGCAGGCGGCCTCGCTCGGAGATCAGTGGGCGGGTTTGCCGGTCGGCTAGGGGTTCTCGTCTCGCTGGCGCTCGCTCGGAGAACAGTGGGCGGGTGGCGCTCGGTAGGAGACCAGGCTGGGTGTGATGTGGGCGGAGCGGGCAGCGCGGAAGCGGCGTAAAGACGCCGCGGACCCGGCGTGACCCACGATCTGGCCGGCCGGCGTCCCAGCCGCGCAGCGCTGCCCGCGCAGCCCACGCCACCTAGGCGGAGGCGGCTCCTCGTCTCGCCGGCGCTCGCGCGGAGAGCAGTGGGTGGGTTGGGTTCGCTCGGAGGACAGTGGGCGGGTGGACTCGCTCGGAGAGCAGTGGGCGGGCTCGGCGGAGAGCGGTTTCGGCTTGGCCTGGCTCCAGGAGCAGCAGATCGGGGAGCTCAGGCAGGTGTGGGGGAGACCGGGGCTCCGGCGTGGAGGGTGCCCGTGCTCACCACAGACGCGTACACCGCCAGACAGGCGTCGCGCTCGCCACCCAGCGGCTTCAACCAGGCGCCGTCGGCGCGTACGCCGACCTGCTGGATGTCGATCATGCGACACCTCGGTACGCGGGCGTCGACGTGCAGCACGACGTCACCCACGGAGACGTTCGAGCCGACCCACGACTCCTCGACGAAGGGCTCGTCGGTCTCGACGACGAGATTGACGCGCAACCGGCGTGGATCGGCGTCGACGCCCCAGCGCTCGGCACACCATGCGAGCGTGGCGGTTCCGATCAGTGAGACCTGGCCGCCGTCCTGGTGGAGGACGTCACGCTCCGGGAGGACGCGTACGGGATCACCCATGAGCTCCGAGAGGTGCGCATCCAGGGCGGCGTCGCCGACGGCCCACTCGTGCGTACCGTCGGATACGCGCACGCCTTCGCCGACCGTGGCCGCGGTGAACCCGAACACCGCGTCGCGTCGTCTGAACCGGCGGGTGTTCTTGCCGGAGGCGAAGTGGCCGTCGCCGTCCTCGACGGCATACCAGCGGTCGCCCACGATCCCGCGCTCGTCGAGCTCGACGTGGGACAGCTCCTCGCCGCCCATGGACTTCACCGGATGCCGGAAGATGCTGCGCAGCGTCGTCGTCACGCCGAGAGCATAACCTCGCGGTTGCTGACGTCGGGCAGATGGATGTGGTCGACAGCTACGTGCAGCTGAGCGAGACCTCGAGCAGTGGGTGGCGCCCACCCGCGAGGAGGTGGTGGACGCCGTCGGCGCTCGGCTTCGACGTGACCTCCCGCGTGCACGCGCCGCCGGACCCCGGCAGCTGGTTCGCGTCTTGACAGCACGGCGTGCTGAAGGTCAGCGCGTTCGACGACCGCGTACGCCACCTCGACCTGATCATCCCGCGCAACGGCGCGAGTCGACGCGTACGCGGAGGCTGCGAAGGCGGCCCCGCGCCAGATCACGAAGCGTGTGGGCCCGAATTACGGCAGCCCGGCCGCTGGAACCTCGGCGCGTTCCACGGGTCCATCAGCGACGGCAGCTCGTCGAGGGGATGACGGTGCTGCTCGGCGAGCCCGCGGTGACGCAGTCCGCGCACCGCTGGGGCAACGGCGACCGCTGGGTCGAGCTCAGGGGCTCCCGTTCCCGACGCCGCCACCCGTCGTGACGTTCCGGGCCTCCCGCTAGGCGCGCAGCGAGCGCGCGTCGGCGTACCCCACGGCGCGGGCAGCCTCCCCGCGCGTCCAGCCGCGCGCGACGAGCTCGGCGGCGCGTTCGCGGCGGACGGCGGTCTGGTAGGCGTGCGGGGTCATGCCGACGGCGGCGGTGAAGCGGCGGGCGAGCGTACGCCCGCTGACGCCGAGCCGCGCGGCGACCTGGTCGAGGGCGAGCGCGGGGGAGGCCGGATCCTCCAGCAGGTCCTGCGCGCGGTGGGTGAGGTCGTCGAGGTGTCCGCGGTGCTGCAGCATGATCGAGGCCTGGCTGGCGCCGCCGGGACGCCAGGCGGGCACGACGAGCGTACGAGCGACCCGGGCGGCGACCGACGGCCCGTGGTCGGCGGCGACGAGGTGCAGGGCGAGGTCGATGCCGCTGGCGATCCCCGCCGACGTGTGCAGACGGCCCGAGCAGGTGAACAGCACGTCGTGCACGATGCTGACGTCCCGGAACCGGGCGAGCGCGTCGACGAGGTCGTGGTGGGTCGTCGCCCGCTGCCCGCGCAGGATGTCGAGCTGGGCGAGCAGCAGCGCACCTCCGCAGACGCTCGCGACGTGGCCGCCGGCGTCCCAGTGCCCGCGGACGCGCGCAGCCAGCTCGTCGGTCAGCGGGGTGAGGGTCCGCTGGGTCTTCCAGCCCGGCACGACCACGAGGTCGTCCCCCTCGAGCTCCGGCCACGTCGTCGCCGCAGCCAGCGGGAGACCCTGGTGCGCCACGGTGCCGGGAGTGGCGACGTACGCCACGTCGTACGCCGGCCCGCCATCGAGACCGTCGACAGCCTCGCCGGCCGAGACGAAGACCTGGGCGGGCCCCGCCACGTCGAGCAGGTGCACGTGCTGCGGCAGCACGATCACGACACGGCGGGGCCGACGGTTCATGGGCCTCAGCCTGCCACGACCTCGTCGATGGACGTGATCGTGGCGAACCGGCCCGACAGCGCCGCGGCCGTCCGGGCGATGATGTCCTCGGCCGCCAGCACGCCGGAGCCGTCGACGAGCGGCAGGGGATGGGTGGCGGTCGCGTCGAGGACGACCTCCACGGCGTACCCGAGGTCGCTCGCGAGCCGCGCGGTGGTCTCGACGCACTGCTCGGTCCGGATGCCGGCGAGGCGCAGCCGGGTGACGCCGCGGGCAGTCAGCTGCTGCCCGAGGTTGGTGGTGGTGAAGGCGTTGTGGCTGGTCTTGAGGACGCGTACGTCGCCCTCGGCGGGCACGAGGTCGGGCATGAGCTCGACCAGCCCGCGGGCGGGGTCGAACGGCGAGCCGGTGCCGGGGTCGGCGTGCAGCACCCACACCACGAGGTCGCCTGCCGCGCGGGCGTGGTCGACGAGCCGGGCGCAGCGGGCGGCGATGTCGGGTGCGGAGATGTGCTCCCACAGGGGGTGCTGGACGAAGGAGTTCTGGACGTCGATGACGACGAGCGCTGTGGTCATGGTCCAACGATGACGCCGGCGGCGGCCCCGCCCCAGACCTGGGGAGGACCGCCGCCGGAAGGATCAGGACAGGATCAAAGACCCAGCAGCTTCGCCGCGGTGGCGCGCATCTCGACCTTGCGTACCTTGCCCGTGACCGTCATCGGGAACTCGTCGACGACCATCACGTAGCGCGGGATCTTGTAGTGGGCGAGCTTGCCCGTCGCGAACTCCTTGATGGACGCGGCGTCAGGGTGCTCGGCCCCCTCCTTGACCTTCAGGAACGCGCACAGCTCCTCGCCGTACTTCTCGTCGGGGACACCCACGACCTGCACGTCGGTGACCGACGGATGCTGGTAGAGGAACTCCTCGATCTCGCGCGGGTAGATGTTCTCGCCGCCGCGGATCACCATGTCCTTGATGCGGCCCACGATGTTGAGGTAGCCGTCTTCGTGCATGACTGCGAGGTCGCCGGTGTGCATCCAGCCCTCCTCGTCGATCGCCTCGGCGGTCTTCTGTGGCTCGTTCCAGTAGCCCTTCATGACGGAGTAACCGCGGGTGCAGTACTCGCCGGTCTCGCCGCGGGCGAGCGTGTCACCGGTGACCGGGTCGACGACCTTCACCTCGACGTGCGGGTGGACGATGCCGATGGTGCCGCAGCGGTGCTCGACGTCGTCGTCGGGCAGCGTCTGGGCCGACACGGGCGAGGTCTCGGTCATGCCGTAGCAGATCGCGACCTCCGCCATGTTCATCTGGTCCATGCACTTCTTCATGACCTCGACCGGGCACGGCGAGCCGGCCATGATGCCCGAGCGCAGAGTCGACAGGTCGTAGTCGGCGAAGTTCGGCAGGTTCTGCTCGGCGATGAACATCGTCGGTACGCCGTGGAGGATCGTCGCCTTCTCGTCCTGAACGGCCTCGAGGCAGGACGCCGGGTCGAACGCCGGCGCCGGCTGGATCATCGTCGCGCCGTGCGTCGTGCACGCCAGGTTCGACATCACCATGCCGAAGCAGTGATACAGGGGCACGGGGAACACCAGGCGGTCGGCGTCTGTCATCGAGATGCCCTCGCCGACGAAGTAACCGTTGTTCAGGATGTTGAGGTGCGACAGCGTCGCGCCCTTCGGATAGCCGGTCGTGCCCGACGTGTACTGGATGTTGATCGGGTCCTCGGGCTTCAGGCCCGCGGAGACGTCGCGCACGGCCTGCACGTCCACGTCGGCACCGGCGGCGACAAAGGTGGTCCACGACATGACCCTCAGCTCGCCGGCGGCGTAACCCTCGGGCAACGCGGCGTCGGGCTCGCCCGGCGTGCCGAACAGCACGACCTGCTTCAGGAAGTGGGCCTGCGGGGCGACCTCGGTGACCATCTCGGCGTACTGTGACGTCTTGTAGCGCGCGGCTGAGACCAGCATCGTGCACTCGGACTGGTTGAGGGCGTACGCGAGCTCGTGCGTGCGGTAAGCCGGGTTGATGTTGACCAGGATGACACCGACCTTCGCGGTGGCGTACTGCAGGATCGTCCACTCCGCGCAGTTCGGCGACCAGATGCCGATCCGGTCACCCGTGGCGACACCGGCGGCGACGAGGGCCTTCGCGACGTCGTCGACGACGGCGTCGAGCTCGCGGTAGGTCCAGCGGCGGCCGGTCCAGCGCTCGACGAGGGCCTCGTTGTCGCCGTGCCTCGCGACGGTCTCCTCGAAGTTGGCGCCGATGGTCGTGGTCAGCAGGGGGGCGTCGGTCGGGCCCGCGGCGTACGACAGGGTCGGATCAATCGCTTCGTTGCGCATGGGCGGCAACCTAATGTGTGCCACGCCACATCGCCTACCCCCTCAAGGGGGGAGGTGCGAGACGACGAGACCGCCCGGGAGGCAAGGCCTCCCGGGCGGTCACCCGTGGATCAGTCGTCCGACGACTGGGGGCCGACTCCGGCGTCCTGGTGGCCCTGCCCGTCCCGGCTCGAACCAGAACCGCCCGAACGGCGACGGCGGCGACGGCGCGGCTTGCGGGCCTCGCCCTCGGAACCCTCGGCGGGGTCGGAAGCCGGCTGCTTGGCGTCCTGGGCCTTGTCGGAGCCGGTCTCGTCGACGGGTTGGCCGTTGCGCATGCGGCGGCGCGAGCGCTCGCGGGGCTTGCGGGGCTCGCGCTTGCGCTCGGTGCCCTCCTCGGACTCCCTGCGGGGCTTCGGCTCGGCCTCCTTGAGGCGGCCCTTCGTGCCCTCGGGGATGTCGAGGTCGGAGAACAGGTGGGGCGACGTCGAGTAGGTCTCGACCGGCTCGAAGAACTCCAGCCCGAGGGTCTTGTTGATGACCTTCCAGCGCGTGATGTCGGCCCAGTCGACGAACGTCACGGCCACACCCTTGGCGCCGGCGCGACCCGTGCGCCCGATGCGGTGGACGTAGGTCTTGTCGTCGTCGGGGCACTCGTAGTTGATGACGTGGGACACGCCGGTGACGTCGATGCCGCGGGCGGCCACGTCAGTCGCGACGAGGACCTTCGTCTTGCCCTCGCGGAAGCGCTTCAGCGCACGCTCGCGGCCCTCCTGGCGGATGTCGCCGTGGATCGCGGCCGCGTCGAAGCCCCGGTCGACCAGGTCGTCGGCGACGCGCTGGGCCGAACGTTTCGTGCGGCAGAAGATCATGACCTTCTCGACGTCACGCGACTGGAGGATGCGGCCGACGATCTCGGGCTTGTCGAGGTCGTGGGCCTGGTAGATGAACTGCGTCGTCAGCGGCACCGTCGTCGAGTCCTCGGCGGACTCGGCGCGGATGTTCACCGGCTGGGTGAGGTGCTTGCGGGCCAGCGACGCGATCGCCGACGGCATGGTCGCCGAGAACAACAGTGTCTGTCGCGACTCGGGCGTGTGCTTCAGGATGCGCTCCACGTCGGGCAGGAAGCCCAGGTCGAGCATCTCGTCGGCCTCGTCGAGGACCAACACCTTGATGTAGCGGATGTCCAGCGCGCCGCGGTCCATCAGGTCGAGCAGGCGACCCGGCGTACCCACGACCACGTCGACACCGGCGGCGAGCTGGTCGAGCTGGGGCTCGTAGCCCACGCCGCCGTACACGGTCAGCACGCGGGCGCCCAGCGCCTTCGACGCCACAGCGATGTCCTTCGACACCTGCAGGGCGAGCTCGCGCGTCGGCGCGACGACGAGGGCCTGCGGCGCGGTACCCGGCTCGTTGTCGCACTCGATGCGCTGCAGCAGCGAGATCCCGAACGCCAGCGTCTTGCCGGTGCCCGTGCGGGCCTGGCCGATCATGTCGGTGCCGGCCACCGCGATCGGGATGGCCATGGCCTGAATCGGGAACGGGTGGGTGATGCCCACCTCTTCCAGCGACTGGCAGATCTCGGGGACGACGCCGAGGTCGGCGAACGTCTGGCGGGTGTCTTCGACGGGGGTCGCATCGGCCACCAGGTCGGCGGCGACAATGTCAGAGATTTCCTGGGACAGGATTCTGTTCTTTCTGTGGGGCCCGGACCCGTCAGGACCCGGAAAGCTGCGTTCTTCCCGCGCGGCGCGTGGCGCTCGGCGCGTCCCGGTGTCGGGGCGAGGGCGGACCTCGCGGAAGGTGTACGCGGGCTTGCGTACCCCGCCACTGTAGCGCGAAATGCCCTCGCGAACCTTTCCGGGAATTTCGTGGCGCTCCAGAACTTTCCGGGGTTCCGCGGTCTCTTACTGATGAGCGGGCCGCCAAGGGGAGTCTGGGGGGATGAACTCGGGTGGGGCCCGCACCGAGGTGGGCGCCGCAGGACGCGGCGCCCACCTCAGGCCCTCCACGCTCCGCCGCAGCCCCACCCCTACGATGGGCCCATGAGCACCGAGGCCACCGACGACTACCGCCAGGGCGCGATCGATCTGCTGGGCATCATCGCCTACGGCGAGCTGACCGCCTTCCAGTGCCTCGCGGAGGACGCGGCCGCTGCGCCCACGCTGGCCGACCGGGTGATGGCGTCGTCGATGGCCTCGCTCGAGTTCAACCACTTCGACCGCGTACGCGCCCGTCTCCTCGACCTCGACGTCGACGTGATGGACGTGATGGAGCCCTTCCAGCAGGCGTTCGACTCCTACCACGAGTTCACCCATCCCCGGTCGTGGCTCGAGGGTCTTGTCAAGACCTACGTGGGGGACGGTTTCGCCGCCGACTTCTACCGCGAGATCGCTGCGTTCGTCGACGCAGAGACGCGGGACGTCGTCTACGAGGTGCTCGCCGAGGACCAGTGGTCCGACTACATCGTGGGGCGCGTACGCCAAGCCATCGCCGAGGATCCGAAGGTGGGCGGCCGGCTCGCGCTGTGGGGGCGGCGGCTCATGGGGGAGGCCCTGTCGCAGGCCCAGCGCGTCGCCGCCGATCGCGACGCGATGACCGCGCTGCTGTCGGGGGCCGTCGATCGGCCTGCGCTCGACCTCGCCGCCATCAACCGGCTGCTGACCCGTTTGGTCGAGAACCACCAGCTGCGCATGGAGCGGCTCGGCCTCGCCTCCTGACCAAGAGCCCATCTTCTTTCGTGTCGCTCTGACATGGAAGCGCCTATGCTGGAGTCCGTGGCCCGCCTCACCGTCGACCTCGTCGTCCTCACCCTGCGACACGGAGAGCTGTGCGTGCTGCTCGAGCAGCGTACGCAGGAGCCCTGGCGCGGGGCCTGGGCGCTTCCCGGCCGCGAGGTCGCCGACGACCAGTCGCTCGAGGACGCCGCCTACGTCGAGCTCGAACGTGTCGGGTTCACCGTCTCGGAGCTCGTGCTGGAACAGCTGCGCACCTACGGTGACGTCGACCGCGACCCGCGCGGACGATCGGTCTCGGTGGCGTGGATGGTGCTCGGCGCCGACCTGGAGGTCCCCGACTCCGACGAGCTCCTCGTCGACTGGTGGCCGGTGGCGCTCGCAGGCCGTGAGAACCTCACGTTCGACCACGGCACGATCCTCGCCGACGGGGTCGAGCGCGCCCGCGCGAAACTCGAGTACTCGGCGCTCGCGACGGCGTTCTGCCGGCGCGAGTTCACCATCCCGCAGCTGCGGGAGGTTTACGAGGCCGTGTGGGGCGAGCGCCTCGACGCCCGCAACTTCCATCGCAAGGTCATGTCGGTCAAGGGGTTCGTCGTCGACACGGGGCGGCGTACGCACGGCCGCGGCCGGCCCGCCACCCTCTATCGCCACGGGCGGGCGCGGGTCCTGCACCCGCCCATCCTGCGGCGGCGCTGAGGCTCAGACCGCGCCGAAACCGACGCGGCGCACGTTCTCCTTGCCCAGGTCGAGGTACGCGACCGACGACGCACGTACGAGCGTGCGGCCGCCCTTCGAGTCGACGAGCGTGAACAGCGAGTCCTCGGCCAGCGCCTTGGTGTACGCCTGCTCGACCTCGTCGGCGGTCTGCTCGGTCTCGACGCTGAGCTCGCGGGCGATGTGCTGGATTCCGACCTTGACTTCCACTGTTCCTCCTGGTGCGGGGCGACGGGGCTGTCGCCGACAGGGTCAACCCTGCCACGTCCACGGGCGCGACCACGGGTGTGTTCGCCCAAGGCGGATGGGAAGGCGGCTCGCCCGCACGTGGTCGTGGACAGGCTGCGTCCGCATCCGTGGTGGTGGAGGCCTCGCCGCCGCGTCTAGCCAGTCCCGTCGCTCGTCCTCGCTCGCGACGGCCAGGCCCAACCACGACCCGGCGGCGGGGCCCCCACCACTTCGAGGCGCTGGGACAACAGTGGGAGTTGGCGCTTGCCCAGGGACCACGCAGGCAGTGGACTGGCGACCCCGGGCGTCGCGCGCGCCGGGACCGGCGCGCGAGCTGGGACCTACGCGTGCGAGATGGGAACTACGCGCCGTAGATCTGCTGCTCCTCCGGGGTGGCGCGGCGAAGCACGATGCGGGTCCAGGCGCCGACGAAGATGCGGTCGTCGGGCTGGAGCTCGTGGCGGCCGGGCGCCAGCGGCGTGGTCGGCAGGGGTGCGGCGGCCGGGGCGACGTAGGTGCCGTTGGCGGAGCCGAGGTCCTCGACGTACCAGCGGCGTCCGTCGCTGGTGAGCTGGGCCTGGCGACGGCTGATGCCGGAGTCGGGGTCGCCGTCGATGTCGGGGGCGATTCCTCGGCTGCGGGAGGGCCGTCCGACGAGCAGCGAGCGCTTGCGGAGCGGAACCATCGTCGGCAGGCCCATCGACGGCAGGGGGTCGGGGGCCTGCTGGATGGCGTACCACTCCGGGTCGATCCAGACCTCGGCGATCCAGTCGAAGTCGGTCGAAGGCGCCTGCGGAGCGTCGTGGGCGACACCGGGATCGTGCGGGTTCGCCGAGGGCTGCGGGGTGGCGGAGGGGTGCGGGGTGGCCGACGCCTGGCCCTGCGGCGCGCGCGGGACGGACATCCCCGTTGGCGCACCAGTCCCAACGGGCGCCGGGGCCCCGGGCGACGGGGCCCCGGGCGACTCGAGGGGTACGCGGGCGGACGGCTGCTCGGGACGGCTGAAGCGGGCCTCGATCCTGCGGGCGGCCGGGGCGTCGAGGCCGACCAGGCCCTGCAGCGACCCGGCACCGTTCGTCCCCGAGGCGTCGGGCTGGGCCGGACCCTGCGACGCCGACGGCTGGTCGCCGGGGAACTCGGCGGTCGCCTGCGAAGCGGCCGGCTGGGGTGCCGGCGGCCTCGGCGCCGCGGGTGCCGGCGGGCCCGGGGCCGGCGGGGTCGGGGCGTGCGGACCCGCGGCGGACGGCGCGCTCACCGGGGCGTCGAGGTCGAGGTCGAGGATCGACGGGACCTCGGACGGCCGCGGGAGCGCGCCGGTGGTGTAGTCGTAGCCGCACGCTTCGCAGAACAGGGCGTCCTGGGGGTTGACCGTGTTGCAGTTCGGGCACGGCGCCGTCTCCGGCTGTTGGGGCGCGGGCGGAGCCGACGGCGCGGTCGGCCCGGACGTCCCGTCCGGGGCGATGGGCGTACCGCAGACGTCGCAGTAGTCGGTCGATTGGGTGGCGTGACCGGCGGAGCAGGTGGGCACTGTCAACCTCGGATTCGTGTCGTCTTGGTGGAGGCGGTGTCGAGGGCCATCTCGTCGGCCTTGTCGACCGTCCTCTTCAGACGCACGGTACCGGTTTCCTCGTCGTCGATGTCCACGACCTTCCTCAGTCGCGTCGTGGCCTCCGCGTTGCCGGTCTCCCGGGCCAGCTGGACGGCACGGCCCAGGCGGGTCGTCGCGGTGCGGTCATCACCCGCGGCCTTGGCCGCCAGACCCTCTTGGATGGCGGTCGCGAGCTCGGCCTGGCCCGTGTAGTGGGCGACGGCCGGGTCGATGCGCGTGGTCAGCGCGTCGTCAGAGCTCCACTTGGCCTTGACCAGACACTGGGTGACCACGTCGGGGCCGACCTCGAGCTGGACGCGTGCCGCGAGCTGTTCCTGGCCGATGCCCTTCGCCGCGAGGCGTACGGCCACGTGGTAGTCGCGCGACTCGTCGCCCCATGCGCCGGTCGGGTAGCGCGTCGTCAGCGGGTTGACCTGCTCGGCGCGCGCCGTGAGGTCTTCGACCGTCGGAGCGACCTGGCGTACGAACAGCACCTGCGCACCCTGCGGCGCCCACACGCGCAGGCGGGCGTCGGCGACGCCACGGCCCATCGACTGCTGCATGATCTCGGCGAACGCCGAGGACAGCTGTCCGGGGCCGGGGATGATGTCGACCGTGCCGAGGAGCGCCTGGGCGACCTTGCGAATCTCGGAGACCTTCCACTCCACGCCGATGCCGCGGCAGTCGCACTGGAAGCTGCCGATGGAGGCCTGGATCGCCATGTCGAGCTGGACCGGCGTCTCGTTGTGGTTCTCGCCGTCGGTGAGCAGGAGGGCGTGGCGCTGACGCAGGCCCGGCACCGAGTCGAACAGGGCCCGCGTGAGGTTCAGCCACGAGCCGATGGCGGTGCCGCCGTCGGAGTGGAAGTAGGAAATCGCCTGGGCGGCCTCGCGTCGGGTCTGCGGGTCCATGCGCACCATCCCGGCGCCCGTCGTACGCGTCGGGTAGGCCAGGTAGGCCTGGTGGTTGCCGGCGACGATCGCGAAATAGGTGCCGTCGACGATGTGGTCGAGGGCGGCGACGGCGGCGCGCTTGGCGGCCTCCATGTTCGTCTCGCCCATCGACCCCGAGGTGTCGACGATGATGATCTCGCCCGCGTCGCCGCCCGCGCCGACACCGGCCTTGCCGGCCTCGGAGCACTCCATCGTGACGATCGCGTGGACGTCGGTCCCGCCCTCGGGCAGGAACTCGTTCTGGTAGACCGTCGAGGTGAAGTTGGCCATGGTTCCTCCTGGCTGTCGGGCGGTGGTCAGTGCTCGGGATGGGACGCTACCGGCCCGTCGTCGGTTCCCCGAAGCGGGCGAGGGAGACCGTGATGTTGTCGCGTCCGCCCTGGTCGCAGGCCCAGCGTACGAGGCGCTGGGCGAGGCGCGTCGGGTCTGTGTATGCGGTCGGGTCGTCGACCAGCACGCGGGCGAAGACCTCCTCGATCGCATCGGTTGCCGAGGCGTAGTTCCACAGGCCGTCGGAGCACACCAGTAGCCAGCCCCGGCCCGGTGCCCGCAGCCAGCCCGAGGTGGGCACGAGATCGGGGGCGTCTACGCCCAGCCAGCGGGTGATCGCATGCGACTGGGGGCCGTTCTCGGCCTCCTCGCGGGACAGGCCGTGGGCCATGCGGACCTGGGCGACGGAGTCGTCGACGGACAACTGGCGCGACTCGCCGGAGTCGGCCACCCAATAGATGCGCGAGTCGCCGACGTTGCCGTGGACGATCAGGTCGTCGACGACCACGGCGGCCGCGAACGTGCAGGAGGCCGGGTTGCGGGTGTCGGCGGAATGGGTGCGGACGACCGCGTCGTTGGCGGCCATGACGGCCTCGGCGAGCGTCTGGGTGATCGCGTTCACCCGGGAGGCCTCGACGTCCATGCCGGCGGGGCGCTGCGAGTCGAGGACCTCCAGCGCGGCGCGGGCGGCGGCCAGGGACGCGACGTCGGAGTCGCTCGACGACGAGACGCCGTCGCAGACGACGAGGACAGCGCGGCTCTGCCCGGCATCGGGACCGGAGCCGGGGCGCGGGCCGGTGGCCGAGAGCGCCATCGCGTCCTCGTTGCGGTGGTGGCGTACGCCACGGTCGCAGACGCCGCCCACCCACGGCGCCGGCGACTGCTCGAAGTGGTCGCGCGGCCTGGGAGCCTTCGCCCCGCACACCTCGCAGTAGCCGTCGTCGTCGACCGCGCCGCCGCACTCGCCGCACCGGCGCGGGGGCGCAGGCACCTCGGCTGGCTCACCGGGCGGCCGCTTCGTCGACCGACTGACGGGGACCTCCGAGCCCGTGTGCTGGGGGGCCTCGACCGTCGGCGCGAGCTCGGCGCCACAGCCCTCGCAGAACGACTCCCACGCCTCGACCCGACCGCCGCAGGCGGCGCAGGAGATCGGTCCCTGAGGGGGCGCGCTCGTGGTCACAGGAGACTCCATTTCCTCATGCTGTTCGCTCGGTCGATGAGCTCGACGCGCTCCTCGGCGGAGGAGCTGTGACGTGCCAGAGAGCGATAGGCCTGTTCGAGCCCCTCGCGCAGCGAGGCCACGGTGGCGACCTGGTCACCGATCGCCAGGTTGGGCTGCTCGGCGGTCTGCGACACCATGGCCAGCGCCCGCTCATAGACCGTGACACGCAGCTCGTCTGTTGCGTCGGCGTCCATCCGGATGCCGCGCACCGACGCCATCGCATCGGCGAGGTCACCCAGGCCGCGGCCGAGCTGGAGCAGCGTCAGCGACTTCTGACGACGGGCCTCGGCAAAGCCTCGGCTGGTGGTGGGCACGAGGTCGAGCGCCGCGATGGCGGCGGGCAGGTCGCCGCGGGCGCGGCGTACGCGGGCCAGGCCGAACCCGGCGGGCGTGACGTAGTTGGCGTCGGTCGCCAAGCAGGTCTGGTAGAGGGCCTCGGCGACGTCGAGCTCGCCGCGGTGCTCGCAGGCCAGAGCCAGGGCGAGCTTGGGCGCCAGCTCGCCGGGAACCTGCCCGTAGACGGCGTTGAAGGCCGCCACGGCGGCATCGACGTTGCCGTCGTGCAGCTGCAGCAGGCCGTCGCACCACACCGCACGCCACTCCCAGGGGTCGGCGGTCAGCATCGCGTCGATGTTGCTGCGCACCGTGGCATGGTCGCCGAGCTCGAGGCCGGCCGCGATGCGGGCGAGGAAGACCTCCGGCGACTCGCCGGGTGCGGACGCCAGCGCGGTGAGCCGCTCGGCGGGATCGTCGATGTCGATGTTGGCCAGCCACGCCTGATGGGGGTCGGACGTGTCCCGCCGCAGCCGGGGCAGCTGGTGCCAGTCGAGCGAGTCGCCCATGATCATGGGCGGCTCGAACAGCAGCGAGCTCGCCGACGTGAGGGCCGTGCCCGGCGTACGCCTGGCGACCGTCTCCCGCAGGACGCCGAGCAGCTGGACGCGCAGCTCGTCGGCCGAGGTGAACCGGTCGGCGGGGTCGCTCGCGCAGCACTTGAGCAGGAGCCGGTAGAGCGAGTCGTTGGCCTGGAACAGCGGCGTCTGCTCGACGGGGGGCAGCGTGAACTCGTACGTCGACTGGTAGCCGCGGAACTCGCTGCACAGCACCATCAGCGTGCGGCCGATCGTGAAGACATCCGACTCGACGCTCACGCCGACCCGCGCGACCTCCGGGCCCTGGTAGCCCACGGTGCCGTAGATCGCGGAGTCCTCGTCGTCGGCCCGGCGCACGCCGCCGAGGTCGATCAGCTTGACCGCGTCGCCGACCTGGATGATGTTGTCGGGCTTGAAGTCGCAATAGATCAGGCCGAGGTCGTGCAGGTACTGGAACGCCGGAAGGACCTCGATGACGTAGGCCAGCGCCTGGTCGACCGGCAGCGGGTCGTACGCGCCGCCGTTGTTCTTCATGCGTTCCTTGAGCAGCTGCTTCAGCGAGCGGCCGCCCACGTACTCCATGACGATGTAGCCCGCACCCTCGTGGGTGACGAAGTTGTAGATCTCGACGATGAGCGGGTGCTCGACCTGGGCGAGGAACTGCTGCTCGGCGATGGCGGCGGCGAGCGCGTCGGGGTCGCCGGAGTTGAGCAGGCCCTTGAGCACGACCCAGCGGTCGGAGACGTTCTTGTCCTTCGCGAGGTAGATCCAGCCGAGACCACCGTGGGCCAGGCAGCCCTGCACCTCGTACTGGCCGGCCACCATGTCGCCGGCCTTCAGCTTGGGGTCGAACGAGTAGGGGTTGCGGCACTTCGGGCAGAAACCCGCCGTACGCCCGGGGCGGCCGTCGCGCGAGCGGCCCACCGGGGCACCACAGCTCGGGCACGACCGCTTGTTCTCGGGCACCGTGGGGTCGGCCATGATCGCCTTGGCAGGATCGACAGCCGGTGCGGGAGGGACGCGGGTCAACCCGGCGCCGATGCGGGCGCCGCGCAGGCGCTGGCTGCCCGAGCCCGTACGCCGGGTCGCGCGCGAGCCGCTGGTGCGGGCGCGCTCCGAGCCGAGCGCGGCCGACCCGAGGCGGTTGGAGCCGCGCGTGACCGTCGACAGCACCCCTTGGTCGCCGGCGTCGTCACCGACGGGGCCTGTCCCGGCGGTCGCCGGGGCCCCGCACACGTCGCAGTAGCCGTCGCGGATCTCGCCGCCGCAGCCGGGCACGTTGCAGCGACCGGTGGCGGCCTTGGCCGGAGCCGCACCGCGGACGGCGTTGAGCCCGGGCATCGCCGGCACCTCCGAGGCGCTGCCTGCCGATGCGGGGGCGCCGGTGCCGGGCATGCCGCACACGTCGCAGTAGCCGTCGGTGATGGTGCCCGTGCATCCGGGCTGGGTGCACCTCATCGTCGTCGGTCCTCCTCGGCCAGCGTCTGCACGCACGTCTCGAACGCCTCCACCAGCTCGCGTGCGAGCGGGATCGGCGACGGGCGACGGGCGAGCACGTCGTCGGTGATCTGGCCGATCGCGACCAGGTCGGGGTGGTCGTCGGCACCGAACGAGCCCACGGTCGAACGGCTGCGGGCCATCCGCGCGGTCAGGTCGGTGTGGTCGGCCATGGCCTTGGCGTACGCGTCCTGCACCACGCCCATGGCGCGCGAGACCTGCTGCAGCCGCCTGGCGTACGCCTCGATCTCGGTCCTGGTGCTCGGCAGCGGGCCGAGCGCGTCGACGTCGGGCACCGCGTACTTCGGGGCGGGGGACACCGTGGTCAGCGTCTGGTTGACCAGCCCCTGCAGGGCGGCCTCGCGGGCGACCAGGTCGTCACGCAGTTCGCGGGTCTTCTCCAACAGGTCGCGCGCCTTGCGGCGCTCGACGCCGCCGACGATCAGGTCGCGCTCGAAGCGGGCCGCGTCGATCTCGGCGGGGCCGATCATCCCGCCGATGTCGCCACCGCGGCCGACGCGGGCGACCATGTCGTCGACGCGCCCGCTCAGCTCGGACAGGCGCCGGGTGGGCTCGGCGCGCAGCCCCGCCGGCTCGAGCGCCACCTGATCGCGCAGTCGCTCCAGCTGGGCGCGCAGGTCGCGCAGCCGCGCCGTGACGGCGTCGGCGTTGGGGTCGATCGCCAGCCGCGTACGCAGCTGGGAGGCCATCGCGTCGGACAGGCGGCACGCCTCGGGCAGGCTCACCGCCAGGCCGGCCGCGGTCGACCCCGGGGCGTGGTCGCCGCCGCGCGCGTCGGCTCGGGCGATGAGGCTCGGGTCGAGCGTGGCGTCGAGCCGACCCCAGATCAGCGTCGCCATCCGCTCGAGCTCGGTCGGGCCGACCCGGCCCGAGTCCCACGTGGCCTCGAGCAGGCCCAGGCGGTCGGACACGGCCTTCCACAGCGCCATGGCCAGCATCATGTCCCGCGTCAGCTGGGCCCGCAGCGGTGAGCGCAGCACGGCGCCGTCAAGCGTGTCGAGCTCGCGGCGACGCTCGTCGACCCAGATCCGCAGGTCGGTCAGGTAGGCCAGGGCCACCTCGGGCGGGAGCGGGACGCCGATGCGTCCGGGGGCGGTGGGGGCGACGATGCTCATCGCACCGGCCTGCCGTAGGCGGGCTTCGGCGGGGCGGCGTCGCCGACGTACGGGCGTACCCAGCGGTTCCACGACTCGGCCCAGGCCCCGCCGGACCAGCCGGCCAGGACCTGGTTCACCCAGGCGGCGAGGTCGGCACGGTCGGCGCGGACGGCGACGGCCAGGCTCGAGGTGCCCAGGTCGTAGTCGGAGACCTTCGCATAGGGGTCCTGACGGGCCAGACCTGCCATCGCGGGTGCGGTGCCAGCCACGGCGTCGACCTCGCCGCGTTGGAACTGCACCATGCACAGGGCGTCTGTGGCGGCCGTCACGCGCGTGTCGCCGCGGCCCAGCACCATCGAGGCGTGGCTCCCGGCCGCACTGCAGATGCGGTGCTTGCGCAGCTCGTCCTTGCCGGGGACACCCGTGGCGCGGCCGAGGACCTTGATCGGGACGACCGCGTAGGGGGCCGAGAACTTCATGTTCTGCCAGCCGTTGCACGTCATGCCGACCTGGCGGATCGCGACGTCGACGTCGCCGTCGTCGATCGCGCGCCGGACGTCACCGGCGTTGATGACACGCAACTCGAGCTTGGACTCGTCGTTGAACATGGCGCGGGCCAGGGTCCGGGCCAGATCGATCTCGAAGCCCTCGAGGTCGCCGTTGACCGCGTTGCGGTAGGCCAACGGCATGGCGTCCGACGACACCCCGACGACCAAGCGGCCACGGTCGGCGAGCCGCGCCATGGTCGTGCCGGCCAGCGGAGGGCCGGGCGGCACGGGGTCGTAGCTCTGGGCGGGGTTGTTGCAATTTCCGGGGTCGGCCGGGTCGGCCGCGGCGGTGGGCCGCCGGGTCGGCATCGGCGTGGGCGAGTAGCCCGCCGAGCACGCGCTGAGGGCGAGGGCGCAGCCGAGCACGGCGAGCGTACGCAGGTGGCGGGGGATCATGCGTACTCCTTCAGGCGCTTGTTGATGCCGGCGATCGCCGCCACGACGGCGCCCAGGCTCATCAGCACGGTGAGCACCGCCGACCACACCAGCGGGGTGTGCAGCCGGCCCAGCTGGCGTACGGCGTCGTCGCCGGCCGTGGCCGCCGCCTGCGTGGCGGCCCGATCGAAAGCAATGAAGGTGGCGTTCGAGCTGCCCTCGCCCGTGCCGGTGGCGGCGGTGCGGGCGAGGTCCCAGCGGCCGTCGGAGTCGAGCTCGCGGATCTTGCGGTGGCTGACGACGTGGGAGCTCCAGTCGCGCTGCAGCGATGCCCGCACCTGACCGTTGGGGATGGCCTTCATCGCCCGCTTGGCACGAAGGTTCGCCAGGGCCCACAGCGCCTCGTTCTCGCCGCCGCGCGAGCGGGCGATGAGCGTCAGCGACTCGTACGCCTTCGCGTCGTAGGCGTGGACGCGAGCGGCGCCCGCCGCACGGGCGATCGCGAGCGGGCCACTCTGGATGCGGTCGGCCGCCGTCTGCGTCGAGGCCAGCGACGACGTCGCGGTCAAGGTGGCGACCAGAACCAGGGCCAGCGCGGTCGCGAGGCCCACGTTGAGGATGCGGCGGAAGCGGATGGCCACGACGTACATGGTCGCCAGCAGCGCGAGCAGGGCGATGAGCCCCGAGACGACCGCCACGGCCGTCCGGTCGCGCTCGAGGGTCGTGCGTACGCGCCCGTCGTTCGCGCTCACGAGGCTGTCGAGCAGCGGCATCGCCCGGCCCCGCAGGTGGTCGCCGGCATCGGACAGGTAGGCGCTGCCCAGGGGGAACCCCTGGCGGTTGTTGGCGCGCGCCTGCTCCATGATCGCGGCATAGGTGACGACCTCCTCGTTGAGCGCGCGCAGTACGTCCTGGTCGGCGGGCTGGGCCTGACCCGCCTCAGGGATCAGCCGCGCCACCTCCGACATCGCCGTCACGTAGCGGTTGCGCTGCTCCGACGACTCGAGCCCGCCGACGAGGAAGGCGTTGGTCGCCGTCGCATCGGCGCTCAGCAGGTTGGCCTCGATCGCCTGGATCCTGGTGAGCTGGGCGGTGTGACGCGTCGCCTCGTTCATCGCCCGGGAGGCCGCGAACAGCTGGCTCGTCGCGACCGCGCCGAACAGCAGCGTGGTGAGGATCGAGACCACGAGCAGGATCTGCAGCGCCCGCGGCGTCGGTGTGCCGCGCAGCGGGTCTTTGAGCCGGCCCGTCGGGGCAGCCTGCGGCGGCAACGGACCGCGTACCGGCCGAGGCTGACCGGTGGGCGGGGCGTACGTCGTGCCCGGGCGTACGGCGGTCGTCATGACTCGTCCTCGGGCGATTCCTCGATGTCGACGGTGGGCGGGTGCTCGTCCACGCCTTCGGGGGCCACGAGCGGCTGGCCGGGGGCGGGCTGGTGGGCGGCGAGGTCGGGCAGCTCGTCCTCGTCGTCGGCGACGTCGAGGTCGTCGGGGACGAGCCGGCGCAGGTCGTCGACGGTCGGCTCCTCGATGTCCCGCAGGCGCCACGCGTGGGCGCCGATCGCCGCCTCAAGGACGTTGCGCGCGAAGCGCCCGTTGCCGAAGGTCATGCCGCGGTCCTGCTCAGCGAGCATGGACCGGAACTTCTCCACCGAGGCGTCGTCGACCTCGAAGTCGGCCTTGTCGACCATGCCGCGGAAGATCCCCACCAGCTCGTCGTCGGTGTAGTCGTCGAACTCGATCGTTGTGCGAAAACGGCTCTGCAGGCCCGGGTTCTCGGCGATGAACACCTGCATGGGCAGAGGATAGCCGGCCACGATGACCACGAGGTCGTCGCGCTTGTCCTCCATCTCCTTCACCAGCGTGTTGATGGCCTCGACGCCGTACTGGTCGCCCGACAGCGAGTAGGCCTCGTCGATGAACAGCACGCCGCCCTCGGCGGACTTGACGACCTCGGCGGTCTTGATGGCGGTCTGACCGAGGTAACCGGCCACGAGCTCGGAGCGGTCGACCTCGACGAGCTGGCCCTTCGACAGCAGGCCCAGCGCACGGTAGATGCCTGCGACCAGACGGGCGACGGTGGTCTTGCCGGTGCCCGGGTTGCCGACGAACACGAGGTGACGCGTCACCGTGGGGGTCGCCAGGCCCTGCTTGGCCCGCAGCCCCTCGACGCGCAGCATCGCGGCCTGCTTGTGGATCTCCTCCTTGACCCGCTTGAGGCCGGTCAGGGCGTCGAGCTCGGCGAGGAGCTCCTCCAGCGACTTCGGCTCGGGTTCCGGCTCGACCTCCTCGTCCTTCGCGGGCTCACCCGGCGCGGCGGCGGGCGGGGCCTGCGGTGTCACGTTCTCGGGGGCGGTGGCGTCCGGGCTCGCCGGCGTGCCCGTCCCGGAGGGCTGGGCGCCTCCACCGGGCAGGCCGGGGAAGGCGCCCGGCCCGAGCGGGACGAAAGGGTCGAGATCGAGCGACGACCCGGACACCCCCTGGGAGGCGAGGTCGTTCTGGCGACGGATCGAGTCCTGCAGCGAGCTCAGCACGCGGTTGAGCATCTCGGGTGCCCGGCGCGCGAACTCCTGCTGGTCGGTGGGCTGGAGCAGGGTCGGGTCGAGACCCGGTGCCGGCCGTTCCGGCTGCGGGGCGGTCGGCGTACGCGCGGCCTCGAGCTGGGCGGCGGCCGCGGACTGGGCGTTGCCGAGGACGCGGGCGCTCGGACGGCCGAGCAGGCAGGCCGTGGTGCACACCTCCGCCAGCGCCTGCGCGTACGCGCCCGCGTGGGGCGAGCGCGCGAGCACCAGCTCGCTGAGCAGGGAGGTGGCGGCGCCGCGCCAGCGCCGGCCCTGCTGGGCGGCACGCATATAGGCCTCGGCGCTGGGCTCGTGGCCGGTCTCGGCGGCCCAGTCGACGAAGGCCTGGCTGCTCGACTCGCTGACGGCGGCGGCGAGCACCTCGCCCTCGTGACGGGCCCCCGCCCCGTCGAGCCCCGCGGCGGTGGCCACCTCCTCGAGCCGGGCGAGTGCGGTACGCAGCGTGGGATCGGTGGTGGCGTCCATGGTCACTCCAGATCGAGCGGGTTGCCGGGACCCGGAGCTCGTCCGGAGCGACCCAGCGGGGGCAGGGGAGGCGGCATGTTCGGCGGAGCGATCGGCTGACCGGGCTGCTGGGGGGACGGCGGCATGCCTTGCGGCGGTAGGCCGGGCCCCGGCTGCTGCAGGTCGAGCTGGCCTCCGGTCGAGGCGTGGCCGAAGCGCTCCTGCAGGAAGCGGCCGTGGGCGATCAGGGCGTTGGCGTCCTGGCGTGCCACGGCGTCCAGGATCTTCTCCATGGTCGCGCCGAGCAGGTCGAGCTGGTCGATCAGCAGCATCAGCGACGTCTTGCCGTTCTCGACCGGACGCGAGTCGGCCCAGTCGCGCGGCAGGCGCAGATAGTTCGACAGCGCCTCCGGCAGGTAGTCGGTCGCGGTGGCCATGACGGCGTACGAGTCGGACGAGCCCATGCCGAGCGCACGCAGACGCGGGATGGTCTCGCGCACCAGGTTGGCCACGCGCCCCACCCGCGCGAGAACGATCGGGTTGAGCCGGGCGTCGCGCGCCATCTGCTCGGTGCGGTCGAGGGCGTTGAGGATGTCGTCGGCCGTGGGGACCGGCGGCGTCGTCACCGCGCCCTCGGGCTCGAGTTTGTCGTTGACCCTCTGGACCCAGTCGAGGAACCCCATGGGCGTCAGCGGAGGCTGTTGGAGTTGGGCATGCCGTAGTTCGACTGCGGGGTGCCCTCGAACTCCAGGCTTCCGTCGGCCAGGCGCTGGTCCTGCTTGCGAGTGCGCTCCAAGTAGGACTTCGACTTGTCGACCTCGTGCTCGAGGACGCCGATGGTCTGGGCCATCGTGTCGAGGGCCTGGGACTTGAAGTTGTCGATCGAGTCCATCGTGTCGTAGATGTTCTGGAAGGCGTTCTGGAGCTGCGGCAGGCCGATCGTCGCCGACGCGGCCTGGGCCTGGATGTTCGCCGAGCTCTCCTTCAGCGCCAGCGACGTCTGCTCGATGATGTTCGACGTCGTGGTGTTGAGGGCCGTGATCTGGTCGAGGACGAGCTTCTGGTTGGTGAGGGCCTGCGACACGATGACGGCCGTACGCAGCGCCGACATGGTCGTGGTCGACGCGCGGTCGACGCCCTTGATGAGCTCGATGTTGTTCTTGATGATGACGTCGATGGCCAGGTAGGACTGGATGGAGACCGCGAGCTGGGTGAGCAGGTCCTGGTGCTTCTGGCGCACGTAGAACAGCACGTCCTGGCTCAGCGACTTCGCCTTCTCCTCGTCGGTGATCTCGAGCTGGGAGATCTGGGCCGACAGCTTCGCGTCCAGGTTCTCGGCGATGTAGATGTACTGGTTCAGCCGCGCCATGGTCGCCCAGAGGTTCTGCTTTTCCATGTTGAGAGCGACGTTGTCCTTGGCGAGCTCGTCCTTGCCGTTCTGCAGCGAGTGGAGCAGGCCGTTCAGATGGGACTGGGCCGACTGGTATTTGCGGAAGTAGTCGACGACCTTGTCGCCGAAGGGGATCATGCCGAGGAACTTGCGTGTGCCCGTGGCCTGGGAGGGGTCGAGGTCCTCCACGGTGCGGCGCAGCTCGAGAAGCGTCTTGCCGATGGCGTCGCCCGACGAGGTGCCGCCCTCCTTCATCGCACGCACGGGCGCGTCGAGGAGGCGGTTCGACGCCTCGGCGGCCTTGCGGATGTCGGCGTCGCCCATGTTGCGCACGGCGGCGGCCTGCTTGTCCATCTCGGGGGAGCGGGCCTCTGCAGCGGTCAGGGACTGCATGAACGCGTCGACCTTCTGGTCGAGGACCGGCACCTGCTCGGTCTTGACCGGGGGAGCCATCTTAGGCGCCTGCGTGGCGGTGACGGGCGCCGGGGCGGGCGGAGCCTCGAGGGTGAGGACGGCCTCGCCGCCGGCGGGCGGCTCGAGGGGTGCGGGCTGACCGGTGGCGCCGGGCTGGGTCATGGTGTCTCCCCTTGACTTGATGGGCTCCGCTATCGGATCCCCTTGCTGGGCCACAGTAGTGGCCCGACGGGGCAACTGTGCCCCGAGCGTCGACCGTGTGGGACGGCTCAGGCGCGTCCGGTCTTCGGGAACGAGGCGATGCCGCGCCAGACCAGGGACGCGACGAGGTTCGAGGCCTCCTCGACGGGGATGTCACGGCCGGCGGCGACCCAGTGGCGGGCGCTCACCTGGGCCAGCCCGACCATGGCCACGCCGAGCAGCCTGGCCCGGTCCTCCGGGATGTCGGTGTCGGTGGTGATGACATCGCCGATTGTCTGGGCGAGGTCCTGGTGGACCTGCCAGATGCGCTGCTGGACCTGCACGTCGGTCAGGTCGGATTCGAACACGAAACGGAACTGGCGTCCCGACTCGGAGACGAAGTCATAGAAGGCGCCGATCGCCGCGCGCACGCGCTCCTTGTTGCTGTCGTGGGCGCGCATCGCATCGGTCACCCGCTCGGTGAGCGCCTCGGCCGCGGAGTCGAGGAGCGCCTGATAGAGCTCGAGCTTCGACGGGAAGTGCTGGTAGAGCACGGGCTTCGACACGCCCGCTGCCTCGGCGATGTCGTCCATCGCTGCGGCGTGGTAGCCCTTGTCGGCGAAGACCCCGCCGGCCGCGCCGAGCAGCTGGGCACGACGCTGGTCACGGGGCATGCGTGGGCTGCGGGCGGCGGGCCGGGGGTTCTCCATTCTGCTGATCCTACTGCCCGGTCACCGTGCGGGCACGTGGGCGCACCGGGAGAGTCACGCCGTGTCGGTCCAGGGAAGCTCAGGGCGCTCGGCCCCGGGGTCGACGAGGTCGGCGAGGAGGTCGCCCCGCTCTGCGATGCGGGCGAGGACGTCGTCGGGGTGGAACAGCAGGTCGCTCGGCGCGTCAAGGGCGGCGATCTCGTCCCAGTCGAGGGGGGTCGAGACGGTGGGGCGGCGGTGCTTGCCGCGTAGCGAGTAGGGCGCGACGGTGTTGCGCCCGGGCAGGTTCTGGTTGTGGTCGACGAACACCCTGCCCGCCCGCTCGGCCACGCTGACGGTGGCCACGAACAGGTCCGGCTCATGGGCGAGCAGTCGGCGCCCCAGGTCCTGGACGTACGCCGTGCACAGCCTCCCCGCCGTGGGCCGCACGGGCGCGTACAGCTGCAGGCCCTTCGACCCGGAGGCCTTCACCAGCGGGGTGAGCCCGTCGGTGGCCATCAGCCCACCGGCCAGCATGGCCGCGCGCGCCAGGTCACGCGTCGCCAGGCCCTCCCCGGGGTCGAGGTCGACGACCACCGCGGTGGAGTCGACGGTGTCGAGGTCGACGGGGTCGTCACCGCGTACGGAGTCGGGAGCCGCGTGCCACTGGGGGACGTGCATCTCCAGCGCCGCCAGGTTGGCCAGATAGACCAGCGTCGCGGGCTCCTCGGCGACGAGATAGGTGATGGTCCCGTCGCTCGAACGGACCGTCAGACGGTCGACCCAGTCGGGGCACCCCATGGGCACGTTCTTCTCGTAGAACGAGAACGCGCCGGGACCGGTCCCGTTCGGCTGGCGTACGCGCGTCATGGCGCGACCGTGCAGGTGCGGCAGCATCACGGGTGCGACCTGCAGGTAGTAGCTCAGCACCTCGCCCTTGGTCCAGCCCGTCTCGGGGTAGAGGACCTTCTCGAGGTTGGTCAGCTTCAGGGTGCGCCCGTCGACGACCGTGCGGACCTCGGAGCTGGTAGCCATGACCGGAGTCTAGAGGGGAGGTGCGGTGGGTACGCTGGCGCGGTGATCGTCGAGCCGCTCGTGGAGCCGGGACCCCCGCTGACGCCCGAGGAGGTACGGCGCTACTCGCGCCACCTGCTCCTGCCGGAGATCGGGCTGGAGGGGCAGCGCCGCCTGAAGAACGCCCGCGTGCTCGTCATCGGGGCCGGGGGCCTCGGCTCGCCCGCGCTGACCTACCTGGCCGCCGCCGGGGTGGGGACCATCGGCGTGATCGACGACGACGTCGTCGACGAGTCGAACCTGCAGCGGCAGGTCATCCACGGCGTCGCCGATCTGGGACGGCCCAAGGTCGAGTCCGCGGGCGACCGCGTGGCGCAGATCAACCCGCTGGTCACCGTCGAGGTCCATCACGCGAGGCTGACCGCCGAGAACGCGCGGCGGCTCGTGTCCGCGTACGACCTGGTGGTCGACGGGACCGACAACTTCCCGACGCGTTACCTGGCCAACGACGCATGCGCGCTGGAGGGCCGGCCCTACGTGTGGGGGTCGATCTTCCGTTTCGACGGGCAGGTGTCGGTGTTCTGGGCCGGCCACGGGCCCTGCTACCGGTGCCTGTTCCCCGAGCCGCCGCCCGCTGGGTCGGTGCCGTCGTGCGCCGAGGGAGGCGTGCTCGGCGTGCTGTGTGGCGCCGTCGGCTCGGCCCAGGTCACCGAGGCGATCAAGCTGCTCGTGGGCGCGGGTGACGTGGCCTGCGGCCGCCTGTCGGTCCACTCCGCGCTGCGCGGCACCTGGGCGGCGCTGCCCGTCGCGGCCGACCCCGGGTGCGCGCTGTGCGGCGCCAAGCCGACCATCACCGAGGTCGAGCCGCTCGTGGAGGCCTGCGTGCCGCGTCCGGTGGCCCTCGCGGGGCGCGCACTCGACGTGGTGACGCTGCAGGCGTGGCTCGCCGAGCGCGAGGCCGGCGTACGCGACTTCGACCTGGTCGACGTGCGCGAACCGGGCGAGCGGGCGATCAACGCGATCCCGGGCTCACGGCTCGAGCCGATGTCCGGGTTCGAGTCGGGTGAGGCCCTGGCGGGGCTGGGGGACAGGCCCGTCGTCGTCTACTGCCGCTCGGGGGTGCGATCGTCCCAGGTGCTCGGCCGGCTCCGCGAGGTCGGGCTCGACGCGTGGCACGTCGATGGCGGCGTGCTGGCGTGGGTCGAGCGCGTCGACCCCTCCCAGCCGACCTACTGAGTCACCCGGACCCGGGCGTCCGGAGAGAGCCCCCGGCACGACGCGGCGCCCCCCGTGCGGAGGCGCCGTCGATGGTGGGCCGCGGGGGTGGCGGACCGAACCTGTCGGAGGCGTCTGATTGCATGGAGGACGTGCGTGGATCCTTCGAGCTCGAGCGGGTGGTGCCCGACGTCGCCGTGCCCATGCTCGACGCCGACCAGCAGCGGGTCGTCGACCACACCGACGGGCCGCTGCTGGTGCTCGCCGGTCCGGGGACCGGCAAGACGACGACGCTCGTCGAGGCCGTGGTGCGCCGCATCGAGCGCGGTTCGCGTCCGGGAGCCGCTCCTCTGGTGCTCACCTTCTCCCGACGCGCGGCGCTCGACCTGCGGGCGCGGGTGACCGCACGCCTGGGGCGGTCGGTCGAGACGCCCTCGGTCCTCACGTTCCATGCGTTCTGCTTCGCACTCGTGCGCCGGTTCGCCGATCAAGACGACTACGGCAGCGGCCTGCGGCTGCTCACCGCACCCGAGCAGGAGTTCCGCGTGCGCGAGACCCTGGCCGGCGCGCTGGAGGGGGCCGAGGAGTGGCCCGAGTCGGTCAGGGCCGCCTTCGAGACCAGGGCCTTCGCCGGTGAGGTACGCGCGGTGCTGGCCCGGGCCCGCCAGTTGGGCATGGACCCCGAAGATCTGGGAGAAGTGGCAGCCCGCGCCGGTCGCGCCGAATGGCTCAACGTGGCCGAGTTCATGGACGAATACCTGAAGGTGCTCGACTGGGAGCAGGCGCTCGACTATGCGGAGCTCGTCCACCGCAGCCGCATCCTGCTGGCCGACCCCGACGTGCTGGCCACGGTGCGACGTGAGATCGACGGCGTGTTCGTCGACGAATACCAGGACACCGACCCCTCCCAGGCCGCGCTGCTGCGCACGCTGGCCGGCCGCGGTGGACACTGCGTGGTCGTGGGTGATCCTGACCAGTCCATCTACGGCTTCCGCGGTGCCGAGGCGCGCGGCATCACCGACTTCCGTGAGCGGTTCCGCACCGTCGACGACCAGCCCGCCGAGGTCGTCGCGCTCGGCACGACCCGGCGCTTCGGCGCGGCGATCTCGGCCGCGACCCGACTCGTGGCCCAGCGGCTGCCGCTCGTCGGCGTCCCCGCCGAGGTGCGCGAGACGTTCCGCACGCCGACGCTCGCGCCGGGCGCACCCCGCGGGCGCGTGGAGGTCCTCACGTTCGACTCGGCGGGCGCCGAGGCCGAACACCTGGCCGACCTGTTGCGCCAGGCCCACCTCCATGACGGCATCGGCTGGCACGAGATGGCGGTGCTGGTCCGCTCCGGACGCCGTGTCATCCCCGGCCTGTCGCGGGCGCTGGGCGCCGCTGGCGTGCCGGTGGAGGTGGCCGGCGACGAGATTGCGTTGTCGGCCGAGCTTGCGGTCCGGCCGCTGCTCCTCGCCCTCGAGGTCGTGGCCCGCGGGCGCGAGCTGGACGCCGACGAGGCCGCCCGTCTCCTGCTGTCCCCGCTCGGCGGTCTCGACTCGCTGGGGCTGCGGCGCCTCGGACGCGACCTGCGCGACGCCGAGCGTCTCGAGCTGGGCGGCGTGGTGCCGCCTCCGTCTGACGAGCTGGTGCGACGGGCGGTCATCGAGCCCGAGCGCATCGACGACGCCGTCGCCGCGCTGGGGCGCACGTCCCCCGAGCTCGAACGGGCGCGCACGCTGGCCGACCTGCTCAAGGCGGTCGAGGCGGGCGTCAACGCCGCCGCCACCGCCGAGGAGGCGCTGTGGGCGCTGTGGAGCGGCACCCCGTGGCCGCAACGGCTCCAGGATGCGGCCCTCGCGGGCGGTGATCAGGGCCGACGCGCCGACCGTGACCTGGACGCGGTCTGCGCCCTGTTCGAGGTCGCCGCCCGGTCCGAGGAGCTCGCCGGTCAGCGTGGCCTCGAGGCGTTCCTCGCCGAGGTGGCGTCCCAGCAGATCCCGGCCGATACCCAGCGCGAAGCCGATGTGCGCGGACGCGGCGTACGTGTCATGACCGCCCATCGCGCCAAGGGTCTGGAGTGGCGGCTCGTCGTGGTCGCCTCGGTCCAGGAGGGCATGTGGCCCGACCTGCGTACGCGTGGCTCGCTGCTCGAGGCCGACCGTCTCGGCCGGGTCGCCGGGCGGTGGGGCATCACCGACCCGCCGCCGACCTCCGCTCGCCTGGCCGAGGAGCGACGCCTGTTCTACGTCGCGTGCACCCGGGCCCGCGAACGCCTGGTCGTGTCGGCGGTCGAGGGGACCGAGGGAGAGGGGGACCAGCCGTCACGGTTCCTCGGCGAGCTCGGGGTGAAGGCCGTCCACGTCGTGGGCCGCCCGGCACGTCCGCTGACCCTCCCGGCGCTGGTGGGTGAGCTCCGCCGCGTGGCCGTCGACCCCGACCGGCCACCCGCGGTGCGTGACGCCGCCGCCGTCCGGCTGGCGCGGCTCGCGGACGCCGTGGACGACGACGGCCGCCCCGTCGCCCCGGGCGCCGATCCTCGTCGGTGGTGGGGGATGCACGAGTTCACCGAGGGCGACCGGCCCGTGGTCCCGCCCGACGAGCCCATCCGGATCTCCGGCTCGACGCTGGGCGCCCTCGTGAGCTGTCCCCGTCAGTGGTTCCTCTCACGCCGCGCCTCCGCGGAGGCGGGCCGCTCCAGCGCCGCCAGCGCGGGCGAGGTCATGCACGTCCTGATCGACCACGCCGAGCGTGAGGGCGTCGACGCCACCGACCTCGCCGACACCCTTGACCACGTCTGGGACCGCATCGAGTTCGACGCGACCTACCTCTCGGCGGTCGAGCGGGCCGAGGCCGAGGGGGTGCTGGAGCGGTTCGTCGCCTGGCAGGACGCCAACGCCCACCGCGAGGTGCTCGGCTCCGAGATCCGGTTCGAGGTCCCGCTCGAGGTCGACGGTGACCACGTCGTGCTCCACGGCACCGTCGATCGCCTGGAGCGCCTTCCCGACGGGCGCCTCCACGTCGTCGACTTCAAGACGGGCCGGCGCCCCGTCGACAAGAAGGAGGTGCCCACCCACGAACAACTGGGCGTCTACCAGCTCGCGGCGTCGTTGGGGGCCTTCGACGCGTACGCGCCGGGGGAGCGCCGGGTCGCCGGGGCCGAGCTGGTCTACCTGCGGGTCCAGGACAAGACGGACGTGCCCTACCCGGTGGTGCTGCCCCAGGACTCGCTCGACGACCGTCCCCACGTCGACGACGCCGATACCGTCGCCCCGACCTGGGTCCACGCCCGGCTGGGCGAGGCGAGCCGAACGGTGCGCACCGAGGACTTCCGCGCCCAGGTGGGGTCGTCGTGCCGCTACTGCGCGTTCGCGGGAAGCTGTCCGGCGCGCGCCGAGGGAGGGGGGATCGTTCCGTGATCGACAACGTGAGCCCGCTGCCGGTGCGACGGCGGCTGCGTGACCCCGACCAGCTGTGCGAGGCGCTCGGCATCCCGTTCTCCGACGAGCAGCTGGCGGCGATCACCGCTCCGCTGGAGCCCGGCGTCATCATCGCCGGCGCGGGGTCGGGCAAGACGACGGTGATGGCTGCGCGTGTCGTGTGGTTGGTCGGCACCGGCGCGGTGCGGCCCGAGGAGGTGCTCGGGCTGACGTTCACGCGCAAGGCCGCGGCCGAGCTGTCGACGCGCGTGCGTCGCACGCTGGCCAACGCCGGTGTTGTGACCGCCGACGGGGTCGACGAGGCCGGTGAGCAGGTCGTCATGACCTATGACGCGTTCGCCGCCCGGCTGGTCTCGGAGCACGGGTTGCGCATCGGCGTCGACTCCGAGCAGACGATGATCACCGGCGCGACGCGCTACCGGCTCGCGTCGCGGGTGGTGCGCGCGGCCGCCGGCCCCTTCGAGGCGCTGTCACGCCTGCGGCCCGCCACGATCACCGAGCGCGTGCTGAAGCTCGACGCCGACCTCCAGGCCCACCTCGTCGGCCAGGACGAGCTCGACCGCCACGCACGTGAGTACGCCCTGGCCTGGGCGCAGGCACCGCTGGCCCGTGGCGGCCGCCCCTACGCCGACGTGGTGCGCGCCGAGGCGATGCTCGCCGAGCGCCTCGAGCTGGCCTCGCTCGTGGCCGACTACCAGGCGCTCAAGGCACGGCTCGGGGTCGTCGAGTTCGCCGACCAGATGGCGGTGGCGGCGCGTCTGGTCCGCGAGGTCCCAGCCGTGGCGCGGATGGTACGCAACCAGTTCCGGGTGGTGCTCCTCGACGAATACCAGGACACGTCGTCGGCCCAGGCGATGATGCTGCAGGGCCTGTTCTCGGGCGGCGACGCCGAGTCGGGACGCGGTCACCCGGTGACGGCGGTCGGCGACCCGTTCCAGGCGATCTACGGCTGGCGCGGGGCCGCGGCCAGCAACATCCTGCAGTTCGCCACCGACTTCCCGCGCGCCGACGGCCGTCCCGCGGCGAGCTTCTCGCTGACGGTAAACCGGCGCTCGGGCCAGACGATCCTCGACGTGGCCAACGTCCTGGCCCGCCCGCTGCGCGCCGACCCGCTGCTCGAGGGGCAGCCCGCCGACCTGAGCGGGACCGAGCTCGTGGCCCCGCGGGGTGCCCACCCGGGCGAGGTGAGGTCGGCGACGTTCGACACGTGGCCCCAGGAGGTCGCCTGGGTCGGCGCGGCGATCGCGGCCGCCCACGACACAGGGGAGGTCGGTGCGTGGTCCGACATGGCGGTGCTGTGCCGTCGCAACGCCGACATCGCCGCACTGTTCGCCGATCTCACCTCACGTGACGTCCCGGTCGAGATCGTTGGCCTCGGGGGGTTGCTCGAGCTGCCCGAGGTGCGTGACGTCGTCGCCACGCTGACCCTCATCGACGACGTCACCGCGAACCCCGATCTCGTGCGGCTCGTCTCGGGCCCCCGTTGGGCCGTCGGACCGGCCGATCTTGCGGCCCTCGGCGGCCGGGCCCGCGAACTGGCCCGTTCCCGCAGCGACGGACCCGCCGGTGACGACGCCCTGCTCGCGGCCCTCGAAGAGGCGATCGCCGACGTCGACCCCACCGAGGTCGTGTCGCTGCTGGACGCCATCGACAACCCCGGTGACGCGCCGCTGTCAGCCGATGCCCGAGCCCGGCTCTCGGCGTTCGCCGCCGAGATCAGGGGTCTGCGGGCCCACGCCGACGAGCCGGTGCTCGACCTCGTGCGACGGGTCATCGCCGTGCTGGGTCTCGACATCGAGCTCGTCGCCACCCCTCACTTCGCCCGCACGGAGCGACGCAACCAGCTCGCCGTGTTCGTCGATGCTGTGGCCGACTACGTCGACGTCGACGGGGACGCGTCGCTGTCGGGGCTGCTGGCCTACCTGCGGGCCGAGGTCGAGCAGGGCGCGGGACTGGAGCGGGCGGTCCCGAGCGACGTCGACTCGGTGAAGCTGCTCACCGTCCACAAGGCCAAGGGGCTGGAGTGGGAGATGGTCTTCCTGCCCGCGTTGGTCGACGGCGTGTTCCCGTCCGACCGGGTCAGCGACAACTGGGTGACCACCCCCGCCGCGATCCCCGCCGACCTGCGCGGCGACAGACACTCGATCCCCCAGCTCCAAGAGGCCTCCAACGACGGGCTCAGGGCCTATCGCGCGGCGTTGAAGGACCAGCAGGTGCGCTCCGAGGACCGTCTCGGCTATGTCGCGGTCACCCGCGCCAAGCGGATCCTGGTCGGCACCGGTCACACGTGGCGCCCCGAGGCCACGAGGCCGCGCACGCCGTCGGACTACCTCCGGGCCATCCAGATCGAGGCGACGCGTCAGGGGCACGTGGTGGCAGAGGCGGCCCCGGTCGCGGTCGATGCTGTCAACCCCCTCGACGTCGAGGCCCGGCCCGTGCCGTGGCCCCGACCGCTCGACCCCGACCAGCGCGGCCGGCGTCGGGACGCGGCCCTCGCCGTCCAGGCCGCCCGTGAGCGATTCATCGCGACGGGGACGTACGAGGCCGACACCGAGTCCCTCATGCTCGACGACGCCTCACGGGTCGCCGAGTGGGACGCCGACCTCGCACGCCTGGTCGCGGAGGCCCGCGAGTCACGCCGGGGGCGGCGTCGCGTACGCCTGCCCGCGGCGTTGTCGGCGACCCAGCTGCTGGCGGCCCGGCGCGACCCGCAGGCGTACGCCGCCGAGCTGGTGCGGCCGATGCCCAGGCCGCCGTCGCGCCAGGCCCGGTTCGGCACGCGTTTCCACCGCTGGATCGAGCGTCACTACGGCGAGATGGGGCTGCCTACGCCGCTGGTCGATCCCGACGAGCTGCCGGGGCGCGCCGACGCCGGCGCGGTCGACGAGAGCGACCTCACCGAGCTGTGCGAGGCCTTCACCGCCGGACGCTACGGCGATCGTGTGCCGTCCGAGCTCGAGGCACCCTTCACCTTGGTGCTCGACGGCCAGCTGATCCGCGGCCGCATCGACGCCGTCTTCGCTCTTGACGGCACCGACCCCGATGCGCCGGGAGCGCTGTGGCAGGTCGTCGACTGGAAGACCGGGCGCGCCCACAGCGCCGACGAAGGCCAGCTCGCGCTCTACCGGCTGGCGTGGGCCGAGCTGAAGGGCGTACGCCTCGACCAGGTGGACGCGGTGTTCTACCACGTGCGCGACGACGAGGTTGTCCGACCCACCTCGCTGCCGGGCCGCGACGAGCTCGCCGGTTGGCTCGACCTGGGGTGACTCGGCGGTACGGTGGACCCGTGAACGACCAGTGGGCCACAGCCAGCCAGCTAGACCGAGCCGAGATGCATCGCGGTTCCGTCGAATGGGTCGCCGGCCTGTGGAAGCGCGAGGACGCGCTGCTGGTGAAGGTCGACGACGACGGGCGACTGTTCTGCGATCCCGAGGAGCGCCGGCTGCGCATGACGCGGCCCTTCGTCGAGTTCGACGCCCAGCGCCACGTGTTGCTCGGGCTCGTCGACGAGGCCCCCGTGTTCGCCGTGCGTGCCATCGCCGACGGCCCCACGGCGTCGCTGCGCCAGCTCAACGCCCACCTCGAAGGGCCCTGGCTCGACGTGGCCACGACTGCTGTCGCCATGCTCCACTGGCACTCCCTCGACCCGCGCTGCGCCGGCTGCGGCGGCGAGACGAGCGTCGGCACCGGCGGCACGACACGCCACTGCGCCAGTTGTGAGCGCACCCACTTCCCGCGCACCGATGCCGCGATCATCGTGGCCATCCTCAACGACCGCGACGAGATCCTGCTCGGCCACCAGGCTGGCTGGGGCGAGGGCCGGGTCTCCCTGCTTGCCGGTTTCGTCGAGGCGGGGGAGTCGCTCGAGGAGGCCGTCCATCGCGAGATGGCCGAGGAGGCCGACGTGGCGCTCGAATCGGTCAGCTATTTCGGGTCCCAGCCGTGGCCCTTCCCCCGCTCGCTCATGGTCGGCTTCGTCGCCCGCGCGAGCAGTCGTGAGTTCTCGGTCGACGGAGAGGAGATCGAGTATGCCCAGTGGTTCTCGCGCGCCGACCTCGACGCCCGGCTGGCCGACGGCACGGTGAGTCTTCCGCTGGAGGGCACGATCGCCCACCGCATCATCTCCGCGTGGCGCGAGCGCCGTCTGGAGCACTAGCCCCACGCTTCCCGGACTCGCCCGCTCAGCGAGGCCGGGCGAGGCCCGAGGCCCGGTTGGCCGGGCGCTCGACAGCCCGCCGCAGCGCGGCCTCGGTGCCGATCACGTGGACGTGCTCGCGGGCACGGGTCACCGCCGTGTAGACCAGCTCGCGCGTCAGCAGGGGCGACGTCTCGGGTGGCACGACGAACGTCAGCTCCGAGAACTGGGAGCCCTGTGACTTGTGCACCGTCATCGCGTGGACCGACACCACCGAGTCGAGCTGGATCGTCGAGTACAGCGCCGGGGAGGATCCGCGTGCGAAGGCGCCACGCAGTCCCTTCTCGGTGCGGACCAGCACGCCGGTGTCACCGTTGTAGAGGTTGGCATCGCGGTCGTTGGCGGTCGCCATGAGCGGACGCCCCGGATACCACTCACCCTCGACGCCATAGCCGGGCACGGCCTCGCGCAGCCAGTCCTCGACGCGGCGCTCCCAGGTGGCGACACCGTGGGGGCCGTGACGGTGGGCGCACAGCAGCCGGTGGGCGTCGAGCGCGTCCAGGGCCCCCAGCGTGGCCTGGGGGGAGGGATCGACGGCGAGGGCGTGGAGCTCGGCGCCTGCGGCCACCACCCGGTCGCGCAGCGGGTCGAACGCCGAGGGCGGCGCCTGCGCGGCGTCGACCTCGAGCCACGACAGACGCTCGTCACCGGAGCGCAGGACCTCGACCAGGGCGTCGGCGTCGCCCTCGCGGATGGCCCGCGCCATGGCGTCGATGCCCTCGCCGAAACGCCACGTGTGGGTGAGGGTGACCACGCCGGGCCTGGGCTCGGGTGGCTTGGGCCGGTCGCCGGTGGACAGGTCCATGACGCGCGCCTGCAGGGCGGGATTGGCGTCGACCTGTGCGCGCGTCATGTCGGCCATCACCGCACCGGCCTCCACCGAGGTGAGCTGGTCGGGGTCACCCACGAGCAGGAGGCGGGCGCCCGGGCGTACGGCCTCGAGGAGCTTGGCCATCAGCGACAGCGACACCATCGACATCTCGTCGACGACGACCACGTCATGGGGCAGGGGGTTCCAGCGATCGTGGTCGAACCGGCGATAGCCGCCCAAGAGGCGGTGGATCGTCGTGCCGGACACCCCGTCGACGAGGTGTTCGGCGTCGAGCTCGGCCAGGGCACCACGGACGGCCTCCTCGAGGCGGGCGGCGGCCTTGCCCGTCGGAGCGGCCAACGCGGTGACCGGTGGGGTCTCGCTGGTCTCGGTCAGGAGGGCGAGAATCTTGGCGACGGTGGTGGTTTTGCCGGTGCCCGGGCCCCCGGCGAGCACCGTGACCGAGCTGGCCAGCGTCATCGCAGCGGCCAGGCGCTGGAGGTCGGGCTCGTCAGCGGGTAGGTCGCCGCCGTCGAACAGGCGGTCGAGGACGGCGCGCGCCCCGGCCATGTCGTCGAGGACGGGAACCTGCGTCTGGCGACGGTCGAGCTCGTCGCGGACGGACTCCTCCTCGGCCCAGTAGCGCTGGAGGTACAGCAGGTCTCCGACCAGGCGCAGCGGACGGTCGTCGTCGCCGATCGGGCCCAGCGCCACCGCGGGCGAGGCCGTCAGCGCCGTGCGCAGGTCGTCGCCGCTGGGCCAGGGGAGGTCGGCCACCTGGTCTTCGGTGAGGTCGGTGGCGACCCGGTCGGGTGAGGTGATGTCGACGCACACCGACCCACCGCGCAGCGCGCGCACGGCCAGGGCGGTCGCCAGGCGCACGGTGTCGTCGACCTCCCACAGGGCAGTGACGAGCCCGGCCAGGTGGATCTCGGCGGCCGCCAGCACCTCCGCCTCGACGAACGGGGTCAGCGATCCGGGGGCGTCGTGGACGGCGGGCTGGCTCACGGCTGCTCCTCGTGGGCGGAGATGAGGTCGGACAGTGTGACCACGAGGTCGACCGGCGGGTGCCACGTGAACACCCCGCAGGGCGTGCCGTCGACGACGGGGGTCTCGGGGCCGGCCATACCGCGTACGAACAGGTAGGCCACGCCGCCGAGATGGGTCGCCGGGTCGTAGCCCGGCTGGCGCCAGCGAAGGTAGCGGTGCAGCGCGACGCAGTACAGCAAGGCCTGGAGCGGGTAGTGGGCGTCGATCATGGCCCGCGTCATGTGGGGCATCGTGTAGTGGGCCAGGAGCAGCGGCGTCTCGTCGTCGGTCGGGCCGAGCCAGTTGGTCTTGTAGTCGACGACGAGGTAGCGGTGTCCGGCGCCCGACGGGATGCGCAGCACCGCGTCGATGGAGCCGATGAGATATCCGCGCAGGACCTGCGGGGCGAGGACGGGGTCACGCAGGTGATCGGCGTACGCGGCCAAGGGGTCGGCGGCGTCGAGGTGGCGGTCGAGCAGGTCGGCGACGTCGGCCAGGGTCGTGCGCAGCCGGGCGTCGGGTCGGTCGCCACCGGCCAGCGGGTATTCGAAGTCGAGCTCGGGCAGGCGGTCGCCCGCAGGGATGTCGCACAGTCGCAGGCCGTCGGCGACCGCGCCCAGCGGGGTGAGCACCGACGGCAGCAGGGCGTGCCCCAGCGTGGCGGCGTCGAGCCCGGCCGACGGCAACCGGTCAAGCCATCCCGCGCAGACGGCGGCCAGCTCGGCGGCGAGATCTGGTGCGGCCGGGTCGAACGTCTCGTAGACGGCGTGGACCAGGGTGCCGAACGCAGCGCCCCGCGGCAGCCCGGCCATCGGGGACTGCCGGTCGAGCCCGTTGACGCCCGGCGAGGGCGCGGAAGACGGGGGAGGGGTGTCGGCGGCCGGTCCTTCGGGCTCGTCGGATGGTCCGGCGAGCTCGTCGTCAAGGAGCTCCTCGTGGGCGTGGGGAAGCTCGTGGGCGGCGGCCGTGAGCCCCGAGTAAGACGTTCGCCGCCAGTCGTCGTCGACGTCGCGGGAGAACTCGCGTACGCGGAGCTCGTCGGTGGTCCTCGACGTCTCGCGGTGACCCGGGTCGAGATGGCCGATGGGGGTGACGCTGATGCCGTCTGCACGCAGCCGCGCGACCTGGTCGGGAGGCGCGTTGAACGCATAGCGGCCCCGGGGCGCCGATCCGGTGCGCTGGAGCAGTCGCTGCAACGGGCTGGGCGGCGTGTTGCGGGAGTTGGCGGCCCACCAGCACACGAGCTGGCACTGGGCCCGGGTGAACCCCACGTAGAGCTTGCGGAGCTCCTCGCCGCGGCTCTCGGCCAGGCTCGCGTCGTGGGCCTCCTCGCGACTGTGGTGGTCGTCGGAGACCCACACCACGCGTCGGCCGTCGCGGCGATGGACGATGGGCCCCGAGTCGGGGGTCTCGCGCTCGTAGAGGTCCCAGAAGTCCGGCGCGTAGACCAGCGGGAACTCCAGCCCCTTGCTCACGTGGACCGTCATGACGCGGACGGCGTCCTCGTCGGTCTCGAGCCGTCGCGTGCGGTCGTCGTCGGAGGACGCGTCCTCGTGGCGGCGTTCCTCGAGCCAGTCGATGAGCGCGGCCACACCGAGACGGTCGCGCGTGCGGGCGCCGTGAAGCGCCTGGCCGATGTGTCTGAGGTCGGTGTAGCGCCGGTCGCCGCCGTGCTCGGACAAGAGCCGGGCGGCGAGCCCGTCGGAGTCCATCGACTCCATGAGTGCGGCCACGCCATGGTCGGTCAGTGTTCGCGCCCAAACCCGCAAGGTCGTGGACAGCTCGTTGAGATCGTCGTCGGTGGCGGACGCCAGCCGCGGGAACGTCCACCCGATGAAGGGGGTGAGGGCGGCCGCCCGCTGATCGGCGGAGCGGCCGGTGTCGAACGCGCGCAGGAGCGCCTGCCAGTGGCGGGCCTCCTCGCCGGCGAACACGCTGTTGGCGCCGGTGTGGACCGCCGGGATCCCGCGTGCGGCGAGCGCGTCGCGGATCTCCTGAGCACGCGCCCGCCGGTGGACGAGCACGGCGATGTCGCGGGGGCTGACGGGGCGAGGGGCGCCGTGCGGGTCGAGGTGCAGGGTGGCCCCCGAGTCGAGGACGGCGGCGATGTCGGCGACGAGGTCGTCGGCGACCAGTCGCCGCAGCGTCGCCATCTGTTGGCCGCTGCCCTGGGGCGGCACGAACCTGAGTCGCAGCGGTGCGGCAAGCTCCGGGACCGGCTGGTCGAGACGCGACCCTCGGTGGTGGGCGGTGACCTCGCGTACGCGGATGCGCTCGTGGCCCAGCTCGGCGTCGCCCCACACCGCGTGCAGAGCCTGCACGAGCGGCTCGTCGGTACGCCAGTTGACCGGCAGCGTGAGCTGACGTGCCTCGTCGGTGGTGACGGCGTCGAGGTAGCAGTGGACGTCGGCGCCGCGGAAGCCGTAGATCGCCTGCTTCGGGTCGCCGATCAGCACCAGCGTCGACGTGTCGGAGAAAGCGCGGCGGACGATGGACCACTGGACGGGGTCGGTGTCCTGGAACTCGTCGATCAGCACGATGGGGAACCGCTCGGACAGGCGCCGGCGGACGGCCTCGGCGAGTTCGGGATCGGCCGTGGGGCGGTTGGTGTTCCCCCGGTCGGACGGGCGGACTCCCCGCAGCAGGAGGTCGAGGTCACCGAGCAGGTCGTCCTGAGTCTTCAACCGTAGGGCACGCTTGCGGGCGGCGACCTCGCGTCGCACCGCCGCGCAGAACGAGGCACGCAGCGGGTCGTCGGTTGGTTCGACGGGGAGGCTGTTGTCGCCGACCGCCTGGGCGATGGCCAGGGCGGACTCCCACAGCAGGACGGGTCCGCGGGCGTCGTGGGGGGCGTACTTGCGCAGCCACAGGTCGGCGGCGAACTCGCGCACGAGGTCGTCGAGGGAACCGGTCTCGACGGCCATGGGGTCGGCGTCCGCGAGCACGCCCAGGCCGTCGACCATGCGTCCGCAGAACTCGTGGGTCGTCGCGATCGTGGCGCTGTCGAAGTCGGCCAGCGCGGCGCTGACGTTCGCCAGCCGAGTGCGCAGCTCGTCGTCGGGACCCGTGCACAGCAGGCGCGTCACCGCGTCGTCGCCGGGGTCGCCGCCGGCCAGCACGGTGCGCAGTGCATCCTCGGAGGAGGTGAGTCGCTCGCGGATGCGGTCGCGCAACTCACGGGTCGCCGCACGGGAAAACGTCACCATCATCAGGCTGGGCAGCGGCTGCCCCTCGGCGACGTAGCGGGCGGCGAGGGCGGCGATGGTGTAGGTCTTGCCGGTGCCGGCCGACGCCTCGAGCACCCACGTGCCGCCGCGCGGGAGGTCTCCGCAGACGTCGAAGGCGTCGATCGTGCTCGCTGGACGGGGGGTCGTCATCGTTCTTTCCTCACCTCGTGGAGCTTCAAGGGACGCCACACCAGCGCGGCGAGCTGGTCGAACGCGCTGCCGCCGCGCGGCGAGGGGATCCGTTCGAGGTCGGTGAGCCACGGCCCCACGTACTGGCTCCACGCGGCGTCGCGCTCGCGCTCCCAGACCTCCTTGGGGTTCTCCCATGCCTTGGCCCCGCCGAGCCTCTTGTCGGCCACGACCGCCGCCGTGCGAGGGGGGAGCGGGCACAGCCGGCGCGTGCCGACGACGTAGAGCCCGATGAGCTGGTTGAGGTGGGCGCGGGCGTCGGAGGCAGCCACCGGCCCGAACGTGCGCGTCACCCGGTTGCCGACCAGCACGGACGTCCACGGCACCTCGGGCTGGCTGCACACGAGCGCCAGCAGGTTGAGCCACGCCCGCATGCGATGGGTGCCGGCCGGGTTGCTGAACACGACGTCGACGACGGAACTGCCGCGGATGCCCGAGACCATGCCCGTCACCCGGTAGCGCGCCACGTCGGCACGCACCCACGTGCTCGCCGCGGGCTCGGCGAGCCAGGGCCGGGCGGCATCGGCGATGGCCGCGACCTTCGGCTCGAGCCGGGCGAGCACGTCGTCGCCCAGCGCAGCCGGAGGCAGGTCGCCGCGCAGCTGTTCGGCGGCGCGTATGCGTTCGAGCGGCAGGCCCCGGAGGTGGAGCTCGAGCATGCGGTCGCCGATCGCCCACTGACCCAGACCGTCGAGCGTGATCGGCAGCTCGTCGGCGGGCGCCTCGTCGCGGTCGTTGGACCACGCGCTGGCCCGGACCGCCGCATCGTCGGCCGCGGTGAACGCGATCCCGCCACGGCGACGCAGGAGGTGTCGGGCCGGGTGGTTGAAGAAGCGGACGAGGTCGGCCAGCTCGACCTGGATCGCGCTGGTGTCGTCGGTGTGGGAGAACTCGGGCAGGGCCGGTAGGTCTTCGTGGGGGAACACCTCGGGCGGCGCGTGGTGGTCGCCGAGTCTTGCCCGGGCCGCCGCCAGCGAGGCCCGGTCGAAGCTGACGGGCGGGACGGTCGCGAAGTTGGCCGACGAGAACGGCTGCAATGGGTGGTGGCGCTCGATCAGCGGCCACGGCGACTCGGTGCACAGCGCGGAGATCGCGTCGCGGAGCTCCTGCACAGGGACGCTCGGTGGACGGCGGGCGCCGGTGTTGGGGGAGGCGCCCGCGTACACGACGACGAAGCGGTCGCGCGCCGACATGAGGGCGTCGAGGAGGACCTGGCGGTCCTCGCTGCGCGGGTCGCGGTCGCCCACCCACGGGTCTAGCGCGAGGAGGTCGTCACCGTCGATGTGGTTGCGCCGCGGGAACACGCCGTCGTCGGGGCCGAGCACGACGACGACCCGGTGGGGGACCGACCGCATGGGCTGCAGCGTGCACATCGTGAGCGCACCGGTGCGGAAGTTCGCCCGCGACGGTCGGCCGGCGAAGGCGTCGGCGAGGATGCCGCGCAGATCGGCCACCGTCAGCTCGAGGTCGTCCTCGGGGCTCGCGGACCCGGCGATGTCGGCGAGCTCGCCGTAGGCATGGGCCTGTTGCCACGCATCGGCGGGCCGGACCGCCGTGAGGAGATCGAGGGCCCGACGGCAGGCCGCGACCCACCTGGTCAGGGTGTGGCTGCCCTGGAACCCGGCCAGGACCTCACGGACCCGGGACACGACTTCAGCGAGGCGGCCGACGAGGTCGACGTCAGACGATTCCACGGCCTCGAGGGGAAGATGGCCGTTGCGGGCGTGGAGACCCCGCTCGTCCATCGCCACACCGAGGAGCATGCGCTGGAGCCCGGCCGCCCAGGTGTTCTGGTCGAAGTCGCCCATGTGGAAGCGGGCGCGGTGGTCGGTGTCGATGCCCCAGCGCACGCCGGCCTCGTCGAGGAGCTCGTTGATGCGCTTGAGGTCGGCCTCGTCGAAGCCGAAGCGCTGGGCGACCGGCGGGTCGGCGCAAAGGTCGCGCAGCTGGGCGGAGCTAGCGCGCGACGCGCCGAGCTCGATCAGGTTTGACAGCGTGTTGAGCAGCGGGTTGAGCTGGCGCAGGGAGCGGTCGGCCAGGCGTACGCGCAGGCGCTGGCCGGGGTGGGGGGAGTCGGTCTCGGTGCCCTCGAGGGCGAAGGCCGCGGCGATCAGGGGCGCGAAACGTTCGATGTCGGGGCACATGACGATGATGTCGCGGGGCTCGAGGGAGGGGTCGTCGGCAAGCAGCCCGAGCACGACCTCACGGAGCACCTCGACCTGACGGTCGGGACCATGGGAGGCGTGGAAGCGGATCGACCCGTCGGCGGGATCGAGCGGCGCCGGCTCGGGCTCGTCGTCGGCGAGGACGGCCGCGTGGAGCCGGTGGAGAAGCGTGACGGCCGGTGTCTCGGGCGCCTCGTGGAGGACCGCGGGGGCCCAGGCGAGCATCGACTGGAGCTCGCGCGCGTCGCGGGCCAGGCGTGCGTTGAGCGGGTGACGGGGCAGCGTCGCGGTGGGGTCGAGCCGACGTGGCCCGCGGCGGGGCTCAACCGCCTCTGTCGCGCGCCACAGCGCGGGGGAGGGGTGGGGCAGCCACACGGAGACGTCCCGGTGGGCCGCCAGTGCCTCGAGCACGCCGATCTGGGCGTGGGCAAGCCGGGTCGGCCCGAAGACGGCCAACCGCTGGGGCAGGTCGATGACCGTCGGGTCCTCGAGGAGACGCCGTCGGGCCTGGGCGACCCGCGCGACGGGGTCGGGCACCCCCAGGCCCTCGACCAGGCCGGCCCAGAGGTGGGCCTGCCACGCCCGGTAGGGCTCGAGCGCGACACCCGCCTGGTCGACGACGTCGCCAGCGCGCCAGCGTTCGAGCATCTCGGGGCGCTGGGCCGCGTAGGAGCCGAACAGACCGAAGATGCGCCGGGCGGTGAGGAAGCGGTGGCTGCCGGTGAGCTGGTCGGCGACGGGGGCCATCCACGACTTGTCGGCGCACTCGCCGATCAGCGCGAGCAGCGACCACGTCCCGCGGTCGGGGTGCCACGGGTCGTCGGCGGGATCGATCTCGCAGGCTTCGTCGACCAGCCGACGCAGCAGCGGGTCGAGACGCGGGAACGCGACGCCGGCGCAGACGCCGTCGCCGGACGGCCCTGCACCGAGGCAGTGGGACAGCGTCTGGGACAGCCAGCGCTCGACGCCGGGCGTGGGCACGCTGACGACCTCGGTCGCGAACGGGTCGAGCAGCGGCGTCGTCAACGACTCCGCGAGCGCGGCGGCGAGGACGTCGGCGCGCGCGGCGTGGTGGACCTGGAGACTCATGATGGCGCCAGCCTAAAGAGTCCCTCCGACAGATCTGCGCGGGCGTCGTCGGCGTCCCCGCCCGAACAGCTCAACCGAGGAGCGCAGCGACCTCGGACACGTCCGGGTTGGTCAGCGTCGAGCCGTCGGCGAACCGGACGGTGGGCACCACTCGGTTGCCGCCGTTGACCGACTTCACGAACTCGGCGGCCTCGGCGTCGGTGTCCACGTCGACGGGCTCGTAGTCGATCCCGGCGCGGTCGAGATCGGCCACCAGCGCGGTGCAGTAGGGGCACCAGGTGGTCAGGTACACGGCGGGCTTCGTCTGGCTCATGGCAGCGCAACCACCAAGGGCTGTCGGACTATTCCCCTAGGGTGGAAACGTGACCGATTCGCCACTCGACCCGGCGCGCTCGCGCGACCCGGAGGCCCTCCTCGCCGCGCTCGACCCCGAGCAGCGGTCCGTCGCGACGGCGCTCCAGGGGCCGGTCGCGGTCATCGCGGGCGCCGGGACCGGAAAGACGCGGGCGATCACCCACCGCATCGCGTACGGTGTGCGGACCGGCGCCTACAACCCCACCACGGTGCTGGCAGTCACCTTCACCACGCGCGCGGCCGGCGAGATGCGCGGCCGCCTGCAGCAGCTCGGCGTACGCGGCGTTCAGGCTCGCACGTTCCACTCGGCGGCGCTGCGCCAGGCACAGTACTTCTGGCCGAGGGCGTACGGCGGCGACCTGCCGCAGGTCCTCGACAACCGCATGGGTCTGGTCGCCGAGTCGGCCTCGCGGCTGCGCGTCCCCGTCGACACCGCGCGCCTGCGCGACCTCGTGGGTGAGATCTCCTGGGCGAAGGTCTCCAACGTCACCGCGGAGGACTACCCGGTGATCGCCCGCAGCTTCGGCCGCGAGCTCGCCTCGATCGAGCCCGAGGTCGTGGCGCGGGTGTTCCGGGCCTACGAGGAGGCCAAGCGCACCCGCGAGCGCATCGACTTCGAGGACATCCTGCTGGCCACGACGGCGCTGCTGTCCGACCGGCCCGAGGTCGCCGACGAGGTACGCCGCACCTACCGCCACTTCGTCGTCGATGAATACCAGGACGTCTCCCCGCTCCAGGAGGCCCTGCTGGGCCAGTGGCTCGGCGACCGCACCGACGTGTGCGTCGTCGGCGACCCCGCCCAGACGATCCACAGCTTCGCCGGTGCGCGGGCCGACTACCTCACGGGCTTCGCCCGGCGCCACCGCGACGCGACGGTCATCCGTCTGGTCCGCGACTACCGGTCCACACCTCAGGTGGTGAGGGTCGCCAACGGCATCATGCGCCGCGCCAGCCAGGAGGCCGCCTCCGGCGCCGCGATCACTGCGGTCACCCTCGAGGCCCAGCAACCGAACGGCCCCGAGCCGGTCTTCGTCGAGCACGACGACGAGGCGTCCGAGGCGGCCGGCGTGGCCAACTGGATCGCGGGCCTCGTCGCGGCGGGCACCGACCCGCGCGAGATCGCGGTGCTGTTCCGCATCAACGCCCAGTCGCCCGCCTACGAGCAGGCGCTGTCCCAGCGCCAGATCCCCTACCTGGTCCGTGGCGCGGAGCGCTTCTACGAGCGACCGGAGGTGCGTCAGGCGCTCGGCGTGCTGCGTACGCAGGCCCGCGTCGGCGACTCCCAGCCGGTGGGGGAGCAGGTGCGCGCGATCCTGGAAGGCATCGGCTGGGCGCGCGAGGCCCCCTCGGGCGGCGGCCAGGTCCGCGAGCGGTGGGAGTCGCTCGCCGCCCTGGTGTCGGTGGCCGACGACCTCGTCGCCGACGACCCCTACACGACGGTCGAGGCGGTGCTCGGCGAGCTCGAGCGCCGCGCCGAGGCCCAGCACGCGCCGGTGGCGCAGGGCGTCACGCTCGCCACCATCCACTCGGCCAAGGGCCTGGAGTGGGACGCGGTCGCCGTCGTCGGCTGTCAGGAGGGCACCCTGCCGTTCGTGCTGGCCCAGACGCCGGCCGAGATCGCCGAGGAGCGGCGCCTGCTCTACGTCGCGGTGACGCGCGCCCGCGAACACCTGCGCGTCTCCTGGGCGCGCTCGCGCAGCGGGTCGGGCGGCAACCGCAACCCGTCGCGGTTTCTCGACGGGGTGCGCCCGGCCTCCGAGCGCCGCGAGCCGGCGCGCGGCCGGTCGCGTACGCCGGGTGCGCGCGGCACGCGCATGACCGCCACGTGCCGGGTCTGCGGCAACCACCTCGAGACGGCGGCCGACCGCAAGCTCGGCCGTCACGCGGGCTGCGAGTCCACCTACGACGAGGCCCTGCTCGAACGCCTCAAGGACTGGCGCCGCGAGACCGCGGCGGCGGCGAAGATGCCGGCGTACGTGATCTTCACCGACGCCACGCTGATCGCGATCGCCGAGGCCGAGCCGGGTGACGACCAGGCCCTGCTGCGCATCCCCGGCATCGGCCGCACGAAGCTGGAGCGGCACGGCGCCGAGGTGCTCTCGATCGTGGCCGGGGAGGAGCCGTCGAGTCCTCCTGGAACTGAAGACGGCTCAAAAGAACTCTGAGGCACCGCTCAGCGCCAGAAGCAGGCCGATCACGAACAACACTGTGGTGCCGAGTCCTTCGGTGTGGCGTCCGAGCCAGTCCCGGAGACGGCCGAGGAACCGGTCTCCGCGTGCCCCCACGGCGATCCGGACGGCGAACAGCACGAGGGCCGGGACGACCATGACGAGGACGTAGCCCGCGAGGGTGCCGAGCTGGGCGGGCAGGCTCATGCCGGAGCCGACAATCAGGGCGACGGCGCCGAGGTAGGGCAGCATGCTGGCCGCTTCCATGCCCCCGGCGACGAGGGCGAGCACGGCGGCGGCCCGCGGGCCGATCGACCCGCTGCGGACGGCGGTCATCCACCGGGGTTCGGAGGGCTGGCGGCCGGTGCGTTCCTGACGGCGGCGCACCGCCGGCGGGTCGAACCAATAACTGGCCGCGATCATGGCGAGCCCGAGGACGAACTGCACGGCGGACGCCACCTGGGTCTGCATGACCTGCTCGCTCATGCGGGCGAAGAGCCCCGCGCCCTGCAGGAGCGCCACTCCGAGCAGGTAGTAAAAGGCGGAGATGACGGCGAGGTAGACGATCATGCTGATCCGGCTCACCTGGCGCCCCAGCAGCATCCACAGCGGGATGACGAGGGTGCCCACGCTCGTGGAGTCGACGAGCGCCAGCCCCACCAGCATTCCGACCTTCGTGGCAGTCACGCCGGCTGACTGTAGCGAGGGCGTCGTCGTCCCGAGGGGACGTCCAGGTATCGCCGGTGATCGTGCAAACGAAGTGCGATTGCACGAAACCATGTCACTGTCCAGGCGCGGGCCGGGGCGAAGGAGCGATGGCGACCATGGCAGCCATGGGCAGCCTGAGGGATCCGAACGAGGTCGTGGCGTTCGCACAGGCCGAGTCGCGTGCGCGAGGCGTTGCCGGCCGCCTGCAGCGCCTCGGCGTGACGCCGGGAACTCGTGTGGCGCTCCGCGCGACCAACGGCGTCCCCGGCGTCGTGGTCCTGCTCGCCCTGATCCACCTCGACGTGTCGGTCGTCCTGATCAACCCGCGTCTGGGCAGGGACGAGGTGGAGGGACTCCTGGCCAGTGGGCGGGTACAGCTCGTCGTCAGTGACGCGCCCTCCGACCAGGCGGAGGTGCCGGGCTGCAACGTGGTCGACCTCGACCGTCTCGTGACGGGGCCGTCCGGCGCAGGTCGGGTCGATCCGAGCGCCTGGCGCGCCCGGCGCGACGGCCTGATCATGGTGGCCGGGGGCTCCACCGGACGTCACCACGTCGTGGCCAAGCCGGGCGGAGAGCTGCTCGACAACATGGCGGCCACCGCGCGTGCCGTCGGCTACCGCCCTGACGACGTCCTGTGCGGGATCGTCCCGCTGAGCCACCAGTACGGTGTGACGCTGCTCCTCGCCGCCTGGTCCGCCGGGTGCTCCCTGGTGCTGCCGCGGCTGACCCGGCTCGACCGGGACCTCGACCTGCTGGCGCGTCACGGTGCGACCGTGATGGACGCCACGCCCGCGGTGTGGGCACGAGTGGTCAGCCTGGCCCGGCGGAACGAGCAGTGGCGTGAGGCGTTGCGAGCGCTGCGACTGCGCTACTCCGGGGCCGCGGCGATCGCCCCGGAGACCGCCGCTGCAGTCGGTGCCGAGTTGGGGGGACCGCTGCTCGACTGCTACGGCAGCACCGAGCTGGGCAACATCAGCTACGCCACGCCGAGCCATGCCGAGGGTTGCGGGCGCCTGCTCGACGACGTGGTCGTGGAGGTCGTGGACGCCGGGGGGCGCGCGGTGCCGCCCGGTGAGCTCGGGCATCTGATGGTTGGGCGCGCGGGTGGTGGCGCCATCGAGTACGCGTACGTCGACCCCGACGGCTCGATGCACTGGCACGGTGGGCCGGGACTGCACCCCACCGGCGACCTGGGGCGCCTGGGCAGGGATGGTCAGCTCAGGTTGGCCGGCAGGGCCGAGCGCTGCCGACGCCCGGACGCCACGGTCTGGACCGCGACGGTCGAGGAGCACCTGCGGGCCCGCGGGCACGACGTCCAGTGCGTGGCCGTGCCGCACGCGGAGGACCTGGACGACCTGGTGGTGTTCACCACTACCACGGAGGCGGACCACCTCTCGACGAGGCCCTGGCCGCACTGCCGGGACCGGAGCACCAGGTCGCCGGTGACACGGCGGTGGCCAGGGACCTCCGGGACGCCAACCACCGAGACCTGGTCGTGGTGGCCGGGGCGGCGGCGCTGGTGATGTTCGTGGCGCTGACAGTGGTGCTGCGCAGCCCGCTGGCCGCGGTGACGCTGCTCGTGTCGCTGTTCCTCGTCGTCCTGGGCACGCTGGGTACGACGGCGCTGGTGTTCCAGAAGGCGCTCGGCGATGCCGGAGTGGCGTTCAACGTGCCGATCGTGCTGTACGTGTTCGTCCTGGCCATCGGCACCGACTACGCGCTGCTGACCCTGCCGCGGATCCGGGAGGGCCGTGCCGAGGGGATGGGCGTGAAGGAGGCGACCGTCGACGCCGCACGCCACGCCACGCCGGCGGTCGTCGCTGCCGGCGTCATCCTGGCGGGCACGTTTGGCTCGCTGATGCTCGCCGCGATCCCCGCCACCGTGCAGCTCGGCTTCTCCGTCGCCGCTGGGATCGCCCTGGCCTGCGGGGTCGTCGGGGCCCTGTTCGGGCTGGCCGTCGCCACGTCGCTCGGGGACCGGTTCTGGTGGCCGGGTACACTCCGGCGCCGCGAGGACACCCCCGCGACAACGCCACGGGCTCCGGAGCACGCGTCGAGGATCCCCGAACGCGTGGGCTGACGGTCAGCGACCTCGCGCGTGCAGCGCCGCCTGCGTACGCGTGGTCAGCCCAAGCTTGCGCAGGATGTTCGACACGTGGGTTTTCACCGTGGCCGCTGAGATATGAAGCCGCGCGGCGATCTCCTCGTTGGACAGGCCCTCGCCGAGATGACCCAGGATCTCCTTCTCACGTGAGGTCAACGACTCGGTCCGCGCAGCGGGTTGCTCCTCGTCGGCCCTGCGCGCAGCAGGGGTGTGGCCCTGGTCAGGGGCGGAAGGGGTGCCGACGGCGTACTGGAGGACGTTCACGAGCGCCGGCAGTGGCATCGACTTGAGCAGGAACGCTGAGGCGCCCGCACTCCGCGCAGCGGCCTCCAGGTCGGCGTCCTTGAATGCGCTGAGGATCACCACGGGGGTCCCCCACTCCGAGGTGATGCTGGCGCAGGCCGCGATCCCGTCCTGCTCGGGCATCTGCAGGTCGAGTAGCGCGAGGTCCGGGCGCAGGAGCCGTACGACCTCCACGGCGTCGGCACCCGTGGCGGCCTCACCGACCACGGTGAACCCCTTGCGGCCCAGCGCCTCGCGCAGCCCGATCCTGATCACCTCGTGGTCGTCGCAGACCACGATCCTGATGTCCTTCATCGCAACTCCACCGTCTCGTCCTGCGGGATCCGTGCCTCCAGCACCCACTGCCCATCACGCGCCTCGGACACCAGCCGACCGCCCGCCAGGCGTACGCGCTCGTCCAGCCCGAGGAGGCCGAAACCGCCCGACAGCGACGAACGCGTGCCGCTGAGCGGGTTGGTGATGTGGATCTCCAGGAGGTCGCCGCAACGGATCTCGACCCGTAGGGGCTGGTCGGGCGCGTGCTTGATGGCGTTGGAGACGCCCTCGTGGATGACGCGGTACGCGGCCGCCGAGGCCAGGGGATCGATCTCGTCCGGTACGGGGTCGGCGTCGACCTCGATGTCGGTGCCCTGGTCGCGGATGAACTGGATGAAGGCGGGGTACTCGCTGAGGTCGTGTCGCTGCGGGGAGCCTTCCACGTTGCGCAGCATGTCGATGAGGCTGTGGGTGTCCTTCAGAGCCGCCTCGGCGCTGTGCTGGATGCGGCGCAGGCTGCTGGTCGTCTGGTCGGGATCGCCGTCCAGGGCGAGATGGGCGTGGATCGAGATCGCGGCCAGGTGGCCGGACACCGCGTCGTGGAGCTCGCGGCTGAACTGTATCCGCTCCCGCAGGACGGTCGCGGCCTCTCGACTCTCGGCGACGTTTTGGATGGCCATGGCCCGCAGGCGCTCGTTCTCGGCCTCGCGACGGGGGGCCTGAACGGTGCTGGCCCACCACAGGGTCACGGTGACGATCATCCCGAGCGACAAGAGCTGGTCGAACGGGGCCCCCATGCTGGGGGAGACCACCAGCCCCAGCATGATGGCGCTGAGGGAGGCGACGGAGGCGATCCCGACCTGGCGCGAGGTCTGGGGGGCACGGCTGCAGGTGATGAACAGATAGAGGGCGTCGGCGCAGAAGAGCAAGGTCCCTGCAGAGGTGCTGCGTGTCACGGCCGCCTCGGTCACGGCGACGACGAGCATGAGGGTCAGGGTCCGTCCTGGCCGGAGGTGTCGCGCGAGGTGGGCGGCCGTCAGCGGGACCGCGGCGAGGGCCGTCGCCGTCCAAGACGTCACCGGTGCCGCGGACCATTGCAGGCGCAGGTCGGGCGCCAGCCCGAGCAGGAGCATCGCCACGGCGTAGGCCGCGGTGACGAGGAACGCACGGTCATCACCGAGCCGATCACGGGTCCGCATCTCAGCGGGGTGAGATCTGGGATGCATGCACAACATTGGAACATGCTCAGGTTCCCGTTGCTGAGTCGGTCCCTCGTGTGGGCGAGGCCTACATCGTCCGGGGGAGGCGTACACCCGGATTTCGCCGGTCCGGCCGATGTGGCGGCCGCGCCGGGGAGGCAGGCTGGAGACAGAGCGAGCCAACCAACCGAGGAGCAGGTATGAACGTCCCCGACATTCTCACCCATGCGTCCGTGTCCTTGGGACTCACGCCACAGGACGTGGAGATCGGTGTGGGTCCTTGGAGATTCGATTTCGGCATCTTCGGCATCGTCATCGTGGCTATCCTGGCCTTCGTGGTCGTGCAGGCGGTGCGCAAGGGCTGACCGCAACCCGGCCGGGAGCCGCCCTCCGACGCCACCATCGATTGCATCAACGGGCAGAACGTGGCATCGGATTGCACGGTGTGCGGTGCTCTGGTTCAGGAGCCACCCTGCGGTGGTCTTCCTGCCTAGCGTGGGAACCATGGAGCCGGCCCCTGTCGTTCCCCGGCCCTGGCCGTTTCCCGGCCCCGGCCATTTCCCGGCCCTGGCCATTCCACGACAGGGGAGAGTCCGCACGACCGGGCACGACACGACCCGCTCGTCCACGACAAGGAGGAACCGACCGTGACAGCACCAGCGCGGCTGAAGCCCTCGCAGTTCACCTACGCCATCGCGCACGACGACGGGGGCGGGGGCTGGTCGTCTACAACTCCGACCGCGGCGCGGTGACATACGTGCCTGAACCCCACGTCGACACGGCCCGGGACCTGCTTGTGCCGTCGACCAACCGCATCGACCTGCAGGCCCTCGAAGGAGCGGCCCAGAAGATGGCGGGTGGGCTTCTGGAGCGCAGGTTCCTCGTGCCCGAGGACCTGGACGAGGACGGACTGGCCCGACGACGCCGCGACGCGAGGCTGCAGCGCACCGACCGCCTCGAGCTCATCCTGATGCCGACCGAGGCCTGCAACTTCCGCTGCCACTACTGCTACGAGGACTTCGGAGTGGGGCTGATGCCGGCGGGGGTGCGAGAGGGCGTACGCAATCTCCTGCGTCGGCGCCACGCGGAGAACCCGTTGACTTGCTGTTGGTGTCCTGGTTCGGGGGCGAGCCGCTGGCCGGCCCCGACGTCATTGAGCAGCTGAGCGAGTTCTTCCTCGACTTCTGCGCCGAGAACGACATCGAGTACGCGGCCGGCATGACGACCAACGGCTACCTGCTCGACCCGGCAACCGCCCGCCGCTGCGTGGAGCTCGGCGTGCGCCACTACCAGATCACTCTGGATGGTCCGCGCCACACCCACGACTTCTCACGCACCCTCATGGGCGGGGCGGGCACCTTCGACGTGATCAAGGGCCATCTGCGCCACCTCGCAGACAGCGACCTGGACGCCCAGGTGCTGCTGCGGACGAACTTCACCCCGAAGAACGTGGGGAGCGTGCCCGAACTCCTCCAGGAGCTCGGTGAGATGGCCGCTCACGACCCCCGGTTCAAGGTCATCATGCGGCCCGTCGGACGCTGGGGCGGCGCAGGTGACGACGACATGGAGGTGTGCACCGGCCGCGAGGGCGAAGACGCCAAGCTCCGGCTCTACGGGCGCGTCGCCGACGAGGGGCTGGGCTTCGGCGACGACCGCCAGCTGCGTCCCGGCGGGTCGGTCTGCTACGCCGCCAACCCGTGGTCGCTGGTGGTTCGTCCCAACGGGATCGTGTCGAAGTGCACCGTCGCCCTGACCCGTCCAGAGAACATGGTCGGCCGGCTGACCTCCGACGGCGACCCCCACATCGACCTCGAACGGCTGCGGTTGTGGACCGAGAACGACGAGGCCGTCGACAGCGGGTGCCAGAGCTGCCGGTTCCGGCCGTCGTGCCAGGGGGCGCACGGCCCGCTCATCAGGATCCAGGAGGGGCCCGCCCGTGCCCGTCCACGAAGACCTGGATCGGCCCCAACCTCCAGACCTACGACACCCTCGTACGCAGCGGAAGGATCACGTCGTGAGCCGACTGTTCGTCCTCGACAGCGATGGGAGCACCGCCCTGTGGTGCGAACCGGGCACCGGGCTCGCCGCCGGACGGCTCGCCGCCGGGCAGCACTGGGCCCGTCCGCTCGGTGCCTTCCAGGCCGAGGTGGCCGGTGCGGCCTCCGCCGGTGCCGCCGAGTTCGTCGTCCACTGCGCGCGGACGTGGACGCGCATCGCGCTCTCCGAGTCGGGCGCACGCGTCGTCGGGCGCGGCGCGGTGCCCCAGGGGACCCGCCAGCTCGTGATGCTAGGTCTCGGCGACGAGGAGATGGCCGTCGCCCGCACGCCGGACAACCCGATGGTCGGCACCGGTGACTGCTGGGTCCCGCTGGACGCGGCCAACCTCGTGTCGCAGGACGTGCGGCACCTCCACGCAGACCGGCGCCGCGGCAACGTTGTGGCCGTCACCGACGACCGCGTCCACCTCTTCCGGCCTGGCGCCCCGGGCCTGACGCTGGACGCCCCCGGGGCCGGGGCCGGCGTATCGGACGTGTGGGACCCCGTCTGGAGGCCCACTGGCACCTCGACGACGGCCTTGGCACCCCATGCTTGGTCGCGGCCACGCTGCGGGGCGTGCCGCTCGACATCCCGGTGCGTGCAGGGGTGGAGTCGATCACCGTCTCGTCGACCGGCGAGTGGTTGGTGCCGGGCCGGCCCGGTGGCTCGAGCGTGGCCCGCGTCCGCCACTCGCCGTGGGTGGTGCCCTGCAGGCGCGGTCGTGCTCATGCCGGAAGATCCTCGGCCGGCATCGTGGGAGACCCGGCGCTGTGGGACATGGGGATCGGGGCCGAAGCCACCGGGCTCGTCCTCGGACACCTGTTCCACAGTGGACGCCCTCGCGCAGGCGGATGGTCCAGCGCACGGCCTCGGCGTCGTGCTCGGCGTACTCCGCCAACCACGGTTCCAGCACGTGGTCGGGGGAGAAGCGCAGCAGCGGCTCGTAGAGGTTGACCACCCGGGCGATGTCGGGGACGGTCACCGGGAAGTGTGGGTCGAGGGTGTCCTTGGCGCCGCCACCGGTCGTGCCGTGCACATACGTCGTGGTGCGTGGGCGGCCTCCTCGCCGGCCGCACCCGGTCACAGCAGCACTCGCGGCGCCGGCTCCGATTCCGAGCAGGGCTCGTCTGGTCACGGTCGGTGCTGGGTGTCGGGCAGACGGCATCTTTCGCAGGACAACCTTCCGGGGGTGCAGTCGTACTGGTTCCCACACGCTAGGGCGCTGCCGCCCGGCATTGGTGACGAGTTGGTGAACGCTGCGTGAATGCACGGTGTCACCGAGTGGGGGGTGTGCGGGGCGGTTCGCGGACGCCGGATAAATCGGTTGCACGCCCTACCCGGGCTTGCCTAGGGTTGTTCACGCCTGCACGGTGCAGGTGCCGCACGACGGCGACGAACGACCAGAGGAGGGGACGAAATGATCACGATCCTGATGACCGCGTGGCTGGCCGCGCTGTGCGTCCTTGCCCTGACCGGTGTCGCCTCTTCGCGTGAAGAGCGCAGCCGTTACGCCGCCGCGACCGCCACGGCCAATCCGCGCCATGACGAGTCCCTCGTCGACGCCACCAAGCGTCCCCACCCGCTGGCACCCATGTCCCGGAGCCGCCGAGGCTAGCCCTCGCCGCTCGTCGCAGGCCGTGGATCCCAGCATCGGGAACCACGGCCTTCGTGTTTCCCGCCCAGCCCCGGCACCGAATCACCGGAAAGGAAACACCCATGTCCGCCATCCTCGACGAGCGCATCAGCACCGCCGTGGCGCTGCCGTGCCACCTGGTCGAGCCCGAGACGTTCTTCGCCGACCTGCCCGCCGAGATCGAACACGCCAAGTCGCTGTGCGGCCCGTGCCCGATCCGCGAGGAGTGCCTCGCCGGTGCGCTGGAGCGTCGCGAGTTCGCCGGTGTGTGGGGCGGTCAGCTCTTCATCAACGGCGAGGTCGTGGCCCGCAAGCGTCCCCGTGGGCGTCCGCGCAAGCACCCGCGTCCCGAGGAGGTCGCCGCCTGAGGCGGCCTCGCCCGGCGGCTGGGGGAGTCACTCCCACCAGTCGTCGGGCAGCTTGGCCTCGATGTCACGCGCGTGGTCGCGTACGCAGTCCTCGCACAACCAGCTGATCCGCTCACCGTCGACGCTGCGGGTCCAGGTCCAGGGAGGGACCTCGGACCCGCAGCGTCGTCCGCATCCGGCACAGGCGATCACTGCGGCCGCCATTGCGGCAGATAGTCGTCGAGGATCGCCGAGAACCGGGCGCGCACGTCGAGCTGGGAGAGCACGGCGATGCCGCCGAGCCACACGCGGTGGATCAGCGCGTACGACGCCGGCAGGTTGATCTGGCGCAGCAGCTTCCCGCTGGCCTTGGCGTCGCTGACGCGGCGGAACTGCGCCTGCATCCAGGCGCGGTTGAAGTGGAACTCGTCGGCCTCGGCGGGCTCCATGAACGGGCTGAGGTAGTCGAGCAGCTCGGCCGGGTCGACCTGGCCGGCCTTCGGCATCAAGAAGCCCTCCCGGCGCAACCCCTCGCTCATGGTGGCGGCGTCACCGCTGGCGGCGATGCTCATCAGGTGGCCCATTGCCGGCGGGAGCCCGTCGGGCAGGCGGTCGACGAGCCCGAAGTCGACGATGCCGAGGCGCCCGTCGGGCAGCACCTTGAAGTTGCCCGGGTGGGGGTCGGCGTGCAGCAGCCCCACCTCCTTGGGCCCGGCGAAGAGGAACGTGGCGTACTTCAGGCCGACGGCGTTGCGTTCGTCGTCGGCCCACTCCTCGACGCGCGACAGCGGTACGCCGTCGATCCACTGGCTCACCATGACCTTCGGGGTGTGGGCGAGGACGTGAGGCACGACGAAGTCGGGATGGCCCTCGAACCCGCGCGCAGCCTGATCCTGGGAGGCCGCCTCCAGGTCGTAGTCGGTCTCCTCCATGATGCGTTCGGCGAGCTCGCCGATGAGCGCCTTGAGGTCCATGCCGGGGGTGAGCGGGGTCATGGCCCCGGTGAGGCGGGAGAGCTGTTTGAGGTCGGACTCGAGCGCGCGGTCGGCGCCGGGGTACTGGACCTTCACGGCGACGGGCTCGCCGGTCGCTGCCCAGGTGGCGCGGTGGACCTGGCCGATGGACGCCGAGGCGGCGGGGCGGGCGGAGAAGTCGCTGAACAGGGCCTGCCAGTCGCTTCCGAGCTCGCGGGCGAGAACGGCCTGGACGCGTGAGGTCGGCATGGGCGGGGCCGAGTCCTGGAGCCGCTTGAGCTGGATCCGGTACGGCTCGGCGATGTCCTCGGGCAGCATCACCTCGAACAGGCTCATGATCTGTCCGAACTTCATCGCGCCGCCCTTGAGCTCGCCGAGCACCTGGAAGAGCTGTTGGGCGGCCTCGGCGCGCACCTGGGCGCTGACGTCCTCGGCCCGCTGGCCGCCGATGCGTCGGCCGAGGCCGCGCGCCGAGCGGCCGGCGGCTCCGAGCGGCAGCGACAGCAGCCGTGAGCCGCGGCGCAGCGCCGATCCGCTCAGATCGTCGTCGCGGGAGTGACTGGTCATGGCCCGATTGTTCCCCGCCCGCCCAAACGCGGACCGGCGGGGTCAGGCTGCGCGGGCGACCCGGCAGGCACACGCGGGGTGACGCGGCCAGGAGCGGACCTCCACCGACCAGTCGGGGTCCACCTCGAGGGTGCGGCCCGCCAGCGGGGGAAGCGTGTCGCGGACCGGGACGCCCTCGCGGACGACCTGGACCAGTTGTCCGCAGGCCCAGGCCCGATGGGCCGCCGAGCTCGGCAGCCGGGTGCGGCACAGCTCGGTCAAGACGGTGCCCCACTCCGGGTCGCGGGCGCGCACGAGGTCGAGACAACCGACGCACGCGCTGCGTCCGGGCACCACGATTGGCCCGAGTGCCAGCCCGCGGGGCTGGGGCCGGACGAGCAGGAACGGAGTCCCCGTACGGTGCAGGACCTCCGTGAGCGCGCGATCCGGTTCGAGGTGGTCGTCGGCGACCACGGTGAGGTCGTACGTGTGCGGGGTGGACCACCAGTGGGGCTCGTGCTCGGCGGACAGCCCCTGGGCGCGCAGGTGGGCCACGAGGCTCTCCCCCCCGGTGGCGTGCGCCGCCGCGTACACCTTGGGTGGGGCGGGATCCGGGTCGACGACGGTGAGGCGGGCGGTGGCGGTGCGGACCAGCGTCTCGGCGAGGTCGCGCGCCAGGGCCCCTGAGCCGATGAGGCGGACCCGGGGCTGCCGGCGTCGCCGCGGCGTGAGGAGCTCGTGCTCCTCGAGGCGGGCCACGAGTCCGTGGATCTCGGTGGGGTCCATGTCGACGCGCGCCGCGGCCGTGTGCAGTGCGCGGGTCCCGTCGATCTGGGAGAGCACCGTTCGCCAGGTGCCGGCGTCGCCGCGGAGGAGGAGGCCGTGGTCGGGGGAGAGCCCGACCTGCAGGCCGTCGCTGCGTTCGACGAGGGGGAGGCGGGGGTCCAGCCTCGGTTGTTTGCGTGGCATGGGGACGAGTCTGGCGGCGTACGCGGGGTCGTGCCGGTTGTCCACAGACCAGTTCTGGCGAAGGGAAGAGGCCCCCAGGAAATCGAACTCCGCTTGCCTTCCCCTGCGAGCGGGTCAACCATCTGAGGGCCTCGTGGTAAAGAACCTAGGGGGTAGGCGGCCCCACGTCAAACGGCCCGCCGGACGCACTGTCCACTGCCTGTGGACAAGTGTGTGGAGAACCTGTGCGGGGGTGGGGACGGCGTGTGGAACGCCGTCGGTCATGTCCTGTCACTCTGCGTTAACCCTGTGGACACCCGCTCTGGGTGCATGAGGCGACTCTCATCAAGGCGCGGGTTATGGTCGAGCCATGCCAGAGACGTTGTCCGACGAGGTCGAGGTGCGCCGCAGCCAGCGACGTCGCCGTACCGTGTCCGCCCACCGCGAGAACGGCCGGATCGTGGTTCTCCTTCCGGCGCTCATGTCGGCCGCCGAGGAGCGCGAGTGGATCGATCGCATGGTCGCGAAGGTGCGCGCCCGCGAGGCGAGGGCCCGGGGCCCGGTGGGTGACGAGGACCTGACCCGGCGTGCGGCGGCCCTCCACGACGCGGTCCTCGCCCCGCACGTCGATCAGGTCCGGCGGCCGCGCAGCGTGGCATGGGTGACCAACCAGAACCGGCGGTGGGGTTCGTGCTCGGTGCGCGAGGGCACTATCCGGGTGTCCCATCGGCTGCAGTCGATGCCGTCGTGGGTGCTCGACTACGTGCTCGTCCACGAGCTGGCCCACCTGTACGAAGCCGACCACTCGCCACGGTTCTGGGCGCTGGTCAACCGTTACGAGCGCTCCGAGCGGGCCCAGGGATTCCTCGAGGGCTGGAGCCAGGCGTACGCGAGGATCCGCCCCGACGACCCGGTGGACGACGGCGACCCGGTCAACCCCGCAACCGCAGACGAGCCTCCTGCACCAGGCTCGTGACCGACTCGTCGGTCTCCGGCAGCGCGTCGGCGTCGAACCAGCGGACCTCCTCGGACTCGTCGCTCACCACGGGCTCCTCGACGGGGTCGCCGATGGCCAGGTAGCGGACGTCGAGGTGGAAGGTCGGGCGGACGGTCCCGCACGGCACCTCGTGGCGGTCGAGCTGGAGGATTCCAGGGACGAGCTCGAGCGTGCGGAGGCCTGACTCCTCGCGTGCCTCCCGCAGCGCGGCGGCGCCCAGGTCGGCGTCGTCGGCCTCGACGTGGCCCCCGGTCTGGAGCCAGCGGCCCAGCCGCTTGTGCATCACCAGCAGCACGCGTCCGGCGTCGGGGGAGACCACGATCGCGCTGCCGGTCAGGTGGGCGCCGGGGCAGTCGCGCGACCAGCCCTCGTAGGTGTCGTCGAGATGGCGCAGGAAGGTACGCCGCAGCCCGCCCTGGAGCTCGTCTGCGGGTTCCCAAGCCTCGAGCTCGGCCCGGCAGGCTTGCGTCAGCGGGGTCACCGCTTCGGCCCGTCGCCGGCCGCGGGGTCGTCGCCGGGTGCGTCGTCGCCGCGGTCGGAGTCGTCGCGTGCACGCGCGGCGTCGTCGAGGAGACGCTCGAGCTCGGCGTCCATGTCGTCGACCTCGTCGTCGACGGTGTCGAGAGGGTCGGTGGTCGCGGCCTCTCGACGCTCGCCCGCCACGAAGCCCAAGGGGTCGTCGAGGTCGGCCGAGGTCGGCAGGAGGTCAGGGTGGTTCCACACGGCGTCGCGGCCGTCGGCGCTGCGCGCGTCGCGGAGCGCGGCCCACAGGTTGGCCGCGTCCCGCAGGCGCCGGGGGCGCAGCTCGAGACCGACGAGGGTCTTGAAAGTGGCCTCGATCGGGCCGCCGGAGGCGTGGCGGCGCCGGACGGCCTCGGCCAGCGCGCCCGAGCTGGGCATCCACCGGGCGGTCGCCTGTGTGACGACCTCGTCGACCCAGCCCTCCACGAGGGCCAGGAGGGTCTCGAGGCGTTCGAGGACGGCGCGCTGCTCGGGCGTCTGCTTGGGCTCGAAGAGATTGCCCTGCAGCTGTTCCGAGAGCTCCTGCAGCCGATCGGGGGTCAGTCTGGCCGGGTCGAGCTCGCCGACGGCCTCCTCGATCCCGGACAGGTCGATCGTGATGCCCCGCGCATACTGCTCGACGAGGGCGAGCATCTGGGGACCCAGCCAGGGCACGGACGCGAACAGGCGCTGGCGGGCGCACTCACGCAGCGCGAGGTAGAGCGTGACGTCCTGGGGCGTCTGGGACAGCCCCTCGCCGAACGCGGCGGCGTTGTGGTGGACGAGCGCGATGACGTTGCCCCGGTCGCCGTCGAGCGGCAGCCCCGTCTCGGTGGGGCTGACGACGCTCGCGGCGAGCGCGCCGATGGCCTGGCCCGCCTGGAGGCCGAAGATCGTGGCGCCGCTGGAGCGCAACCAGGGGCGCAGCAGGGCCTCGAGACCGCCCAGCATGTCGTCGCCCTCGCCCTCGTCGGGGCTCATCGAGTTGGCCATCGCCTCGGCCAGCGAGGCAGCGACCGGGTCGATGAGCCGGCGCCAGGTGGGCATGGTGTTCTCGACCCACTCGGCGCGCGACCAGGCCGCCACCGGGCCGCCGGTGGCGGGGAACTGGGTGGCGGCGTCGAGCCAGGCGTCCGCGAGGCGCACGGCATCGCGCACGCCGTCGAGGTCGCGCGAGGTGGGGGAGGGGTCGGGGCCCTCGACGGCGACCACGCGCCGGGCGATGTCACGGATCTGGGTCCAGCGGGCTCCGCCGGCATCACCGCCGGCACCGGGTGCGCCGCCGAAGAGGCCCCCCATGCCCATCTGCGACAACGCCTGCTGGAACTGCTGCATCATCGCCTGGAGATCGGGCTGCTGGCCGCCGGCGCCGGGCTGGCCGAAGGCGGCCCCGCCCAGGCCCATGTTCCCGAACAGCATCTCGAACGGGTTCTGGGGCTGGCGGTCGTCGTCGTGGGGACCCTTCTCGGGGTCGTGGTTCTCGGCCATCGAGCTCACTCCTGTGGGATCGGCGTGTGCTCCATTGAACCGTACGCGGCAAGACAGGGGTGCGAGGGCGTGCCGGCCGCCCGAGAAGGGGATGTGCCCGATGTTGCGCCCCCGGGGTAGGGTCGGGGTGTGCCGCAGCCTCCTGCCCCGGTCCCGACACGTGTCCAGGCCCGACTCGAGACGACCCCGCTCAGCGTGGACGCCCTGCTCTCGTCGGTGCAGGACGAGCGGGCGGGAGCAGTCGCCACCTTCCTCGGCACGGTGCGTGACGCCGACGGCGGCCGTGGGGTCGCCCACCTCGACTACACGGCCCACCCCAGCGCACTCGCGGAGCTGCAACGAGTCGCCGACGACGTCGCCGGCCGCCACGACGTCGTCGCGGTCTCGGTCGACCACCGCGTCGGCCACCTCGAGATCGGCGACCTTGCTGTCGTCATCGCCGTCAGCGCCGTCCACCGCGCACCCGCTCTGGAGGCCTGCCGCGACCTCATCGACACGCTGAAGGCGCGGGTGCCGATCTGGAAGAAGCAGGCCTTCACCGAGGGCGACACCGAGTGGGTGGGCCTGCCATGAGCGTGCAGGTCCCTCCGACCACCGGCGACCAGCCCGTGGTCCGGACGCGCGCGAAGATCCTCACCCGGCAGACCTGGACGGCGCTCACGGCCGCGCTGACGTTCGTGGGGCTGGCGCTCGGGCTGGCGTTCATGCCGGTGCCCTACGTGGTCTACAGCCCGGGCCGGGCGTACGACGTGATGGGCAACAACGCGGACGGACGCCCGATCCTCCAGATCGAGCGCGCGAAGACCTACGACACCCCGGGCAGCCTCAGCATGACGACGGTGGCCGTGAGCCGTTCCGACGCGCGGGTCAGCCTGCCGGAGGTGCTGCTGGCGTACGTGCTGCCCAAGCGTGACGCCCTGCCGCGCGACACGGTGTACGCCGACGGCCAGACCGTCGACCAGGTCCGCACCGAGGAGAAGCGCAAGATGGACACCTCGCAGCAGGACGCCGTCGTGGCGGCGCTGAGCGCGGCCGGCCAGCCCGTGGAGTCGTGGCCCGTCGTCGCGTCCGTCACTGTCTCCGGCCCGGCGAACAACCGGCTGCGTCCCAGCGACCTCGTGCTGGCCGTCGACGGCGAGCCGACCCACACCATCGACGACGTCAAGACCGCCATTGCCCGTCACACCGCGGGCGACGTGATCGGGTTCACCGTGTGGCGCGACCGCCGCGAACAGCAGGTGTCGGTGACCTCCACCGGACGCCACAGCGACGCGAAGGCGGCGACGGTCGGTGTCGACCTGGGCACGGGCTACCGCTACGACCAGGTGGTGCGCTTCGGCATCAACCAGGAGGTCGGCGGCCCGTCAGCCGGCCTGATCTTCGCGCTGGGCCTCTACGACAAGCTGACCCCCGAGCCGCTGCTCGCCGGGCGCCGCGTCGCCGGCACCGGCACGATCCGAGCCGACGGCACGGTGGGCGTCATCGGCGGCATCCACGAGAAGATCGCCAGTGCCGAGGAAGCCGGCGCGACCACGTTCCTGGTCCCGGCGGGCAACTGCCGCGACCTCGCCGGCCTGTCGACGAAGATGGACCTCATCCGGGCCGACTCGCTTGTCTCCACCGTCGACGCGCTGAAGAAGGCCGCCGTCCCCGCCACCGTCCACGAGGTTCCGCGCTGCTCATGACCGACCTAACTCCGCCCGCCCACGCCCGTGATGCGCTGATCGCGGCCCTGATGGACATCGAGCGCCACGTCGGCACGTTGGGCTGGGACCAGCCGGCCCGCCTGTTCGCGCTCGTCAAGACCGACGAGCTCATCGCCGCCGAGCCCGACCTCGCCGCCCACCTGGGGCTGCGCCCGTCGGCGGAGGGCGCTCCCATCGACGCGCTGACGTCGGTCGAGCAGGAGGACTTCCGCGAGGTGGGACAGGGCGGCGACGAGTCCGACCTGCCGCAGGTGTTGGGCCGCATCGCCTGGCCCGACGCCGTGCACGGGTGCGCCATCGCGCTCGAGCGCAGCTTCCTGCCACCCTCGGCGGAGTCCGAGATCCCTGCCGACCCCCAGGACGCGGCCGCGTTCGTGGCCGGCCACCCCCAGCGGCAGGACCTCCGCGTCGTCGTCGGTGCGACGCGAGACGGCATCACCCACGGCGTCGCCCGGCTCGTGTCGAACCCGGACGACCTGCTGGGTGGCGAGGAGCTCGCCCCTGGCATCGCCGCGGCTCTCGCCGCGACGCTGGACTGACCCGACTACGCTGACCCCGACGGTCGACGTCGACCGTCGACCCCGCTGGAGAAGGAGAGCACGTGTCCCAGGCCACGAGGACCGCCCCCGGGGGAGCCCGCCGCTCCGCCCTCGTCCCGACGATCGCGGTTCTGGGCGTGGCGAGTCTGGTGTTCTACGGCTTCATGACGGTGTGGACCGACCGCCTGTGGTTCACGTCGGTGGAGTTCCCGCAGGTCTTCTCGATCGGCCTGTGGACGCAGGTGGGCCTGTTCACCGTGTTCGGTCTCGTGATGGCCGGTGCCGTCGTCGGATCGATCGCCCTCGCCTACCGCATGCGTCCCCCCACGCGCGGGCCGATCGCCAGCCAGCTGCTGGAGCGCTACCGCGACGCGATGGAGACCGGGTTCGTCCAGATCATGATGGCCATCGGCCTGATCGTGGGACTGCTCGCAGGCCTGTCCGCGTCGTCGGCGCTCCCGACCTACCTCGCATGGCGCAACCGCACCCCCTTCGGCCAGGTCGACCCACAATTCGGCCACGACCTCGCCTTCTACGTCTTCGACCTGCCGTGGTGGCGCTTCGTCGCGGGGTTCTTCATCGCCGTGGGCATCTTCGCCACGCTCGCTGCCGCGGTCGTCCACTACGTCATGGGGGCGCTGCGCGTGGCGCGCACCGCCGCGCCGTCACCGGCGGCAGGAGCCGCCCAAGCCCAGCTGTCGGCGCTCATGGGCTTCACCGCGCTGGCGTTCGCCGCGAACAGCTTCCTCGACCGTTACGCCTACACCACCACGACGAACTCGCTGCTGACCGGCATCGGTTACACCGACGACCACGCTCGCGTGACCGGCAGCCTCGTCGTCGCCGTCATCACCGCGATCTGCGCGCTGTTGTTCTTCGCCAACATCTGGCTGCGCCGCTGGATCCTGCCGGCGACCGCCGTCGTCCTGACGCTGGTGTCGAGCATCGTGCTCTCGTCGATCTACCCGGCGATCCTCCAGACGTTCACCGTCCGCCCGAACGAGCCCGACATGGAGAAACCGTTCATCGAGCGCCATATCGCTGCGACGCGGCAGGCGTACGGCATCGACGGCACCCAGATCACCGAGTACGCCGCCGAGACCAAGACCGCCGCCGGACAGCTGCGCGCCGACGCCCAGGCGCTGCCCGGCATCCGCTTGGTCGACCCGGCCGTGGTGGGGACGACGTTCGAGCAGCGCCAGCAGGTTCGTGGCTTCTACACGTTCCCGCAGGTGCTCGATGTCGACCGCTACAACATCGACGGCCAGGAGACCGACGCCGTCGTGGCCGTCCGTGACCTCGAGACCGACGGCTTGGAGTCCCAGTCCTGGAACAACCTGCGCACCGTCTACACCCACGGCTACGGGCTGGTGGCCGCGTACGGCAACCGCACAGTGGGCGGCGAACCCGAGTGGATCGTCGGCGACCTGCCGCCGAAGGGCAAGCTCAACCAGCCGGAGCCGCGCGTCTACTTCGGCGAGCAGTTCGACGAGTACTCGGTCGTCGGTGCGCCCCCGGGCACGCCGCCGATCGAGATCGACACCCCTGGTGGCCCGACCACGACCTACACGGGCAAGGGCGGCGTACCCATCGGCAACTGGTTCAACCGCGTGCTGTACGCGGGCCGGTTCGTCGACGTGAACCTTCTGCTGTCGGGGCGCGTGAACTCGGCGTCGCGGCTGATCTACGACCGCACCCCGAAGGAGCGCGTCGCGAATGTCGCGCCGTGGCTCACCGTCGACTCGAATGCCTACCCGGCGCTGGTCGACGGCCGCATCGTGTGGATCGTCGACGGCTACACGACCTCCAACGACTACCCGAACAGCCACCGCCTGGGGATGATGGAGGCGACGGCCGACTCCCAGTCGCGCGTCGGCACCACCGGCGTCGCACCCGACAAGCAGGTCAACTACGTGCGCAACTCCGTCAAGGCCGTCGTCGACGCGTACGACGGCACGGTGAAGCTGTACGCCTGGGACGAGGCCGATCCCGTCCTCCAGACGTGGCGGAAGGCTTACCCGAACGTCGTCCAGGACCGTTCGACCATTCCGGCCGACCTGCTGGACCACCTGCGCTACCCCGAGGACCTGTTCAAGATCCAGCGCGAGGTGCTGGGCCGCTACCACGTGACCGACCCGATGCTGTGGTTCCAGGGCAACGACCAGTGGCAGATCCCGGCCGACCCCGTGACACCCAACCAGAAGGAGAACCCCTTCTACCTGTCGGTGAAGTGGCCGGGCGACCAGGCGCCCGTGTTCTCCCAGACGACGGTGTTCACGCCGCGTGGTCGCGACAACCTCGCCGCCTACATGGCCGTGAACGCCGACGCGGCCTCGCCGGGCTACGGCCAGCTGCGCATCCTGCGCATGTCCGACACGCGCCAGATCTCCGGTCCGGGCCAGACGTTCAACGAGATGAACACCCATCCCGAGGTGGCCAGGCGCCTGCTGAGCTACCAACAGACCGCCCAAGTCATCCACGGCAACCTGCTGACGCTGCCCGTCGGCGGCGGCCTGCTCTACGTGCAGCCGGTGTACACCCAGAAGAAGGGTCAGGGCTCCTACCCGACGCTGTCGTTCGTCGTCGTGCGCTTCGGGGAGACCGTCGGCGTGGGGGACACACTGAAGGAGGCCCTCGACCAGGTCTTCGCCGGTGACGCGGGTGCCGACACCGGCGAGAACGGTACGCAGGCGACGCCCAACCAGCCGGCCGACCCCGACGCCCCGAAGCAGGCTCCGGGCCCGGTCGACCCGGCGGCCGCGTCGGCGGCCATCCAAGAGGCCGACGCCGCGTATGCGGCCGCCGAGAAGGCGCTCAAGGAGGGCGACCTCGCGACCTACCAGGCGAAGAACAGGGAGGCCGCGGCCGCCGTGAAGAAGGCCTCGAAGGCCCTCGGCGGCACGGGGTAGTCAGTCAGCGATCCAGCCCGCCGCCACGAGCCCCGGGCGGATCGCGGCGGCGTCGCCGACCACGATCAGCGTCAGCGCGGCGAGGTCGACGATCTCGGTGTACGCCGCGGTGGCCTGCTCGGGCGTGACGTCGCGCAGGGCCGCGAGCCAGCGGGTGACGTGGTCGGTCGGCGTGCCGTTGAGCACGTTGGCCGCCTGCTGGTCGGCCACCCCCTCCGCGGTCGCGTAGCGCAGGGGGGTGGTGCCGCCGAGGTGGTTGACGGCGTCGGCGACCTCGGAGCCCGTGATGGGGGAGCCAGCGATGTCGAGCAGGCGCCGCGCCTCGACGACCGCATCGGCCGCCACCTCTGTGCGGAACGAGCCGGCGACCGACCACGAGCCGCCGGTTCGGCGCGGCGACGGCTGCAGCCCCACCCCGTAGGTCCAGCCCAGGTCCTCCCGCAGGCGAGCGTTCAGACGGCTGAGGAAGCCCCCGCCGACGCCGTGGACGGCGACCTGGAAGGCCGCCCAGCGCGGGTCGAGGCGGTCGATGCCCTGGCCGGCGAGCCGCAGATCGGCCTGGACGGAGCCGGGTCGGTCGACGAGCCGCACGGTCGGTGCAGCGGGGTGGGGGAGCCTCTCGGCGGGGCGCTCGTCGAGAACGCCGGCCCAGTCGCCGAACGCGCGCTCGAGCCGCTCGAGGGTGTCCTCGGGGAGCGCGCCGGCGACGACGACCGTCGTCAGGGCGGGGCCCAGCAGCGCGTGGTGGGCGCGGGCGTGGTCGGCGGTCAGCGTCGCGACGGTGTCGGGCTCGCCGGCGAGCGCGCGGTGGGTGCGATCGGTGGGGTCCCACAGCGCCTCGCGCAGCTCCATGCCCGCGCGCGTGGCCGACGACGCCCGCTGCTGCTCGATCTCGGCCAGGCGCAGCGCGACGTGGCGGCGTACGTCGTCGTCGCGGATCTCCGGCGTACGCACGGCCTCGGCGAGCAGGTCGATGCCGGCGCCGAGCCGGCTGGCGGGGACGTCGACCATCAGGCGCAGGCCCGAGGCGCCGACCGCGGCGTGGAACGCCGCGCCGACGGACTCGAGCGCGTCGGCGTACGCGTCGCCCGGATGGGCGTGGGTGCCCTCGTCGAGGACGCGGGACAGGATCGTGGCGACGCCCTCTTGGTCACGGGGTTCGGCGCTGGCCGGCAGCTCGACGACGACCTCGACCGAGACGACGTGCTGACCGGGCATGTCGTGCAGCAGTGCGCGCACACCATTGGTGAGCCGGTGCTCGGCGGGGACGGGGAACGCCCAGGGGGCGGGCGGTGCGACCGCGGGACGGCTCACGAGTCCTCCTTGATGGTGGCGCGGTGGACGACGGTGGCGCGCTGGTCGCTGCGCAGGTGGGTACGGCAGGCGTCCCGCACGGCGTCGGCGTCGATCCCACGCATGACGGCGATGCGTCGGTTGATGAGACCGGGGTCGTCGAGCAGCGTCGTGTACGCTCCGATCTGGTCGGCGCGCGTGTCGAACGATGAGAGCGACTGCAGCCAGTCGCGCTCGAAGCGGGCGTGGGCCCGCTCGAGTTCGTCGGGGGTCGGGCCCTCATCGGCGAACCGGTCGATCTCGTCGACCAGCGCCTCCTCGAGCGTCTCGACCTCGACGCCGTCGCGGGTGCGCGCGGTGGCGAAGCCGATCGAGGTCCCGCCCGCGAGCGCCAGCAGCGACGCGCCGGCACCCTGGGAGAGCTCGCGCCGGCGTACGAGCTCGCGGTGGAGCCGCGACGTCTGCGAGCCACCGAGGATCGAGCAGGCGAGCTCCAGGGCGTCGAGCTCCGGCTCGCCGAGTGCGGGTAGGCGCCAGGCGAAGGCCACCGACGAGGCGGGCACGTCGGCGTCGCGCTCATCGCGGGGGAGGCCCGTCAGCGCGGGCAGGGGACCGGCGAGCGCGCGCTCGGGCTTCGGGCCGGTCGGAAGGTCGCCGAAGTGGCGCTCGACCAACGCGTACGCCTCCTCGGGCTCGATGTCGCCGACGATCGTCAGCACGCAGTTGCTCGGCAGGTAGTGGCGCCGGAAGAACGCGTGCACGTCGTCGAGCGTGGCGGCGTCGAGGTCGCCCATCGACCCGATGGTCGTGTGGCCGTAGGGGTGATCGGCGGGGAAGAGGACGCCGACGAGGCGTTCCATGAGGTCGCCGTAGGGAACGTTGTCGTAGCGCTGGCGCTTCTCCTCCTTGACGACCTCGCGCTGGTTGTCGAGGTTGTCCTGGGTGACGGCGTCGAGCAGCGAGCCGAGACGGTCGGCCTCGAGCCACAGCGCGAGCTCGAGGCCGCCGGTGGGCAGCGCCTCGAAGTAGTTGGTGCGGTCGAACCACGTCGTGGCGTTCACCGAGGCGCCGGTGGACTGCATGAGCGCGATGTGCTCGCCGGCGCCGACGTTCCTCGAGCCTTGGAACATCAGGTGCTCGAAGAGATGGGCGAAGCCGGTGCGGCCGGGCTGCTCGTGGCGCGAGCCGACGTCGTACCAGAGGTTCAGCGCGACCACGGGCGCGAGATGGTCGGGGCTGACGACCACGCGCAGGCCGTTGGCGAGCGTGCGCCGGTGGAGGCGGTACGCGGGGGCGGGGCCGGCCGTCACGGGGCAACCTTGATCATGGCGACCGGTTCCATCAGGTCGTTGGTGACGAGGACGTTGAGCGGGGCGCGGGGCGTGTCGAGGGAGACCCAGCCGCGGACGTTCTGGCCCGCAGGCAGCGTGCCGACGCTGAGCCGCGGGGTCGCCCGCGACCCGATGCCCATCATGTACTCGCGGCCGGCCTCGTCGCGTGCGCGGAACGACGAGGACCCGTAGCGCAGCGAGCCGCTGGTGCTCTTGAACTCGACGTCGAGGTTCAGGTAGGAGCCGTTGTCGGGCGGGATGATGCCCTCGTTGCTGTAGTTGACCGCGTGGATGATGATCTCGCCGGCCGACCCGTTGTAGCTCTTGAGGGGGATCGGCTTGCCGATCTCGCCGTTGATCACCTGCGGCGGGGTGGTGGGCCCGGTCGGATAGGGATCGATCTCGGTGGGCGGCGCGGTCTTGGGAGTCCTGGTCGTACGCGTCGGCGAGGGCTTCGCTGTGGGGGTGGGGACGTGGCCGGTGGTCGTGGGCGGCGGGGGCGCGTCGTTGTCCTTCAACGGGTCGAGCACGAGCCACAGCACGCCGGCCAGGACGAGGAACGCGGTGACGGCGGCGCCGATCACGAGGGGTAGCTTCGAGCCGCCGGCCTTCGGAGGCGGTCCTCCCGGGCCGGGCCTACCGCCTGGGCCGGCCGTGCCGCCAGCACCGGGCTGGCCCGGCTGGCCCCATTGGGGATGGCCCTGAGCCTGTCCCGGCTGCGGCCACCCGGACATCGACCCATCGGACATGGACCCGCCGGATGCCGAGCCCCATCCGGACTGCGAAGAGTGCCAGCCGGACTGCGCCGGCTGACCCTGGCCCCAACCGGGCTGTTGACCCTGCTGACCCGAGGGACCCTGCTGGGACGGCCAGCCCTGGTCGGAGCCACCCAACCCCGAGGAACCCCACTGGTTCTGGCCGGACGGCGGATTGGTCATGCTGGAGTCCCTTCGCGAGATGCGGCGGCGCCGCTACGTCTGGGGCAGGATATCCCTCGGCAGGGTTCCCGGAGGGCTGCCTGCAGCGCCGCTCCACGCCTCGATTTGGGTTTTCGTTCACCGTTGTGTAAAGTAGAGCAGGTCGACGCGGGGTGGAGCAGCTCGGTAGCTCGCTGGGCTCATAACCCAGAGGTCACAGGTTCAAATCCTGTCCCCGCTACGAAGAAAGTCCAGGTCAGCCCACGGTTGACCTGGACTTTCGCTTTGGGGGCGAGATGCGATCCCATCGTTTACCCATCACATTGGCAGGTGCGCAGCGCCGTCCGGCCAGGTGTCATCGTCGTCGGTTCCGGTTGCCTCGGGGCTGCTCGGTTCGGCTCGCACACCTGATGGGCATGAACAGCACAAAACTGGGGCTGGAGCCCCTCATCGGGGTCGAGGAACTCGCTGAGTACCTCGGTGTGCCCGTACAGACCATCTACGACTGGCGGCTGTCCGGACGGGCGCCGCGAGCCTTCAAGCTTGGCAAGCACCTACGGTTCGCGGCGAGCGACATCGCCGCTTGGCTGGAGGAGCGGCACGAGGGCGGCTCGCATGAGTAGGCCGCGCATCCCCATCGGCGGGTACGGCGAGATCGCGTTCATCCAGCGCGCGAAGGGCAAGGTCGAGGCGCGCACCCGCTTCCGCGACTGGGACGGCCAGACTCGGTTGGTGCAGGCGACTGCTACGTCGAGGCCGGCGGCCGAGGTCGAGTTGAAGCGGCGGCTCGCCGAGCGCAATGCGTTCCAGCCGGTCGACACGACGCTCACGCCGGACAGCCCGTTCCCGGCTCTCGTCGACTACTGGCTGGCCGATCTCGATCTGGAGAACAGGATCGCGCCCGCGACCCGGTTCAACTACGAGCGCGACATGAACCGGCTGGTCCTCCCGGCCTTCCGCGGCTACGCCCTGCGCGAGATCGGCGTCGCCCGATGCGATGCGCTGCTCAAGGAGCTCGGCAAACAGTCGTACGCCCGCTCCAAGCGGGCCAAGACCGTGCTCCGCCTCGCGTTCGGCCTCGCGGTGCGGCACGAGGTGATCCACCGCAACCCGATCGACGGTGTGGCGCGGCTGCACAAGCCGAAGAGGACGCCAACGGCACTGATCGCGACCGAGGTCAATGCGATCCGGGCCGTGATCAAGGCATGGGAGCTGTCGCGGGGCACGTCGGGCCCGAACCCGGACGGGCAGCTCGGCCAAATCGTCGAGGTCATGCTCGGCACCTCGGCCCGGATCGGCGAGGTGCTCGCGATCCGTCGCCGCGACCTGGACCTGACGATGACGCCGGCGACGCTGCGGATCTGCGGCACCGTGATCTCGGAACGTGGTGTTGGGACCTACCGGCAGGAGCATCCGAAGACCGACCGCTCCAACCGGGTGATCGCGCTGCCGTCCTTCACGGCCGAGGCACTCCGCCGCCGGCTGTCGATCATGGCCGACCACTCCCTGGACGGGCTGGTTTTCCGCAGCCGTGAGGGGACGCCGCTCACCACCGCCAACGTGCGACGACAGCTCCGCAAGGTGCTCGGCGACGCCGGCATCGAGGGCGTCAGCCCGCACTTGTTCCGGCGCACGGTCGCGACGGTGATCAACGAGCAGGCCAGCCTCAACTTGGCCTCGGAGCTGCTCGGCCACACCGACCCTAAGGTCACGATCGAGCACTACGTCCGCCGCAACGAGCAGGTGAACCCGCTGACAGCGGAGCTGCTCGACCAGGCGTTCGCTCGTGAGGAGGGCGGGGCGACTTGAGCCGGCAGAAGTGTCACGGTTCCCGTGACACTTCTGCCAGATGTTCCGGGAAATGTGTGATTCCGCCGACGACGGAACAGGGTAGTTATCCGAACGTTCTGCTAGCCTGTTCATGTTATTGAGACATTCCGCCGTCAGCGGAACTAACCAATTGCCAGAACGGAGGTGGCGAGATGGCGACCAGCGACGCACCCACGAACGATGAGGTGGCACGCCTCCTCATCGCATCCGTGCGCGAGCGCCTGCCCGAGAGCTGGAAGGTGTCCGAACGGATGGAGCCACGGCGGGGAGCGCTGCGTCCAGACCTGGAGATCGACATCGACGCTCCCGATGGCGCCACCGCTCGTCTGATCGTCGAACTCAAACAGGTGCTCGAACGCCGCGACGTGCCGCGCATCGTCGAACAGGCATGGACCATGGCCACGCAGCCAACCGATGTCCCGGTGGTCGCAGCCCGATACCTCGCCTCGTCCGTACGGGATGCGCTCGCGGCCGAAGGCCTGTCCTACGCCGACGCCACCGGCAACATGCGCATCGTGCTCGACCGGCCGGCCATTTTCATCGCCTCCCGAGGCGAGGATCGGGATCCGTGGCGCAAGGGCCGACCGCGGGGGACTCTCAAGGGCGAACCGGCCGCTCGCATCTCGCGCGCTCTGCTGGACTATCGCCGCCCCTGGACTGTGCGGGAGCTTGTCGCGGCCTCCGGGGCGTCGACCGGAGCCGCGTATCGCGTGCTGGAGTACCTGGAGCGCGAGGACCTTGTCGTCAAAGACGACAAGCGCTATCGCGTGACCGACTGGGAGCGACTGCTGCGCATGTGGAGCGCTGATGCGTCCTTCCAGACGACCACGCGCACGATGGCCTTCATCGACCCTCGCGGCGTAGACAACCTGCTGGGCAAGATCGGCGCGAAGCCACCGTTTCCAGTGGCGGTGACCGGTTCGGTCGCTGCGAAAGAGTGGGCAACCTACGCGCCAGCCAAGGCGGTCTACGTCTACGTCTCGTCCATCCAGGAGGCATCTGAGCAGTGGGGTCTGCGCCCCAACGCTGCTGCCCCGAACGTGATTCTGTTGGAGCCGAAGACCGTCGGAGACGTGCCCTTCGTCAACAGGATCGATTCGGCGACCGGGTATCCAGTCGCTGCGACGGCGCAGGTTGCCGCCGACTTGCTCAACGGGCCTGGACGGGAGCCTGCCGAGGGGGACTACCTCATCGAGTGGATGAAGGCGAACGAGGAGCGCTGGCGTCGTGACTGACGAAGTGACGATGGCTCGCGCAGGGTTGCTCGACGCCTTCGAGGCGTTGGAGTCGCACCTTGACGCGCTCGTCGTCATTGGCGCCCAAGCCATCTACCTCCACACCGGTTCCCTCGAGGTCGCCCTGGCCGAGTTCACTACTGACGGCGACGTGGCCGTCGACCCCGACCTGCTCAGTTCCGACCCACTCGTCGAATCGGCCATGGGTGCAGCCGGCTTCACGCCGGACCCGAGGCCCGACGCGATCGGGTCCTGGATCTCGCCGCGCGGCGTGCCGGTCGACCTGATGGTGCCGGCCGCGGTCGCTGGCGACGGTCGCCGCGGCGTCCGCGTGCCGCCGCACGATTCGAAATCGATGCGGAAGGCGCGCGGCATCGAGGCAACGCTCGTCGACAACTCCAAGATGGTCATCGGATCGTTGGACCCCGCCACCGACCCGCGCGAATTCGAGGTATCGGTGGCCGGTCCTGCCGCTCTGCTCGTGGCGAAACTGCACAAGATCCACGACCGGATCGACAACCCGTCAAGGAGTGACAACAAGGACGCACACGATGTCTACCGCCTGCTTCGTGCCGTCGAGACGCCGGTGTTGGTCGAGGCGATCGAGCGCCTGAATGAGCAAGCCGTGAGCGGCGACGTCACTCGCAAGGCGATTGCCCTGCTCCGTGTTCTCTTTGCGGAGGGCCCGGCTGCCCGCGCGTCGGTGATGGCTGGCGCGGCCGAGGAACTGGTCGGTGACCCGACCGCCGTCTCCGAGAGCGTGGCGCTGCTGGCCCAAGACCTCCTTGTTGCCCTGGGCTCCTAGCTTTCGGGGGCGGCGCGCGGGAGCCCGGCGCGGTCGAACTCCTGCTGCAAGCGCGGACGACGCCGATGGATCTCGCGCAGATCCGCGATGAGGTCGTTGACCTCGGCTGACTTCTCGGACCCGGCACTCAGCTCCCGCATCTTCGCCAGCCGCCGAGCGGCCAGCCGGTAGTGCTGCGCGCTTGCCTCGGCCAGTTCGTTCTCCACGAGCCGTTGGTGGATCGGGAGCACGGCGATCGGGTCGACCTTCTCGTAGGCCTTCACCAGCTCGCTCCAGGTGTGATCACTGTCGAGCGCCAACGAGTGCGCGAGGTTCCACGCGAACTCGGCGTCCTTCAGGGTGAGCAGTGCGAACAGGACCGCGTCCCGCGGACTCGCTGCGAGGGTCGAGACGACCTCGTCCCGGTAATCTGGCCAAGCCTTGCCCCCCGCCTTGTGCAGCCGGGCCGCCGAGGTCGACGAGGGCCATTTGCGGAACACCGCTAGGCGCGCGTCGAGCGCTTCGGCCGGCCGATGCGCCTCCAGGAGCCCGCACCAATAGTCCGCCGCCTTGAGCGACTGGTGACCGCGGTCGAAGTCTGTCGCCTGCTTCGCCCAGTCGATGGCGAGCTCGATCTCACCGATCTCCTCGAAGGCTTCGGCGGTGTCCTCCAACCACGCCGCGACCTTCCGGTCCTTGGCGTGGGTGCGGATGATCGCGTCGATGTCGTGATCGAGCACGGCGAGCCGCTGGGCGTTCCAGTCCAGGGCGAACCACTCGTGGGAGTGGCCGGAGTTCCACCGCTCGGCGGGTCGAGGACCGAGCCTCGCCTCGATCTCGGCCAGCCGCTTCCGGTACGACGCCATGCCGACCTCGCCGAGGGCCGGCGCGTACGCCACCGGGTCGAGTTCGAAGTAGTCGACCTCGTCGTCATCAAATTGGAACTTCATCATCCAGTCGATCAGCTTCCCGACCGGCGTCCGAGCCGCGGCAGCCGCCCGCGGGTGCAGTTCCAGCAACCTGCGGCAAGCGTCGCCGATGATGCCGCTGGAATCGTCCGCACGCGCGATCACCTTCAGCGACGACGCGAGCGCCTTGTGCGTGACCGAGTAGATCTCGCCCGGATCGGTCGTCGGGATCGCGGCCTCCAAAATGTCGACCGCCTCGTGCATGTCCCGGCCGTGCGCGTTGGCGGCGCTGTAGCGGTAGAGGTCGGACCGCGTGCGGATCAGCGGGAGTACGGCGTCGGCCAGGGTGCTCACGGGCGCCATTCTCTCGTCCCGCCTGTCTCTACCCGCGTCTCGCTTCTTCTGCTTATCGTCTTCCTGCTCGTCCACTTCCTCATTGTCCTTTTCTTGGCTCCTGAGTCTCCGCCCGTCCCGCTCCTCCGCCTCCTCTGACCTCGTTCCACGCTTCTTGCAACCGAGGTCGCCCGTCCCCGGCTGACAGCCGAACGCAGCGGCGGTCCCGCCCTCACACCTACCTCCTGAATGGAGGTGGTCGTGGTGACCGTGACGATCAAGTCGATGCATACCGGCCAGGGGGTCGACTACCTGCTGCGTACGGTCGCGGTGGGAGACGGGGACAGGTCCCTGCGTAGTCCGCTGACTCGCTACTACGCAGAGGAGGGCACCCCGCCCGGCTACTGGCTCGGCTCCGGCGTCGCCAGCCTCGACACCGAGATCAAGGTCGGCGACGAAGTCACCGAGGAGCATCTCCGACGACTCATCGGCCACGGCCAGGACCCGGTCACGGGCGAGCAACTCGGCTCCCGCTTCCGCGCCTACAAGCAGCCCGACACGGGCAGGTGCAGGCAGGCGGTGGCCGGGTTCGACATGACGTTCTCGATCCCGAAGTCCGCCAGCATCCTGTGGGCGGTCGCCGATGCCGGGACGCAGGCGATCATTGCCGACGCCCACCTTCAGGCCGTCGCCGAGGCACTCGACTTCGTCGAGCGCGAGATCGTCGCCACGCGGGCGGGTGCGAAGGAACCGCGTGGATCGGTCGTGCAGCTCGACACCACCGGCGTGGTCGCGACCGCGTTCGACCATTACGACTCACGCGCCAACGACCCGCACCTACACACCCATGTCGTCATCTCCAACAAGGTCAAGACCGTGCGCGACGGCAAGTGGCGCACCCTCGACGGCACCCCGCTGCACCACTGGACCGTCACCGTGTCCGAGCTGCACGAAGCGATCTTCAGCGACCACCTCACCCGAGCGCTCGGCGTCGACTGGGAACGGCGAGCACGGGGCCGCGACCGCAACCCCGCCTGGGAGATCACCGGCGTACCGCACAAGGTCGTCACGGCCTTCTCGCAACGGTCGCGGGACATCGACGCCGCGACGGCCACCGCGATCGAGGAGTACGTCGCCAAGCACGGCCACCAACCCAAACGCTCGACGATCAACAAGCTGCGCCAGACCGCCAACCTGACCACCCGGCCCTCGAAGCACCTCCACTCGCTCGTCGCCCTCACAGCCGAGTGGCGCAGCCGCGCGACGGACCTGCTCGGAGAGGACGCGACGACCTGGGCGCAGAACACTCTCGCCAACACCCCGCAGCGCCTGCTCCGCGCAGACGACGTCCCACTCGACCTCGTCGAGGAAATCGGCGGCTCCGTGGTGATGGCGGTCGGCGAGAAGCGATCGACCTGGCGACGCGCCAACCTGTACGCCGAGACGGCCCGCCAGACCCTCGGCTGGCGATTCGCCTCCGCCCGCGACCGGGAAGCCATCACGGGGCTGATCGTCGAGGCCGCTGAGCAGGGCTCTCTCCGGCTAACCCCGCCCAACCTGGCGACGACACCCGCCGCATTCACGCGCCCCGATGGCAGCAGCGAGTTCCGTCCGAAGCACTCCACGGTCTTCTCCGCTGAACACCTGCTCGCGGCCGAGAACCGACTCCTGAAACGGGCGGAGGCGATCGCCGCCCCCAACGGTGGACATCGAGGTCGTCGACACGGTCACCGGACAACCGGTCAAGGGCCATCGACTCAGCTCCGAGCAGGCCGAGGCCATCGCGAAGGTCGCCGTCTCCGGGCGGCAACTCGATCTGCTCGTCGGCCCGGCCGGAGCTGGCAAGACCACCGCCCTGCGCGCACTCAAGCAGGCATGGACGCACCAGCACGGACGCAACAGCGTGGTCGGCCCCGCCCCGAGCGCCGCGGCCGCGGCTGTCCTCGCGGAGGAGCTCGGCGTCGGCACCGAGAACACCGCGAAGTGGCTGTACGAGCACCAGCAGGGTCACGTGCGCTTCAGTCGCGGTCAGCTCGTCATCATCGACGAAGCCACCCTCGCCGGCACCCTCACGCTCGATCGGATCACCGCCCACGCCGAACAGGCCGGAGCGAAGGTGCTCCTGGTCGGCGACTGGGCGCAACTCCAGTCGGTCGAAGCCGGAGGCGCCTTCGGGATGCTCGTCGAGGCGAGGGGCGAAGCGCCGGAGCTCTCCGACATCCACCGGTTCACGAACGAGTGGGAGAAGCTTGCCAGCCTCGATCTGCGCCACGGGCGAGCCGAGATCATCGACACCTACATCGGCCACGGGCGAGTCGACGATGGCACGGGCGAGTCCATGACCGAGGTCGCGTACGCCGCCTGGAAGCACGACATCGCCCACGGGCGAGCCAGCATCCTGATCGCCGACACCAGCGGCACAGTGCGCGACCTCAACATCCGCGCCCAAGCCGAGCGCGGTGTCGCCCACGGGCGAGTTGTCACCCTGATCGACGGCACCCATGCGTCTGCTGGCGACTGGATCATCACCCGCAAGAACGATCGTCGCCTGCGCACCCTGCGCAACGGCTGGGTCCGGAACGGCGACCGCTGGACCGTCAAGGACGTACGCCCCGACGGCTCACTCGTCGTCCGACGCCAGGACCGCCACAGCGGAGCTGTAGTCCTCCCTGCGGCATATGTTGCAGAACACCTCGACCTCGGCTAGCCGAGGTACCCCAAACGCACTCACCTATGATCGTGCGTATTTCGAGGTTACAGCTTATCAAGCTGCCTTTGTAACGAACGCTCTCTCCAGGCGACGATCATCCGCAATCTGCAACTCAGGTTGACAGGCAGGCATGTGCAACGTAGGTTGACAGTATGGAGTCTTCACAAGTCGCCGAGGTCGCGGCGGACACCACCGATCCGAGGGCGGGGCTGCGGGCGGTCGCGTCGTTGCGGGTGCTTGCAGACACGTTGGAGTTGCGGCAGGTCGAGGCAGCGCTGCGGGCGGGGATGACGTGGCAGGAGATCGCTGATGCGCTTGGGGTGAGCCGTCAGGCCGCGCACAAGAAGCATTCCAAGAGGGTCGATCCCTCGATCCCGATTGCCAGGAGGAAGCCATGAGTAAGTTCGTTCAGGCCGCGCAGACGAGTCAGGTGCTGTCCTTGACGGCTTTGGAAGAGGCGTCGCGACAAGGGCTACGGGAGGCGGACATCGAGCATCTCTTCCTTGCGCTCGTGTTGTCGGATCAGGTCGCAGGACGCGTGCTTCGGGAGATGGGGATCGGCATCGATGATGCGCGCCGGGCGGTGCGCGAGCAGCATGACGCGCAGCTGGCGTCCCTGGGCGTACGGGCGGTGCTGCCCGATCCTGGACGGATCGTGTTCCACGAGACCGATGGCTACGAGTTGAAGCAGCGCGCCGCTGACCTGATCGGGCGTGCAGGCGGGAAGAGTCGGGATGGCAGCGCGGCGGCGGTGCTCCGTGAACTCCTGGCCGAGCCCAGCGGCCTGATCGCGGATATTCTGCACCGACTCGATGCGACGCCGCAGGAAGTCTTGGAACGCCTCGACCGGAGCGTCGCAGGTGGTATGGCGACAGCGCCTGAGCCGAGCGTGTCGAAGGGCCGGACTACCGGCACGCAGGAGACATTCGTCCCCGCCCCAGCCGCACAGGTCTGGGCCTTCCTTGCCGACCCTGTGCGCGTGCCCGAGTGGGAGGTCAGCGTCGGCTCGATCGAGCTCTCGGGCCAGGAGGCGCGCCCTGGCGCGGTATGGGAAGGCCGAGCGCCCGAAGCGCGCCAGGATGGGAAGCCCCTGAAGATCAAGCCGCTTTTCCGTCGTCGCCTCATCGAACTCGTGACCGCAGAATGCCCTCACCGGCTGGCGTGGAGCTTCGAGTATCCGGATGCGTCGCAGAGTCGTCCTATCCTCACCGAGTTCACGCTTGCACCGACGACCGGTGGCACGCAGGTCACCATCACCACCTCATGGACCAGGCGCACAGGTTGGCGGCGCTTGGTCGGGGTGCCGTTGCGTCCGCTGCAGAAACTCATGGTCTGGCTTCACCTGTTCCAGACCGGCAGCGCCATCAGCCGCGCTTTCCGATAACGCACACTGAAGACGATCACGAAAGACACGATGAACGCCTCTGAATCTCCGATTGACGATATCGACGACACGAAGTCGGGTAGCCCTGCGGTCCCGTTCCGCGAAGGCATCGCACTGTTGTGGTCGTACTCGCGTCCGCACCTGCGAACCCTCATCATCGGCGTGCTACTGGGATTGTTCGCGACGGCGATCACGCTTGCAACACCGATGGTCACCAAGTGGGTGCTCGACTCGCTCGGCACCGATCTCGACCTCGCCGGTCCGGTCACAGTCCTGGTGCTGATCCTGATCGTCGGGATCATCGCGAACCTCGCCCAGAGCGTGCTGCTAGGCAGGCTCTCGGAACGCATCGTGCTTGATGCTCGCCGTGGCCTGGTCAGCCGGTTCTTCCTGGCGAAGCTGGAACAGATTCAGCGCTTCCGGACCGGCGAACTCATCACCCGCGTAACTAGCGACACGCTGCTCTTGCGGGAGGCGACGACGAACAGTCTCGTGCAACTTATCAACGGCATGGTGTCCCTGGTCGGAACCATCGTGTTGATGGCGATCCTCGACTGGCCTCTCCTGTTGACCACGCTCCTCGCACTCGTCGTAGTCGGCGCATTGTTCGGTGTGCTCGTCCCGCAGATCGGTAAAGCAGACAAACGCGCCCAGGACGCCATCGGAGACCTCGGTGCGACATTGGAGGGCGGGGTGCGAGCCCTGCGCACGGTGAAATCCAGCCGCGCCGAGCACCGCGAGATCGCACGCGTGAACACGAAAGCCGAAGAATCTGCCCGGCACGCTATCCGCTCGGTCTGGTTCTCGGCACTGGCGTGGACGGTCGCGGGCGGCGGGATGCAACTGGCGATCATCGTCATCCTCGGCCTCGGCGCGGGACGAGTCGCGCTCGGCGAGCTTGCCGTGTCCACTCTCGTTGCGTTCCTGCTGTACGCCTTCAACATCGTCGACCCAATCACCGCACTGGCCGGGGCCTTCGCCACCCTCCAGAGCGGCCTCGCCGCCGCCGCGCGCATCCGCGAGACCGAACACCTCGAACTCGAAGACACGCACGCTCGCCCCGCCGACGCATCTGCCCACCTGAGCAACCCCGATGCTCCGGTCCTCGCGCTCCGTGCGGTCACCGCAGGCTACGCCGACGCAGAAGCCCCCGCACTGCACGACGTAACGCTCGCCATTCCACGCAAGGGGCACGTCGCACTCGTCGGCCCGTCCGGTGCGGGAAAGACCACTGTCTTCTCGCTGCTGCTGCGCTTCATCGAACCCACCTCAGGGCGACTCGAACTGAACGGTATTCCCTATGACCGGTTGAGCATTGATGATGTCAGGTCCCGCATCGCCTACGTCGAACAAGAAACCCCTGTCATCCCCGGCACCGTTCGCGACAACGTGCTCTTCCGCGCTCCCGACGCCACCGACGACGAAGCATGGGAGGCGCTCGCGTCAGTGCGACTGGATCAGAAGATTCGATCCCTCAATGGCGGACTGGACGCGAACGTTGCCGAGACCAGTCTCTCGGGCGGGGAGCGTCAACGCCTCGCCGTCGCGCGAGCACTGGTTCGCCGCCCGAACGTGCTGCTACTGGACGAGGCAACCGCCCAGCTCGACGCGACGACCGAAGCGGCCATCCAAAACGTCATCGCCACCGCTTCGCGAGAGGGCGCAGTCGTCACTATCGCGCACCGCCTATCCACCGTGCTCGATGCCGACCAGATCGTCGTCCTCGAAAACGGTAGTGTGCGAGATGCAGGAACCCACCGCGAACTCCTCAACCGCGACACCCTCTACCAAGAGTTCATCACCGCGCTACGCATCCATACAGACACCGACCTCGCCCCGACCGAAGCATAGGAACGGTCAAAGGGCCTCACCATGAACACACCTCAGCCAGGGGTTACGAGCGCGCGCACCGCAGGAGGGCGGTTCACAGTCCGATCCCGCGTTCAGGCCGCGAATCCCGGCCTTGACGCGCCACCGGTTCGGGCGAAGAGAGTTGGCGTTGCCTCTGTTCGGCTTGCTGCTGCGCACGCTCTCGTTCCATACGCTTGGACTCGATGAGCTTGGCGGCATCGTTGACCGGGAGGCCGCGGATCTCCTCACTCTCGGCACGAAGGAGCGCTGCGCGTGCGCGAGCGTCGCGGGCGTTACGACTGGGGTTGAGGGCGCGCATCCCGTACTGGTGAGCACGCGCGTTCTCAGACCCGTACTCGCTCGCCAGAAGCACCAGGCGTTCGTTCCGGTGACGCTCACCCGTTGCGACTCGCTCGGCGTGCGCGACTTCGACAGCTTGGGCAACGTCCCGCACTCGCGGATCATCCTCTGCTCGCCGCTCCGCTACCCGTGCAGCCCATTCGGGTAGCGCACTGGGAGTTCGCGGCGGCTCGGCCTCCCACACATCGCGGACGCGATCTCGCATGACCTGCGTCTGTTCTCTCGCGGTGCGGTACTCATCGCGAGCCTTACGCCGCCCGAACCGCCCAACGGCAGCGAGGCGCGTGCTCGCTGTCCGCTCTTCTTCGGCGCTGGCGAGGTACGCGGCTCCGTCGCGTTCGGCTTGCGCGGTGAGGGGCGCAGCGACCTCGGCACGCACCCGTGCGGCCTCTTCCTCGGCGTTGCGGAGCACGGCGGTGCTCTCATCGGTCTCGGCCCGGTGCGCGGCGCGTTGAGCGTCGACCCTGTAGCTGGTCTGCTCCCATCGCTCCGCCGCCTGTTCTGCACGCTCGGCTTAACGGTCGAGCCTGGCGAGTTCGGCCGTGACTCGGCGTATCGGGCCGTTCTTGACGATGCCCCGCACAGCTTCAACAGCATGTGCGGTGGCATGGTCAAGGCCACGGTCGGCGGGGTCTCGTTTCATCGCCTCGATGAACTGCGCCCGCGCATCCGCCATGTCCTCGGCGATGATGTGCGGCCTGTTGGTGTCGCGTCCTCGGGTCATACCGACGTAGACGGCTGCCGCGCTGGTGGCCTCCGACAGCACAGTGTTGGAGGCATCGACGGTCGCGCCTTGGACACCGTAAGCGGTCGCCGCATAGGACAGGTGCGCATGCTCGCTCACATACTCAGGCGGCAGGGCGACGGTACGAAGGTTCTTGCGCCCGCTAGGAGCTTCATGGGCGTAGACGGTGCCATCCTCAGCGACGTGCTGGACGATCCACTGCTGCCGGTTCGCCGCACCCAACCCGGTGTCGTTCTTCCGAGTCTGGATCAGGTCACCCCGTCCGATAGGCAGCTCGTCGCTCCCGGTCACTGTGATCGTGTCATCGACCTCACCACGGTCGACTCGCGCCGCGCGGATGCGCTCGTTCAACGCAGCTGCCTCATCATTCGAGGCGACCGTGATCGCCTCACCCACGCTCGCGTGGTCCGTGATGTGGTCGCGGGCGTGCTCCTCATCCGCGTGCAGCGTCACGAGGCCCATCGTGGCGAGCCGGTCGAACAACTCGCCGGGGTTCTCCCGGTCGCGCATCGTCAACGTGAGTGACGCGTACTCGGCGTCGGCGAAGCGGTGCAGTTCGGCCATGTCATATGTGCGGCCTCTGAGCTGTGCGGCCATGTCGAGCACCCCGCCCCGTCCGACAGCGGGGAGTTGGGCGCGGTCTCCGACGAGCGCGACGGTCGCGCCTGCCTCTTGGGTGATGGTGAGGAGTGCGCGGGCGGTGTCTTGGTCGAGCATCCCGGCCTCGTCCACAATCACCCGCTCACCCCGCGACAGTCGTGCCTCTTCGGTTGGGCCGGTGTAGGTGCGTCCGGTGTCGGGGTCAACGTCTCCGACGGTGAGGCGTGTCCATACGCCATCGGAGTTCCAGCGCCATCCGTGCGCATGCACGAGCGCCTCAACACTCGTGGCGGGGACGCCGAGTTCGTCGTGCGCGACCTGCGCGGCGCGCAGCGTTGGTGCAACTACCCGCGATGCACGCCCGTGCTCAGCGCTGACGTCGATGGCGGTGCGCAGCATCGTCGTCTTCCCGCTCCCTGCCGCGCCCTCCACGATCACCAACGGGTCAGACGAGGCAACCGCAGCAGCAGCCACCGCCTGCCCTTCATCCAGCCCCGCAGTTCGTGCAGCATGGGTCACGTCCGGATTCTCCAGTTCTTGCTCCGGTGTAGCGGCGGTGAGTTGGTCGCGGAGCGCGGTTTCCGCGGCGACCACGATGAGATTGGTCAGGTGGGCGACATGCTCCGGTGTCGCGGCATCCGGCGGGAGCACGGAGAAGCAATCCGCGACCGCAAGATCGGTCGCTATCGTGATGAACTCGCGCAACTCAGCGGGTGCTGCCTGCACGCCTGCCTCGGTGGTGATGCGGGTGACATGCTCCTGCACGCTGTGTCTAGTCCATGCGGATGATGCGGCGGCGCAGCGATCCAGCGCCCGCGATGCAACCTCCTGCACCGCAAGACCATCCACCTGCGCTGGGCGCTGCACGGTGCTGCGTTGCCGCTCAGCGGGGTCGTATCCGGCGTCGGCGAGTTCCTGCACCCACCACTGCTCATCCTTCAAATCAGCGGGCTTCTTCCCTGGCCGCTGATGTGTCCAGGCGATGCCCTGCAACTTCGCCGTCATCACCGGGCCGAGCGTCTCGCCGGGATGCGCCGCTTCCCATTCGGCTTCGAGCCGGTCAAGGTTGCGTCTGATCTGCGCCGACCGCTTCGACATCACCCCATTGAACGGCTGCAACTCCGCCACTTCACCGGATACAGGATTGAGGGTCAGACCGTGGCGGCTCAACGCCTGGGCAAGTTCGGGGTGCGCGGCGATCACAGCAGCGCCCATCGCACGGATCGCGCCCTGCTGCTTGAACAACGCCGCCGTATCGAGCGCCCGCCACTTTCCAGCCGCCCACACCCGAGTGCCGATCTGCATGTGGATGTGCCGGTGCGGATCACCCGCCCGTGAGGTCTTGTGAGTGATGCCGACGACTTGCATCTGCTCGATGGGCAGCACTTCCCGTGCGTCACGTGGCCCGACCCTCGTGACGGAGTGCTGGCCGAGCCAGCGGCGAATCTCAGCCAGCGCGTCCTGCTGCGCAGCATCGAGCGCCGCCGACACTTCGGGATGTAGAGCGGCAGCGACTGACAAGGACTTAGGGGCGTTGATTGTCATTTCCGCGAACAACGGCGAACCCTTAGTGCCCTCTGCGGCCGCGCGTGGGGTGCCCATCGACTCGCCCGTGATCGGTTCCGTCCAGTCCACCCACCCCTCATACTCCTCGGCACTGAGGGAACGGGTAGCGGTGACCTCGCCGCGAGAGTCGAGCACGGCGTACTCCGCGACGGCGTTATCTGCGCCGAGGTAATACTCGTCGGCGCGGGAACGGTCAGCCTCGACATACCGGCGCGCGGCAGCCCCGCTGCCGCGAAACAGGATCACCCCGCCCTTCATCTCGGCCTCCCTCATGAGTCGTCTCATGAGGGAGGTGCGCACGCCCCACCCACGGTGGCATACGTGCATCACTGCTTGTTGGCGGGAGAAGGTTGTGGCGGTCATTTACGTACGTGTTAGCCTGTATGTATGAGACGTTCGGTTGAGGACGCGGAGCATACGCGTCTGTCGCTGTGTGAGGCGGCGTTGATGGCCTTCGAGGAGAAGGGGTGGCGGGGGGCAACGTTCGAGGCGATCTCAGAACAGGCGGGAGTGACCCGCGGTGCGTTGCATCATCACTTCCGAGACAAGGCCACGCTCCTGCGCGATGCCCTCGCATGGGGCTGGGGTGAGTATGCCGACCGACTGTTCCCGTCCGAGGTGACCCCGGACGCAGCCACCGGGCTGGCCCGCCTGCTGTCGGAGTACGTGCGCCTATTGAGTGCTGATCCGTTGTTCAGGGCGCTGGCGTCTTCGACGGTGCTGGTCGCACCGCAGGCGTTCGATGACGCTTCGGAGAAGGGGGCCGGTCTGGATGTCTGGCATGCCCGCCTGAGCGAGCTGATCGCTGCCGACACTTCCGTGACGACCGCCCTGCCTCCCGCGCAGATCGCGGGCTTGGCGCTCGTCCTGCTTCAGGGGCTCACCGTGACCGCGGTGACCCGCCCACAAGACCTTCCACAATCCCCACACCTTGAAAGCGCGGTCGCCGCGCTGGTTCGGGGGTTGATCTCCTAGAAAGACCACTCATTTCCATGACAACTCCACACACCGCCCCTGCCGGGGGCACCACTCCCACGCGCGCGCTGGTCGTATCGTCCGCCGCGCTGTTCACCGACATGCTCGTGCACGGCCTCGCCGTCCCAGTTCTCCCGCTCCTGCCCTCCGTCGTTGAAGTGGGGCCGGAGGCAACCGGGATCCTGTTCTCCTCGTACGCAGCGGCGATGATCATCGCAACGCTGTTCGCCGGGCGCATCGTGGACCGGTACGGCCCCCGCACACCGCTGCTGATCGGCCTGGTGGGGCTTGCGGCGGCGACGCTGCTGTTCGCCACCGGCGGCCCGTACTGGCTGCTGCTCGTCGCCCGCCTCGCCCAAGGCATCGCGGGTGGCATGTCGTGGGTCGCAGCCCTCTCGCTGATCGCGGCCACCACCCCGATGGAAAAGCGCGGCCAGTCGATGGGTATCGCACTGTCCACCATTACCCTCGGTGTGCTGATCGGTCCGCCGTTGGCCGGGTTTCTGGTCGAGCACTTCGGCACCGCATCTCCGTTTCTGTTCGCTGCCGCGGTCGCACTGGCCGATGGAGTGTTGCGGATCGTGCTCGTGAAGGACTCGCCCCGCGTCACCGATGACACGGCGGGGCCGCTCGCGGTACTCAAAGTGCCGGGGTCATTCTCTATCGTTCTCGCCGTCGCGGTCGGCGCGGCAGTGCTCTCTGGCATCGAGCCGGTGCTCCCGGTCCATTTGGGGGCAAGTTCGCTGACGATCGGGTTGCTGTTCGGGCTCGCTGCCCTCGCCTCGATCATCGCGAACCCCATCGTCGGTCGCCTGGTGTCCACCGCATCACCCAGGCTGCTCGTCGGTGCGGGGGTCGTCGCGGTCACCGCCGCACTCGTGGTGACCGGGTTCGCCACCGAATTGTGGCAGACCTGCATCGGCATGATCCTCCTCGGAGCGTCCTCGGCACTGCTGCTGGCCCCGGCCACCACGCTCATCAGCGAACAGGGATACAAGTCCACGCCACCGACGCTCGGCGGCTCATTCGCGCTCTACAACCTCGCCTACGCCGCAGGACTCGCGGGCGGCCCACTCCTCACCGGCATCAGCACCGGACAGTGGGGCTTCACCAGCGCGATGGTCATCACCGCCGCCATGCTCGCTGTGATCGGCGGGGCAGCCCTCGCGCGGCTCCCACAGGCAGCACGACAAGCCGAATAGCCCATCGGATCAGCAATCGGGCGGAACCACTGCGGGCCTGTCGTCCGCAGACGGTTCCGCCCGATTGCTGGATCGCATACCCGACTCGAGGGGTGACAGGACAGTACTTCTGCTGACGAACGGCAGGCGTAGCTGGCGCATTAACGCCTGTCTTGATTTGGGTTCCGGTGCCGCACCTCCCTTGTGGGAGGCGTCACCGTGGACGAACACACCTCACCCGCTACCAACGATGCTGCGGGAACGACTGGCTCGACCAGCAGCAGCTTCGAGAGCCCAGAAGTTCTACGTTCCCTCCTCATCCGGTTACACGACGCCGGGCCGGGCGCATGGCGGGGTGAGCCTGAAGCCGCCGACCTCATGCGCTATACGGCGATCAAGTACCGACCACTTGCACGTAAGCATGGCTTGGATGCTTGGGCGGTGGCGTCCGCCGCGTTCGAGGTGATGCTCGCGCCCTCGACCAGGAACGCTGTCAACCCGTGGGCGGTGGTGACGCGTGCTGTGCAGATCACCTGTCACGCGGAGACTCGTGCCGCTGGGATGCTGACCTCTGCCAGCAAGGTGCGTCACACCGCTCGGATCGCCGGGTTTCACGATGCTGTGCGGTTTGCCGAGCGTGAGCGCTTGGCTGACTACCATCCGGCGTTCACGCACCATGATGACGGCGACGCGGACGAGAGCGAGCACGAGGCGCGGGTGGCCGCGATGCTCTCTGCCACGGTCACGCTATTAGAGTCTGCGGGCTGGGATGCTGCGCTCGTTGCCGAGTGCGTCGAACATGTGGCCTACCGGCTTGCCGATCTGTCTTCTCGGCAGCGCGGCGTTGAGGTACTGCGCCGTGACCACGCGATCCCGATACTGCTCGGCATACCGCCCCGCTCGTGGTCTGCGCTGTTGCGGATCGTGCTCGGGCACCCTGACCCGAAGCATGCGGGCACTCCGATGGGTGATGGTGTGCTGCTGCGATTACTGAACGGTGAAACGCTGGACAGTCTGCGCGACGATGAGGCGCTGTTGAAGATGATCTACGCCGCGAACCCCGCCGAGCGCGCCGCGCCTTGATTTGGGGGTGGGACTCCGCACCTAACGGTATGAGCACCTACACCGAAACCCCCGCCGCTACGTCCACCGCCCCCACACCATCACCTGACGCCACGCTCGGCGCGCGACTCGCCGCTGCTTCGCGGCACGCACAGGGCCTCGCTACCGCCGTGAACGATCCTGCGGTATTGGCCAAACTGCGCGGACTCTGCACCGCCCCGCGCTCCATGCGCGCGTCCGTCGCGGAGAGACGCGACGGCCCCGCACCCTGAACGACTCAGGTGGATTCTTGCGGTCCTCGCAACACCTGATGGTCTAGGCCGGTAGTAGATCACGCAAACGCTCGGCTGGGTTCGCCCAGTCGAGCGTTTTGCGTGGTCGGCCATTCAACCGTTGCGCGACGAGCTCGAGGTCTTCGGGGCTGTGGAGGCTCAGATCGGTGCCTTTGGGGAAGTACTGGCGCAGGAGCCCGTTGGTGTTCTCGTTGCTTCCGCGCTGCCAAGGACTGTGCGGGTCACAGAAGTACACGTCCATGTCGAGTTGAGTCCCCGATAGTGGTGTAGCGCGGTCGCTGTCCTCGTCCCGGTAGTGGACGTGGGTGCGGC